>WJIO01000185.1 GCA_014730235.1 Candidatus Poribacteria bacterium
ATCCGGTCTCACATCCATCGGTGATGTATGGGCTGGCGGGGATATTGTGACCGGAGCGGCTACTGTTATCAGTGCAATGGGTGCAGGTAAAAAAGCGGCAAAGGCGATTGATAAATATCTTAAGAAAATTTGACAAATTTTTATTGCAATCTCAAATAACGGGAAATTATATTAAAAATAACAGGTTCTTCTGGGTTCAGTGTGGTATGGTAATTCAAAATCAGTATAAGGTTGATGATGAAAAGGACGGATTAAGACTTGACGTTTTTGTAACCGAAAATGAAGATGATTTATCCAGATCCTATATAAAAAAACTTATATCCGAAGGATATATAACAGTTGATAAAAAACAGGCTAAACCAAGTTACAAACTTCATTTGGGTGAAATAGTAAGAATAAACTTACCGGATACAAACATTTCACCTGATAAATATGCTGAAAATATACCCCTAGATATAATTTATGAAGATGATGAAGTTATAGTTGTTAATAAACCTTTTGGAATGATAGTACATCCTGCTGCCAATTTGGATAGTGGCACTTTAGTCAACGCTCTGGTTTTCTATATACTGAATAATCCGGATAAAGGTATAAATGAAAAGAATAAATTTAAAGAGCTTGTATCTATTACTCCTGAAAGACCCGGTATTGTTCATCGAATAGACAAAGGCACTTCTGGAATTCTTGTGGTTGCTAAAACCGCAAAGACTTACTATTATTTAATAAATCAATTCAAAGAACGCAGGATTAGAAAAAGATATTTAGCTCTGGTATGCGGTAATTTGAAGCATGAAAAGGGAATAATTACAGCTCCTATTGGGAGAAGTCGACGGGATAGAAAGAAGATGACCGTTACATCAATAGGGGGTAAAGAAGCTGTAACCGAATTCTCCGTTATATGTTATTATGAAAATTTTTCTCTTCTGGATATAGAGCTTAAAACAGGCAGAACACATCAGATAAGAGTGCATTTTTCGCATATAGGTTATCCCATAGTCGGAGATCCTGATTATGGTGGCAGGAATAAAGCAATTAAAATGGCTTCATCTCAGAATGTAATTTCTGCTATACAAAAACTGGATAGACAGGCTCTTCATGCCAAACTACTGGGTTTTATTCATCCCATTACTGGAGAATATATGGAATTTTCTGTGTCAATACCAAAAGACATACAAAATGTGATTAATAATCTTGAAAATGAATTTCATAAATGATGATAATGAGGATGTGTGGCTATAGAAAGGCAGCTATGAGTATTTCTCACTGCAACGGAGAAGGCTTCAGAAAAGCCTTTATGGCAGGTGCAAGCTGGCTTAATGAAAACAAAGAAATATTGAATCAGCTTAATGTTTTCCCTGTACCTGATGG
The DNA here is from genome assembly GCA_014730235.1 of Candidatus Poribacteria bacterium. Taxonomy (GTDB): domain Bacteria; phylum Poribacteria; class DTPJ01; order DTPJ01; family WJIO01; genus WJIO01. The sequence goes on from WJIO01000185.1 coordinate 1,369, forward strand.
AGATACAGGTTTAAATATGTCTCTCACTTTGCTTTCTGCTACGGATAAACTGGAAAGTATGACAGATGCTTCGCTAAAAGAAATATTGGAAACTGTGGCCAGGGAAACTTTGATGAATGCACGAGGCTGTTCCGGGGTTATTTTTTCACAGGTTATAGCTGGTTTCACAGAATTATCTTATATTAATGACAAATTCACTTGTTTTGATATTGCCAGGGGATTAAAATTAGGTACAGAAAAAGCATATAAAGCTGTGACAAAACCAACAGAAGGAACAATACTCACTGTTGTAAAAGAATCTTCAGATGAGGCTATTAAATTTGCCAGGAATAATAATAATATTTTAAAAATGCTTGAAGTAGTATTAAAAAGGGCCAAGGAATCTCTGGATAAAACGCCCGAGATGCTTCCTATATTAGCTCAGGCCGGAGTTGTGGATTCAGGAGCACAGGGATTTGTTTATATGCTTGAGGGTATTTTGGCTTTTGTTAAGGGTGATAACTTAAAGACTTCATATAATCTTGATCCAGATTTAACCCATAATAAAGTCCCCCAAAATCTGGAATATAGATATTGCACAGAATTTCTACTTACCGACAGTGAGGAAGATATACCCTTTATAAGAAAAAAAATGACGGCTTTTGGTGATGACCTTATTGTTATCGGAAGTAGAAATATGATAAGAATTCATATACATACAAATAAACCAGAAAAAGTACTGGCAATGGCTCATTTGCATGGTAAACCCATTCAAATCAAAATTGATGATATGCAAAAACAACACAGGCATATAATAAATAAGGCCAAAGAAGAGTTTAATACTGATCGTAATATATCAATTATAGCCACAGCTCCGGGTGGTGGTATAAAGGCTATAATGATAAGCCTGGGTACAAATACGGTTCTTGTTGGTGATAAAATAAGAAATCCCAGCGTTTCAGAATTAATTGATGCCATAGAAAACGCTTCAAATAATAATATAATTTTATTTCCCAATGATAAAAATATAATTCCGGCGGTAAATCAGGCATCTGAAATTACAGACAAAAATGTAAAAATTATACCAACTGAAAATATTTCTCAGGGAATTACCGCGTTACTGGCATTTAAATTGAATAGCGATACAGATGAAAACCTGAAAAATATGAATGAAGCTAAGGGGTATGTGAAACATGGTGAAATTACTCAGGCAAACAGAGATGCCCAATATGGTGAAGTAGTGGTTCAGAAAAATGACATTATTGGTTTATATGATGGAAGTGTAAGAGTATCTGAAAAAAATTATTCTGACGCGTTTTTACAGCTTATCAAATATATGATTCAGGATGATGAAGATGAAGTTATAACTATATATTATGGTGAAAATATAAATTCTGCTGAAGCCAAGGATATAGCTGATGCTGTGGCATCTGAATTCCTTGAACAGGATATCGAACTTCATTACGGAGGGCAATTTTACTGTTCTTATATAATATCTTTAGAATGATTCAATAATTAAATAGGTGAAAAGATATGAGAATAATTACTGATAGCACCTGTGATTTACCAAGGAAATTGGTAGAAGAATACGACATAATAATCGTGCCACTAACAGTCATACTGGGAAGCAAATCATACAGAGATTACTATGACCTTTCACCAAATGAATTTTATCGCATGCTGAATGAAACTGAAGATTTTCCATCCACTTCACAACCATCTGTAGATGATTTTTTGAGGGTATACAAAGAAATTGGAAAAGATGAGAGTATATTATCCTTACATATATCTATGGATATGAGCGCAACTCCTCAGTCTGCATGGCTTGCATCTCAACAATTACCTGATATACAGATAGATGTAATTGATTCCCGTACAACATCTGTAGGTTTGGGTTTAATCGTACTCGAGGCAGCCAAAGCGGCTAAAAATGGCGCCGATGATAGAACGATTATTAAATTAGTTGAAAGGCTTATATCTGAAGTAAAGGTTTATTTCTCAGTGGACAGTCTTGACCATCTTTTAAAAGGTGGCAGAATAGGCAAAGCACAAGCTCTCGCAGGAACGATGCTGAAAATAAAACCGCTTTTGTCTATAGAAGATGGTTTGGTAACACCGGTGGAAAAAATTCGTGGTAGCCGAAAATTGTTAAGACGTATGAGGGAAATAGTTATTAGAGATTCGACTGAAAACAAGACGGTAAAAGGTGCTTTTGTTTGGGGACAAAATGAAAAACCCGTAGAAGGACTTTCTAGGCATCTATCTGAGTCATTAAACTTTGAGGAAATCTACAGAAATAACCTGGGTAATGTTATAACCTCCCATGCAGGTCCTACTGCATTTGCCATTGGTTATTTCTGTGAAAAATAAAAGACTACCCCCAAAAGTATGAGGGTAGTCTCCACAAGCAACAAAACGGGATACATTTATGTGGATATTTCAGGCAAAGTCTTTATCCCATAAGCGCGCTTTTTCTGGCAACAATTAAACCTAATCTTCTTTCGTCAATTCTGCTTATATCCGTAATATATATCTTGGCTAGATATTCCTTGACTTTATCTAGGTTACGCTTATTTTCTTCAAATGAGGTTATTCGTCCTTCACATCTTATTGGAGTTCTTTCAGTTGGCGAAAATATAGTGAGATCAATTTCGCCGAATTTACATATAGCAGGATCTTCAGTAATTGCAATAGCTTCACCATAACCTCTACCAATATTATTTATATCACACTCCACTGCATCGCCATTTTGTTTAAAGTTTACTATACCAGATAATCCAAAATTTAAGGTTCTAGCTTCCATTCTTGTTTCCCCTTGCTTACGCAAAAATAATACTGTGTTGTCGAAACTTGGAAATCAACAAAAGTCATAAGCACTTGAAGTTCAACTTTAAACAGGTGCAGCAGGATGCACCAATGATCTGCATTTTTATAATAACAAATTACTCAGCAGAGATAGTAATTCGTGCTTATAGTCGTTTTTAGTGAGAATATCCGGTCACAAAAAAATTATTCAATCCATCCCCCACCAACAACTGTATCTCCATCATACAAAACAACTGCTTGTCCTGGTGTTACAGCCCTTCGTGGTTGATCAAATATTATTCGAAAACTTTTTTTCTGATTTTCAACAGGTATCACTCTGGCCCGAGCACCAGGATCATTGTATCTGATTTTGGCTGTTATCCTCATTTCTTCCCTTAATTCTGGTATGCTTATAAAATTAGCGGAGGAAGCAGTTAGTTTATTGACCAGTAATTCCTCTTTAGTTCCAATTATAACGGCGTTTTGCGATGGTTCTATCTTTAATACATACATGGGTTTGCCAAAAGCTCCCAATCCTTTACGCTGACCTATAGTGTAAAACTGTATTCCATTATGCTGTCCAAGGATATTTCCCTTAATGTCCAAAATTGGACCCGGTTTCACCTGATCTTTGGACTTCTCCTGTAAGAATTTATTATAATTTTTATCCGAGATAAAACATAATTCCTGGCTTTCCGGTCTCTGGGAAACTTTAAGTGAAAGGGATTCCGCGAGCTTCCTTATATTAATTTTTGTATAATTGCCTAGAGGGGTAATTATATGACGTAACTGCTCCTGACTTAGACTAAATAAGGCGTAAGATTGGTCTTTTTGAGAGTCAATACCCTTTTTCAGCAGGTATCTTCCAGTTTCATTATCTTTTTCAATTCGGGCATAATGACCTGTAGCAATATATTCTACACCAATTTTATTGGCAAATTCCATTAATTTGCCAAATTTTATGGTTTTATTACAGACAATACAGGGATTTGGTGTCCTTCCGGATGAGTATTCGTCACAGAAATAATCAACTACATTTTTCTTAAAAGCTTTATGATAATCAACTACATGAAAAGGTATATTGAGTTGTTCCGCAACAGTTTGTGCATCCCTGGCTGAATCAGGAGCAGTGCCATCTTTAAAACCAGAACCTAAGAGCATATTAACACCAATAACCTGAAAACCTTGCTCCAATAAAAGAGCGGCAGTTACTGAACTATCCACTCCACCACTCATGGCTACAACAACTCTATTTTTTTCCATCTTTGTGTTCCCAAACAATAATCAAAAGATTTAAAACTAAAAACCACGGCACACATATCTGTGCGCCGTGGCAAAAATTTATATCAAAGATATTCCTATTATTTTCTCACTTTGTGTTACATTATCATATTTTTCTTTATCAGTCAAGTAAAAAATTCTGATCAGTATCAGTCCGATGGTGGCGTATCTGGTAGCCAGCCTGTGGTAAAATGTCCTTGCCATATTGCCCGGAATCTGTTGTCTTCCTCATGTATTTCCAATGCCATAATATTACCTCCTAATAAATTGAGACAGGTACATTTAGAGTTCCAATCATAAAATTTATGTCCGTGAAAACTTTGGCCCTTCCGGTTTGAGTATGGTAATAATTTGAAAATTTTCTCAGCCTGTCATTCCTGCTTCCACAGGAATGACAGCATATAGAAGTTCCTTATCTTTAACACACTGAACCAGGAAGAACCAAACTTTATCGCAATAACACAGGGACATAAATTTTATGCTTGGTTTAGAGTTTTACCAGTTGACCTTTTTCATATATTATGCTATATTTTATTAGTCAATCCGCAGATGTTTAGAGACTTGCGATGATATATCCGACCTAATCTGGCAACTGGATTCTGAATTTTCTCGATCTAATCGCTATAATCTCCAGCATAAAGCTGATCCAAAAACTAACATATACATAGGTGTAAGTGTATCTTAATCAAGGTCTAAATGGATTAATTATACTCATGAGTATTATATTAATGGAGGTAAGGAATTGGTAAATAAAGAAATAATTCATGTAGAAGAGCCTAATCTTTATGAAGATATCTTCGAGTTCGATAACGTTCCCCGTATTCCCTTTGATGGAAAAATTTACGAGGAAATTAACGGCAATCTGGTAGAATTTGATCCCCAGGAGGCCATAAACCGGGAACTGGTTATAACCGATACTACGTTCCGGGATGGTCAGCAAGCCCGTCCACCATACACAGTAGAGCAAACTGTGGACCTGTATAAACTTATATCCAAACTGGGTGGCCCTAACGGTGTAATAAGATGGACGGAATTCTTTCTTTATAACAATAAAGACAAAGAAGCTGTGGAAAAATGCCTGGAAACAGGTCTTGAATTCCCTCTGGTTACAGGATGGGTAAGAGCCAATAAAGGTGAATTCAGATTGGTTACAGATATGGGGTTAAAAGAGACCGGAATGTTGACTTCATGTTCTGATTACCATATATTCTACAAGCTTAGAAGCGACAGGAAGAAGATCCTCGAAAGCTATCTGGATATGGTAGATCATGCAATATCATCCGGTGTCAGGGTTCGCTGTCATCTAGAAGATGTTACAAGGGCTGATATTGACGGATTTGTTATTCCCTTTGTCCAGAAGGTTATGGATATGGCGGATCAGGTTGACGAAGATTTGAAACCCAAAATAAGGCTTTGCGATACCCTGGGATTTGGTATATCCTATCCGGGCGCTGCCCTTCCAAGAAGCATACCCAAGCTGGTATATAAGATGATCCATGAAGGCGGAGTTCCCCAGGATAGGCTTGAATGGCATGGTCATAACGATTTCCACAAGGTACATACAAATGGGGCAATTGCATGGCTTTATGGATGTAATGCTGTAAACACCACCCTGTTTGGATTTGGTGAAAGAACAGGCAACCCACCCCTTGAAGGTGCTGTTATTGAATACATGGGTCTTAAGGGCACAGATAACGGAATGGACACAAGGGTTATAACAGAAATAGCTGAATATTATATCGAAAATATCGGTGCTGAAATTCCGCATTTCTATCCCCTGGTTGGGAAAAACTTCAATACCACCAGAGCCGGTATTCATGCCGATGGTCTTGCCAAGTATGAGCATGTATATAACATATTTAACACTGGCAAGCTGCTTAACAGACCGCCGCGAGTTGCTATTACCGACAAATCCGGCGTGGATGGAGTAGCCCTTTGGGTTAATAACTATCTTGGACTAACAGACGAAGAGAAAGCCAGCAAATCCGCTGTGGCCAGAATTGCACGTTGGGTAAGAAATCAATACGATGTTGAAGGCAGAAATACTGCAATCTCCGACGAAGAGATGGAAGAACAGACAAGGAAATACCTGCCGGAACATTTTGAAGATAAATAAGTGTAAGTTTTTTCAATATCGTCTGTATTTTCAAGCAAATCTCATAAAAATATCTTGCTTTGTAATACAGGCGATTTTCTTTTATGGAGTGATACACAATGACTGCTAAAAAAGCCCTTACCTGGTCGTATAAAAATCTCTGGCCTATGCCGGCCACAACCGTCATGGTTAGTTGTGTTGGTAAAGACAGACCACCTAATATAATTACATTCGGAGCATGCGGTATAGCCTGCGCCCGGCCTCCGTTGATCAGCCTGGCTTTTGGCGTAAACAGATATTCCTATGAGCTTGTCAAAGAGACAAAGGACTTTGTGGTAAATATACCATCCAATGAGCAGGCTTTAATTACCGACTGGTGCGGCAGGGTATCTGGTCGGGAAGTGGATAAATTCAAAGAAGGTAACCTTACTCCCGGTGAGAGTCTTAAAGTCAAATCACCATATATTGTAGAATGCCCGGTAAATTATGAATGCACCCTGTGGAATGTTGTAAACTGCGGAAGTCATGACCTGGTGCTGGGTGAAGTCCAGCAGGTGCATGTTGATGAATCAATACTCAACGAAAAAGGAGATGCTATTGACACATCAAAATTCAACCCCTTAGTTTCCCTTCAAATGGAATACTGGGATTTTGGTAAAAAACTCGGCGAATGGGGTGGGTTGTGGAAAAGCAAAAGCTAGAAATTTATGAGTGATATAACGAGAAGAAATAAGATCCTCATCCGTAAAGTAAACAAAGCCCTGCGATTACACGATATGATCTCCGATGGTGATAAGATCGCCGTGGCTGTATCTGGTGGGCAGGACAGCATGAGTCTTTTAAATCTGTTGCAGATGCGACGGCGGATTGTGCCGGAAGATTATGAACTGCTGGCCGTTCACGTGCTGGGAGATTCCCGGGGACCTGACGCTTTTCCTCCCCATAAACCCCTTATAGACTGGCTTGAGTCAACGGGTGTGGAATACATAGTTGAACCCATGCACCTGGCAGAAGATGAAAAACTGCCTATGAAGTGTCACCGATGCACATGGAACCGTCGGACAACCCTCTTTAAGATGACTAACAGGAACGGATGTAACAAGCTGGCTTTTGGACATCACATGGATGACATGGTGGAAACGGCACTGTTAAACCTGCTTTATCAGGGGAGGATGGCGTCCATGTATCCATGTGCTCAGTATTTTAACGGTGCTTTTACCCTTATCCGACCTCTTATGTATATAACCAAAAATGAACTGGATTTATTTGCTAAACGAAATAACTTTCCCGATCCGCCGCCGGAATGTCCCGCCAGCACTGAAACAAAACGGGCTGTTATCGCGGAAATACTGCAATTGGCAGACCAGAGCTACCAGAATATGCGAACAAATATCCTTCGGGCTGCCCTTAATTGCATGGAAAAGGAAATACCAAAGGAAAGAAAATAGCCTGAGTATGAAGAATAAAATTATTTTTACACAAATTGTTGAGTTCGTTGAATTATCATATCTTGCCATTCTTTACTGAGGGTATTAAACCTCGCGCTCCATCCGGAGATTCTCACGGCCAGATTTGGATATTTATCTGGATGCTTTTGAGCATCTTTGAGAATATCCGAATCTATAACATCAATATTCATATAAAAACCACCCAGTTCCACGAAGCCTTTTAATAGTGAAATCATGGATTCAAGACCTTCTTCACCTTTGATACAAGAGGGATGTATCTTAAGTTCTAAGGTTCCACCGTTGGGAAGTCTTTGAAAATCCATCTTACAGTAGGATTTTACCACTGCTGTTGGTCCATTCACATCAGTTCCCGGTGTAGGCGAAAAATTCGTGGCCAGTAGGTCTCCGGCTTTGAATCCATGAGCTGAGGCTTTGCGGTGGTTTCTCCATATAATTTCACGACCGAAAGTGCTTATCCCGGCAGGACGAAAAACACCATTTCTTTCGGGAATTTTCCAGACTAAATCCGTATAGTCATTGAAAAGCCTTCCCATCATTTCGTCGGCTTCCCTTTCGTCATTACCGTAGAAGCTTATCCTGTTACGAATCTGCCTGCGAAAAGGTTCCTGATCTTCCCAATCTGATCTGAGGATTTCAATTAGCTGGTTAAATGAAAGCTGGTTATCATCATAAACCAGCTTTTTTATGGCTAACAGGCTGTTGCAAACATCGGCCATACCACCAGCATGAGGGGCTGTGAAGGTATACCGGGCCCCTCGATCAAAGTATCCCCGACCTTTTTCTATGCAGTCATCTATAAACATGGAAATTAGCGTGGCCGGATGTCCGTCGCTGAATGCATTATCTATCTGTTTATTAATCTCCTCGAGCCTGCCACAAAGTGCATGGATAAAAGCTTGATATAAATCCTCAAAGCTGGTAAATTCAGGTATTGGTGATATCGGATCGCTTAAACCTATAACCGTCTGTAGTATTTCCAGAACGTCAAAGGGGTAATATGAGAAAGCTGTTTTTCCCGGAATCAACACCTCCCAGCAACCATCGTTAGCAAAGCTTCGGGCCACTTCCAGGGGGAAACCAAAACCGGTCAGCGCGTTGATAACCACTTCTTCATTATAGACCGAGACAATACCTCCGCCCATGCGCTGGACTTCTGCAATGCGTCGCAACAGCTTTTTCGGTGTATCTTTGTTGATTCTCACAGCCACAGGAAAATCGCTGATATGAAGTTCTTCCACTATATCCAGCACCAGGTATGTAACCTCATTAACCACCGGATGCCCTTGGGGATCAACACCTGCCAGCACGATATTCTGATAATGCTGAGCATCACCGGAGCCGGGATTTTCGTTTACCCCGATCCATTCTGTTCCCTTGATCCAGAAATGTGCAAGGATCTCTCTTGCTTCGTCCAGGGTAATTTTTTCCTGCATCAAATCCTGTTCCAGATATCTCCCCAGTATCATATCGATCCTGCCTATGCCGGGCCAGTTGCCGCAGAGGCGTTGAAAGCCATACATAAACCACAGGGATTGGACAGCTTCATAAAAGCTTTCCGGCGGATTTTCTGGTATGTTCTGGATATTTACCAACACCTTTTCATAATCTTTTTGCTCTTTCCCTGAAGTCTGAGATATAAGCTCTTTAAGCTTATCATTATAGCGTTTATACCATACAGCCGCAGCATCCAGACAAACCAGCATGCTGTTTAACAGATCAATACCCTTTGCATCCAAACCGGGTCGTGAAAGTCTGTTCTTGATCTCCTCTCTAAGCCCTTTATATCCCAGCTTAAGAACCTTATCAAAGCCTAAAGTCAGGTGGCTTGTGCTTCCACCGTTATGTATAGGAGTTCTATGGAAGGGGGCTTCCCGGTATGTAGATGAGCCAATAATAAGTTCACCGGGTAAAATACGTAGAGGCGCGGTTTCCGCTATGAGGTTTACAGCCAGTGCATACTTCATCTCCTCCGAAATTCCCTCGGGTATGTGATCCATGTGATCCGCCAGATTAATCTCGGCGTTTACCATCTGCCGGCCGAACTCACCGCCTAAACCCATTCCGGCCAGTTTATGGGCCCGGTCAGAAAGCCTTTTGGGCTGTTCTATTCTAGTCACTACATTGAGAGTCTCCAGCACCGCCATTTTTATTCTGTTCCTCCATATCTCAGTGGTTTCTCTTAAAATTCAATTCTACACTTTCACCCTTTTTTAGATATATCTCTTGCTTCACAGTCTCATCCCCGGATACCACCATGTCCAGTTTTAATTCACCTTCCAGAACATTTATAGTTATGACTTTGCCATATGATGCCCGTCTTTGTTTAATAATGCCCCATGCCCCCTCTACGGAGAAGAACGTCTGAAAGTTATCCTTGAATATAACGGGGTTGAAAAACAGCGTCTTACTGGGAGCAGAATAACGAAATCCGCTCAACGCCAGCAAATATGCGTAGTTGGCCATAGACCGGGCGTAGTGACTCCCACATTCAAACTCGTTGTAAGGGTTACGCAAAAACCCATCGTGACGCTCCCTAACAGCTTTGCAAACAGAAAGCCCTTCACGCAGGAAGCCCTCGTATACCATATGGGCTCCGGCCTGGTATTCAAAACCAATCATACACTCAAAGGCGTATGTAACACTCCGTTTTGGTCTGCCGCCTTTGGGCCATGTGCATATCAACAGGCCCTTGTCACCGTTTATGGCGTAAACCCGGTGAGGGTTGTGATGGTTGTATAAATCGTCCCGGAAGTTATATTTGAAAACGCTGACAATTGCGCTTTTTACATGATCAGCATCGTATATATCACCCAGACCATACATGCGAGAATGCCACTGACCAAGAACCTGATCGATAATACATCCAGGGCCGTATTGATATGGAACGTCGATTCCCTCCGGGATCAACTGGTAGTAGTATTCACCGTTATACAGCTTTTCATCGCTTAGTTTACTACCCAACTCAAACACCCGACGATATTCATCAGCAGATTCATTATCACCGAGATATCGGGCCATCTCTTCGCCAGCCCGTAAAGCCGCCAGGTACATACTTCCGCATACTGTCTCCGGGCCGTGATATTCTATATCTAATGTGTTGTGGTGTATACCTTCCAGCAGTCCGTCCTTGTCCTTATCCCAGTCAACCCAGGCATACTCCAGGGCTTTTTTCAGGGAAGGCCATAATTTTTTCAGGAACTCATCGTCACCGCTGATCTGCCATTCCCTGTATGTGCGGAGGATTCCACCCATCTGACCATCAGCAGCGGCATGTCCACCATGCTGCGCCTGAGTACCAGGAGGTAACTGCATGCGGAACTGCATGTGTCCGTCCTCTCCCCGAAGGTTCATGGCATAATCAATTTCCCTCATTCCCCTCTCAAGCCTTGGGAACAGATAGGCGATGGTTTGAGCATAAGCCCAAACATGAGTGCATGAGCCCTCACAGCATCCGGCATTGGCATGACATCCCTCCCATCCGTAAAGCGTACTATCTGGAAGTCGTGTGACGGTAGGTGTTCGCAGTATGGACATTTGGCTTGATATGGAGTCCAGAACATAAACAGGAAGTGTAGAGGCAAAAAAATTGTCAGCAAATTTCCGGGTCTGGCTTTCCAATCGGGGCATGTTCTTAATGGTGTAAGATGCGATTTCCTCCGCGTCCTTCCACTGATTTCCCTGGTATGTCTTCCATACTGAGCCATTTCCACCCCAGTATTTTTCAAAATTTGGCATAAGCCAGGCCAGAATAAAGGTTTTGGTTGTGCTTTCACCTGGTGCAAGCTTTGCTTTAATACCTAATTGAGACATTTGTCCATGATTATCCGGGCTTGTGGCAGGTTCTTTCGGGCCGATGAATTCGCCTGTCATGCCGAATTCATCCATCAGGCTTTCGGATCGGGCAAACCATCCCGATTCGCCGAATCTAAGCTGGTATGTTACATCTTTATCCGGTGTAACAAGAGCCATTGTGCCAAAGCGGGGAGAATTATTCTCATGCTTCTCGGTGGTCATTATTATGCCGCGATAATCGTCATTTTCCACCCATGCGTTTACACTCTTGCCTACCTGCGGCCAGCCTATGATGTTTTGCAAGCCTAAAGAGACGGTGGTATTTACAGGTTTCTGGCTGGTGTTGGTAATAGTAACATCAAAGACAGCTACAGGCAGGGATGAATCATTATCGTTAAGGGGAATAAATGGACTCCAGGCCTCTGTGGAAACTTCCACAGGTAAGCTGGAATCGGAAAAATCCAGCCTGCAAAAGGGAAAATAACCGGTGAAGGAGCATTTTTCCATACGCAAAAGTCCAGAGCCATATCCACCGGGAGGTCCAAAGCCAAATCCCTGATAGGGTGTAGCTCCATGAGAATAACCCTGATAAGGAGGTTGAAGTCTTCCCTCAAGGACACGAAAGACTGGCTCTTCTCCATCTTCCTGAGCAAACAACATGAAGAAGCTGTATTCAGGACGGTATCCCTTGTTGGGACGATTGAATATCTCCCAGTCCACCAGTTGACCACTGCCGGATATGGATACACAGCCGGTGCCTATTCCCCCCAGGGGGAAGGCTACTTCCCGCAGATATTTCCCTTTCAGTGTTTTGGGTGGACTAATCTCAAAAAGCTCTTCATCTGAATATGTTATTTCCCGGCCTGAATTATGCTCCTGTCTTTCGGGTGGGAAACTTTTATCTTCTTTGTTCATGCTGCATTTCTCCTGTATTTGATTAATTTGGCTCTTCCGGGTTTAGTGTGGTAATTAAGAAAAACTTATTTCTTAATATTACCCCATGTTACAGGCAGTTTATTCGCGGCTTCCACTGATTTTTGTAAACCTTCCATTACCTCAATAATTTCATCTTCAGTCAAAACCCGGTTATAAATTCTTATATCGTCAAGCAAACCATGAAAATAGCGATTCCTTTGCTGTGAATTTTCCCCAATGTAAAGATCGTGACCACTGATATTTACCTTTCCAGTTCCGGGACTGGTTATATCCAGCTCACCATCGATATAAATTCTTCCCTCTTCTCCATCATATACTGCTGTCATATGATGCCATGTACCATCGGTTACGACAGTAAGCCCGTTAAACCAGCCATTACCACCACCGACTGTAGTACCGGAAATGCCCATATGCGTAGCGTTACCGTTTCCACCTCCCCGACTTGTTCGATACGAATCATCACCTTTAGCAAGGAAGGCTTCCCATGTGTTTATAAACGCGTCAACCTGAAACCAAAAAGCAATGGTAATTTCATCCTGAATTTGCAGAGAATCACCATTTCCACAGTTGACCAGGTCGTCACCGTCGAACTCCAGTGCGCCGTCTATCTTACCTGGCACCCATTGGGGATCACCCTCGATAATTCCATCATTATCATTGCCGCTTGAATCAACCGCTGTGTCGCCATCGATTTCATCAAATTTCCAGTATCCGGCAAGTCCTTCTTGTATGTCGGAAAAAGCTGGGCTCACACAAAATGCTGCTGTCAGGACAAATACAAAAACATAATATAAAATTCTCATATACCTCTCCTTTCGAATAATTAAAATGTTGAAAGTTTTATAATATGTAATTGTTAAAAATCAATATCAATTAATTGCCATTAACTATAGAAAAATGTGAGTATAGAAAATATATCTTTCATTTTTTTAACAATTACATGAAGACAATATTAACGGAAATAATAGGGCTTGTCAAGTATTACATTAGTGGCCAAGCATAAAATTTATTCCGTGAAAACTTTGGCTCTTCCGGTTTGAGTATGGTAATAATTTGAAAATTTTCTCAGCTTGTCATTCCTGCGAAACTCTTATTCCTTTTTGCTCAAGCTCTTTCAAAAAGCTTGAAGCAGGAATGACAAATGGAGGATATTTTTTTTCTTAATTGGACAATGTTTTTTACTCTTCCACACTCAAACTGGATGAACCAAAACTTCTGATACAGACTAAAAACTTTCTTTGTTACTCCGTTCTTCGCAATAACACAGGGATGTAAAATTTATGCTTGGTATTAGTGGATATAGATTATGTAGGAAGGCGGTAGGATTTATGTATGGGATGAATAATTCAGGATTGTTATATTTAGAACTTAACTGTCAATTTCAGATAATATATCTGGCTTCCTTCCAGGCGATCCGGGCTGAATTCATCAGCTTTATCTCCGAAAAAAAATTGTCCGGAGATATTTAAATCTGTATTCTGAAACAGGCTGTAATTAATTGCTGGCGATAAAATGGAACTTTTATCGATCATGTTAATTATATAAAGGGCATTTGCCCCTATAAATATGTCATGTTGATAAGATACCTGAGAGTAAAGGTAATGCCTGTAGTTGAATTCATCCAGGAGTGAAAAGTTGCTGGATGAAAGGTCTGTTTCTTTATCCATGCCAGGGCCGTTATAAAAATATTCACCAAGAACAACCCACTTTTCAGCGAAAGAATAATCAAGGCCAAACACACCCTGGAAATATTCTTCTATACTATCGCCGCTAAAGCTATCATTATTGTATATAAAAACCCCTTCTACATGATAACCAAGCTCTATGTCACCTTTTAAATCCACACCTATAATGTGGTTTTCAGGTTCTCCCGAATATTGATAACTGAAAGCCATATCAGTCTTATGCAGGTTTGTTATATATCGGGATGCAAATTTACTGTATTTTAGATGTTCCAGATTTATTTCGCCGTTTATTTTATTGAATGTATCAGCAGGAGCAATAACAAATTCAGCGGATGAAAGACTACCTGTATAGAACTCGGCAGAAAGGGAATTTACCCCTTCTTTTCGTCCACTTATGCTCAGTGGATTGGGTCTATTAAAATTATCCGTAGGTCTGAAGATAACCCCACTGCCCCAGGCGATCCTCTGTTTGCCGATCCTGATGTCGGCTATGGAAAATGGTAAAGTCAGGTATAACCTGTCAACATAGAACTGACCGTCTTTCATAAGTTCTGTTACGATGGAGGTTGACTGTGGAAGGATAGATTGTGCAGTGATGGACACCAGGTATCCATACAGCATATAAAAATCCAATTCTGCCGTTAGCTTTGCGCCTTTTGATTTGCTAAGGAACTTAAGATGCAGATTGCTTCGGTTGCCATAACGAAAAGCTTCATCGCTGTTTACCATGGAAGTTTCGTTATAGGACGATCCGGATAGCTTAACTTCAGAATAAGCCGCATTGGAGATTATGATCACGAGGAGAAATATGCCTAGATATTTAATTATCTTAGTATATATCATATTGGTTCTATAAATGGTTCTTCCGGTTTCAGTGTGGTTATAATTGAAAATTCTCTCAGCTTGTCATTCCTGCGAAAGCAGGAATGACAGCATAAAGAAGTTTCTTATATTTAACACACTGAACCCGGAAGAGCCCTATAAATTACATTGCCACAGTATACTGTGGCAATGTAATTTTAAATAATCTTTAGGGAGGAGCGGCTGTAGAACCGGGAGGAAAACTCGCCTCAACATAGGGCAGGCTTAAATCATAAGAGGATGTCATTATTCATCATCGGCTTCCTTGCCAATACCACCGAAGCGAGGGTTGACAACATTACTGAAGATGGAACCAAAGGTATATCGTAAACCGATTGAACCATAATAGCTATATTGTGTGGACAGTTCCCTGCGACGTAAAAGGATATCCTCTTGTGACAGTTCTCCTTTTTGTAAAGCCAGTTGGTCATGAATCCTTGACAGACTGCCAAAAACATCAATAGAAAATCCCTCAAACAATCGGATATTCAGATTACTGGATTCCAATAATTTTTGCTGAAGCTTTTAGGAAATTAAGGTGACCATAGAATAAGGCCCAATTCATGGGGATTACTCAACTCACCATGTCTTGGTAATATGCGAACGGTGTAACCATGTAATCCGCTGGAATCACATTTAATATTACCTTCAAAGGTATACCGGTCTTCACCGTGCGATTCCGAGCAATTCATGCTTATAATACTGGCGTTAGTTATTTCACCCTGTGAATCAACTGTTCCTTTGTAGATTTCTACATCTACATCCTCTGGATTTAAAACTCCCAGGTAAACTTGAGCTTTTACTTTTACCTGATTGCCGACTTTGATCTCCGAAACATTTTCCATATCTACATTGTCAATACGGACAGAAGACCAGTTAAGTTTTATAAAAGTCTTCCATTTAGACTGCTCTTTCGCTTTGGCAAAATTATCGGCTGTAAGTATCTTTGCATTATAAGCCGAAGGATGATAGAACTGCTCTATATATTCATGAACCATGCGGTTTGTATTAAACATAGGGCAAATAGAGGCCATACTGGCTTTCATTAACTGTATCCATTTTCGTGGTAAGCTGTTATTCCCTACGTTATAAAACAAAGGCACTACCTCTTTTTCCAGCATTTCATATATAGCTTCAGATTCCACCTTATCCTGGTATGCTTCATCGCTGTAATTTTCACCATGACCTATAGCCCAACCAATTTCAGGTTTATATGCCTCATCCCACCAGCCGTCAAGTACACTCATATTGATCCCGCCATTAGCCGCTGCTTTCATACCGCTTGTACTGCTGGCTTCGCTTAAACGACGCGGAGTGCTTAACCAGAGATCACATCCCTGAACCAGATACCTTGCCACGTTGATGTCATAGTCCTCAATAAAAACTATATATTTCCTCAAATCTCCCTGGCGTGTAATGTGAATTATCTGACGTATTAATTCTTTACCAGGGCCGTCATCGGGGTGGGCTTTACCGGCAAATATTAGCTGGACAGGTTTTTCCTTATTGCATAATATTTTTTCTAATCTTTGTGGATCTTTCAATATTAATGTTGCCCTCTTATAGCTTGCGAATCTACGGGCAAAACCGATTGTCAGGGCTTCCGGGTTCAATATTTCACTTGCTTTATTTATTTCAGACGATAATGCCCCGCGACGTTCAAGCTGTTTAAGCAGTTGTCTTCTGACAAAAGCAACAAGGCGTTCTCGTCTTCTTTCATGGGTTCGCCAGAGCTCATCAGCCGGAATCTGCTTTACTTTTTCCCATAGACCAGGATCTAACGGATCTTCCGCCCATTTTGGACCCAGGTATCTATCAAACAAGTCAGACATACCTTTTGAAACCCAAGAGCGTATATGAACACCGTTTACAATTGCACCAATAGGAACTTCGTCCTCTGGTACTTCAGGCCATATAGAATTCCACATACGGCGAGCGACTTTACCATGAAGTTGACTTACTCCGTTACTGTAGGAAGCCAATCTCATAGCCATAATAGGCATACTAAACCCCTCATTAGCATTGCCTGGTCTCAGCCTTCCCAGATCCAGGAAATTATCAAAAGATATATCTAAACATGAGCAATAATCTCTGAAATATTTGTCCATTAGCTGAGGAGAAAATACGTCAATACCAGCCGGCACAGGGGTATGAGTGGTAAAGATATTTGTTGCCCTTGCTACCTCTTTGGCATCAGTAAAGGAAAGTCCATGATTTTTCATCAAAAGACATATTCTCTCTATTGCCAGAAATGCAGAATGACCCTCGTTCATATGAAAAACTATTGGATCAATATTCAGAGCTTTTAATGCTCTAACGCCACCAATACCAAGCATTATTTCCTGGCGGATTCTTATTTCCTCACCCGAAACATAAAGCTGATTTGTTATATTACGGTCTTCCAAACGCTGGTTTTCAGGGATATTGGTATCAAGCAAATAAAGGGATACTCTCCCCACCTGGATTCGCCATATATGAGCTTTTACAGGACCTGTGGGATAATCTATAGTTATAGTTATGGGGTTCCCTTTATCGTCCTTCATCAATTCGACAGGCATGTTATAAAAATCATTACTGGGGTATAGGGCCTGCTGCCAGCCATCTGAATTCAGATACTGGGTAAAATATCCATGCTGATATAAAAGACCGATACCAACTAATGGAAGTCCCAGGTCACTTGCGGATTTCAAATGATCTCCTGCCAGAACTCCCAGACCACCGGAATATATGGGTAAACATTCTGTTATTCCAAACTCAGCAGAAAAATATGCAACATATGTATTTGAATCTTCGCCATATGATTTTTCATACCATGTCTTCGATTCCATATAGTCTTTCAGGTTTTCATATACCCTGTTCATATGGGCGATAAAGGCATCATCTTTAGCAGCGGATTCCAGTGTTTCCTGATTTATACTGCCCAGCATGTCAACTGGATTATGGTAAACTTCTTCCCACAAATCTCGGTCAAGTCGTCTAAACAGTTCCAGTGTATCGTGATCCCATGACCAGGACAGATTATAAGCTATTTCTTTCAGACATTGCAGCCTTTCTGGTATAGCAGGAATTATTGTAAAAGTACGAATGGGCCGCATTAGTGATCCTCCTAAAAGCTAGAAATATTATCAAAAAATACAACAATAGTAAAAATTATCAGCAATTATCCCCTCCGGATTAAATTTTAAAATTATTCTATTCAATGTAATAGTTAAAAATCAATGTCACTTACTGTCGTTCCTGCAAAACCAGGAATCCAGTCTTCGAGTCATTATTCTTCCTTTTTCAAAGATTATCCAATTAGCAAACGTTATTAAATTTATCTTTTATTTATTAATATGTCAACTGTTATTTTTCTGACATAACATCTTTCTATATATTAAACGATTTGTCAAACAAAATTGGGGTACTTAATTTGTACCCCAATTTTGTTTTATTTCTGAGAATTCTAAAAAATCTCTAAAACCAATGTTTATAAGAATTCAGCATAAAGAAACAGATGAAAATGCTCAAAGAATATAGTTCTATGTCATTCCTGCGAAAGCAGGAATGACAGCCTGATAGCATTTTCATTTGCTAGTGTCTCTTTAAGCACTGCAACATCTGGTTTTAGTTAATTTTAGAAATATCA
>WJIO01000015.1 GCA_014730235.1 Candidatus Poribacteria bacterium
AGAAAAAATATCCTCCATTTGTCATTCCTGCTTCAAGCTTTTTGAAAAAGCTTGAAGCAGGAATGACAAGCTGAGAAAATTTTCAAATTATTACCATACTCAAACCGGAAGAGCCAAAGTTTTCACGGACATAAATTTTATGCTTGGTAGATTTATTAATAAACTACACTTTCGCACTTTTTTTGATAAAATAAGTGGATTTTCAGATTTAAATGTGGTAATAATAAGAAACTTTTATGCTTTGTCATTCCAGTTTTCGCGGGAATGACAGGCTGAGAAAATTTTCAATTATGAACACACTAAACCCGGAAGAACCAGAATTTATAAATACTGGAGGTAAAATTTGTTTAAGTCAATTTCCCTGAAAATTTCTCTGGTTATACTAATAACCAATATTCTGTTTTGTTCAGTTTCTTATTCATCAAATGAACCTGCTTTTGGGGTGAGTATAGATCAGCGATCTTTAGATCTGCTGACTATGGCATCTGAAAGGCTGACAGGAGATTTAATGGCTGGTGATATTAGACAGTCTTTATCTCTGAAAGCCAAGATAATGGTGAATGATGTAATAAGTGATGAAGGTATGTCCCAGCAGATTCCTGATATGGTTTTTCAGGCACATATAGGTATTCTAAGATTAGATCCGAATATGGTCAGGGCTACTTTGCAAAGCAGTCTTGGGGATTTGCAATTTACTGTGACAGAATCTGAATCAGTAGCTGTCTTGCCTGATGAGGGGATTTTCGCCCATGTGAATATACCCCGGCAAATTCCATCGAGTCTCTATCTTCCTGTAGATAACGGTGGGCTTTTTACCCTTATTGATCTTCTTGGCGGCGTGCCTTTTGGTTTATTATTTGGAAATCAACACTATGACTCAGGTGAAGGCACTGGTGGTACAGATATAGATTTTGTGGACGAAATAGACCAGTCAGAACTCAGAGCCGCCATAAGATACCGAGGTCTGGATAAAACTCCTGCCGGAATGGTTCATGTAGTGACAATAATTACGACGGGTGAATCCGCGCCCATGCAGGGAATAAAAATATGGATATTGGAAGACTCTCTGGAGCTATACCAGATTTCCATCGAAGATGTAAGAGGCACAGAAACCTTTGTGGTTATTGAAGAAACAGTAAGAATCCCTGTTGCTTCACCTGAAGATTTTATCATGGACACTTCTGGTTTAACAGAGGTAACTGATCTGGAATTTATGGCAGCAGCATATATGAAAATGGTAGAACCAAATATACCTCAAGAGCCTATAGCTGTGGATTTATACGCTTCATTAGATAAAGTAGCCTATAACGGTTCTCTTACTATAAGTACTGATGGTTTTGATATGCAGGACAGTGAAGATCAATTGATCCTGGAAGCTGAATATATGAGTCAAAATGTATCATGGACACCATTACACATTATGGAATATTCCGGCCTTCCTCCTATGGGTCACTGGGATATTATGTTTCTACCCGATGAGTCTTATGATACGGGGCTTTACAGCTTTAGAGTGAGGTATACCAATTCCTTCGGTTTTACCAGCGACTGGCTGGAAGTATACGATCTGGTAACTGTAACTCTGGCTCCACCCCGGATTGTTCAGACGTTGCCAATACACCTGGGACTGAAAATTCCGGTTACCCAGAAAATCCGCGTAACCTTCAGCAAACCCATGAATCAGCAATCAGTGGAAGACAATTTCACCTTAATATCCGAATCCGGACGCATTGTTCCAGGTTCATTTGAATGGGAAGATAATACATTCATTTTTACCCCTGGTGAAAATCTTGAATACGATTCCAGCTACATTGCCAGAGTGAAAGGTGAAGCTCTGGGCGTAGACGGTTTGGGACTTGATGGGAATTTTGATACTATTTCCGATGGTATTCCATACGACGATTATGTCTGGTCTTTTATCACTACATCTGCACCACCAGTGCTTAGCGCAGAAACAAGAGAGGATGTTCTGAAAACAGGAGAAAGATTTGAAGTCGAAATAAACTTTGAAAATGTAAAAGATCTGCATAGATTTGGCTTTATCATGATGTTTGATCCATCGGTTGTAGAAGCTGAGTTGGTGGAAAAGGCCTCATTTAAAACATGGCGACCAAGACCAAAGAACATAACAAACGCAGATCAATGGGAAAAAGTGGAAGTTGATAATGAATTGGGTGTTATTGAATTTGTATGCAAAAGTACAAGAAATGAAGGTATCAGCGGAACCGGGAACATAGCAATCGTAAGGTTTAAAGCTTTAAGAGAAGGAAGTGTTGCTCTGGGTTTTGACAATGTAGAAATATATGACACAAAATCACTTCTTATTAACATAGGGGTAGAAGTCAGCGGCATCCAGATTATGGATTATGACCCGCTGGATGTTAATAAAGATGGCATTGTGGACATTCTGGATTTTGTTGCTTTAAGGAATCGTCGTTATACCGATGTCCAGTCTGCACCGGCTGTGGTAAATACGACCCTGGGTCAGAATTTTCCCAATCCGTTTAACCCGGAAACCTGGATACCATATCAACTGGCAGAAGCTTCTCAAGTTTTTATAAATATATATAATACAAACGGTAGGTTAATAAGAACTCTCGATTTAGGCCTTAAAGAAAGGGGTTTTTATACAGACAAAACAGGATCCGCCTACTGGGATGGTACTGATTCGTCTGGTCAGAAGGTAAGCAGCGGGGTATATTTCTACAATATACAGACCAAAGGCTATACGGCCACAGGTAAAATGCTGCTGTGTGAATAGATAGTGATAAGTGATTGGTAATTCATTTTTAGAGAGGAGAATTTAATGGCTGATGTAATTAAAGGCGCTGTTGTGGGATATGGCGCAGCATTTAACATGGGTAAACACCACGCAATTAATATGACCAATACCGAGGGTATCGAGGTTGTGGCTATCTGCGATATTGACAAGAAAAGAACTGAAGCCGCAAAGGAAGATTTCCCCAATGTAAAAACCTATAACAGCGTTGATGAAATGCTTGATAAAGGTGGTTTCGATCTGGTAACGGTGGTTTTACCCCATAATTTCCACGCCCCAGTTGCTGTTCAGTGTCTTAAAGCCGGTAAGCATGTGATAGTTGAAAAACCCATGTGCATTACCATCGCTGAAGCTACCGAGATGATAAACACCGCAGAGGAAAAAGACCTGATGGTTACGGTCTATCACAACCGCCGGTGGGATAGAGACTTCTGGACTCTTAAAAATCTGGTGGAAAGCGGTGTTATAGGAAAAGTGTTCCACATCGAAATGTGGGGAGGCGGTTACGGAAGACCAAACCCCAACTGGTGGCGCAGCAACAAGAAAATATCCGGTGGAGCCATTTATGACTGGGGTGCTCATTATCTGGATTGGTTGTTGAATGTAATTACGGCAAAAATGGTAAATGTTACAGGTTTTTATCATCCCAACCGGGTGTGGAAGGACATAACCAACGAAGACCACGTTCAGGCTATAATCAGGTTTGACGACGGTGCTGTGGCTGATGTGCAGATGTCCAGCATCGCCAAAGTCGGTAAACCCCGATGGCGGGTATTGGGTGAAAAAGGTGCTATTGTTCCCGGCGAAAAAGACTCTTTCAAAGTGCTTTCGGAAGTTCCGGGATTCCCCAAAGAGCAGGAAGTTAAGTATGAAGGTCGTCCAGGTCCGAGTTATTACCAGAACATAGTTGCCCATCTTCAGGATGGTGAAGAGCTTGTCGTTAAACCTGAAGAAGCTCGTAGGGTTATTGCTGTTATGGAACTTTCTGAAAAGTCCTCCAGAAGCCATCAAGCCGAAGCTGTACCTTATGAATGCTAATCATTAACATCAAAGGAAGGTGAATTCCGGATGTTTGTAACACTTAGTCTTTTAACAATAATTGCAGGCATTCAGAACAATGCAGAGATTGTGGAAGTAGAAAAAATCTGGGATAAGGGTACGCACAACGCCTTTACAGACCTGGTATACCATAAAGGCAAATGGTTTTGTGTGTTCCGGGAAGGTCAAGGGCATGTCTCTCCTGACGGCGCGCTTCGGGTTATTACTTCTGAAGATGGGGATAAATGGAAATCTGCCGCTTTGATCACCTCTGAAAACTCGGATCTCAGGGATGCAAAAATCTCAGTAGCTCCTGATGATCGCCTGGTCCTCGCTGGAGCCGGGGCTTTGCATCAGCCAGCAGAACACAGACATCAATCCATGATATGGTATTCAGAGAACGGTACGGATTGGGGTGATCCAATAGAAATCGGCGATCCTGATTTCTGGATATGGCGCATAACATGGCACAAAGACAAAGCCTATGGTATTGGGTACGGAACAGGAGGAAAACGTCTTATCAGGCTTTATAAAAGCGATGACGGGATAAATTTTGATACTCATGTAGAAAACCTATTTGATGAAGGTTATCCCAATGAGACTTCGATGATCTTTCTTGAAGATGATACCTGTCTTTGCCTGCTTCGCAGAGATGGTGATCCCTCTTCCGGTCTTTTGGGAGAATCAAAACCCCCTTATACCCAATGGTCATGGAAAGATTTGGGTGTAAAAATAGGTGGACCTCATATGATCCAGATACCTGATGGTCGGTTCGTCGCGGCTGTGCGTTTATATGATGAGAAAGTGCGCACATCCCTGATGTGGGTTGATCCTGAAAAAGGTGAATTGACTGAATTTCTAACTTTGCCATCAGGTGGCGATACCAGTTACCCCGGGCTGGTCTGGCATGATGATATGTTATGGGTAAGCTACTATTCATCCCATGAAGGTAAAACCAGCATATATCTGGCAAAGGTTAAAATTAAATAATATCCCAAGGAGATAAATATGGATATAAATGAGGTAAAACAAACCCTATGCGGCCCAATGATTCCGGTCATAACAAATCTTAAGGATGACCTGAGCCTTGATCTGGATGCCATAAAATTCAACGTAAACTATGTTGTGGAAAGAGGAATAGTAAAGGGTTGCGGCGTTTTGCTGGCCGTAGGCGCAGGTGGTGATTTCCCCATGCTTACAGTAGAAGAGCGCAAGGAAGTATCAGCCGCTATACTTTCCGCAGCAGCGGGACGAACTCCGGTGCTTGTTGGCGCACAGGATACAAATCCCAACGTCAGTCTGGAACTTGCAAAATTCGCCGATGAAATAGGCGCTTATGGCATACAACTTGCCCCTACATATTACTATCATCCGTCAGATGACGATGTGTTTAATTGGTTTAAGATGGTTCATGATAGTACCAAAAACATAGCCATAATGGCTTATAATACATGGTGGCATGGTTATAATATGTCCCTTGATATGGTGGAACGCCTGACACAACTGGAACGGGTTGTGTCATTAAAATGGTCAACACCCGACGGAGGGCGAACCTTTGCAAAAGGAGTAGCCCGTTTCGCCGATAAAATGGCAGTAGTGGATAATCAGGGCTTGCAGGTTTTAACAGCTATGCTGGGAGGTACGGGTTATATTACGCATCTTGCTACAGTATGGCCCGAGAACGATGTTTCCCTCTGGAAGATGATGAAGGATGGAAATTATGCCGGTGCAATGACCCAATTTCAGGAAATAAATTGGCCCTGGCTGGATTTCCGGGTGAAAATGGGCGGTAAAACCGGCGGCGAATCCAATACTGTCAAAGCGGCTCTGGAGCTCAGGGGAAGATCCGGAGGCCCGGGTAGACCACCTACCAGAGCCTTGAATGATGAAGAAC
Organism: Candidatus Poribacteria bacterium; assembly: GCA_014730235.1. GTDB lineage: Bacteria > Poribacteria > DTPJ01 > DTPJ01 > WJIO01 > WJIO01. The sequence goes on from WJIO01000015.1 coordinate 5,709, forward strand.
GTAGAGAACTCCGGGAAGTGTTTAAAGGCATCGGTGTTCCTGATGTCAGATAACCGTTTCAACGACAATTAACAACAATTAGGGTAGTTATTATTAAATGTTTTAGACTAAAAGCTGAGAGATTTTGGACTCTTCCGGATTCAGTGTGGTTATAATTGAAAATTCTCTTACCTTGTTATTCCTGCAAAAGCAGGAATGACAGCATATAGAAGTTTCTTATCTTTAACACACTGAACCGGGAAGAACCAGATTTTTCAAATCACTACCACACTAAACCCGGAAGAACCAGAAATTTTTTCCCGAAGGGGGATTATCAGAACTAATGACACCAAGAGAACGAGTGCTTACAGCACTAAACAGAAAAGAACCGGACAGGGTTCCTGTCTCCTTTTCCCTTTGTCCATCCCAAATGGAAAGGTTCAGAAAGGAAACCGGAGCGACCAGTCCGTCGGAATATTTCGGATTTGGAACACGAGGGGTAGGACTTGCAAGGACAAAACTAAAAACCGATTTTTCAGAATATACATCCGATTATCCCGAAGGAACCCGGGTGGATGAATGGGGGATCGGATGGGTTAAAACTCCTACCTCCTTTCATTTTGAGCATATCCAGCATCCCCTGGCAAAAGCCACTACCGTAAAAGAAATAGAAGAATATCCTTTCCCGGACCTGGATGCGGATTATCGCTATGAGGGTCTGGCCGAAAGGGTAAAAAAGATAAAAGAGCAGGATTATGCCGTAACAGCCAGCGCTATGGCAGTAGGCGGAACGGTCTTCTGGCCGCCCTATAAGCTGAGAGGTATGGAACAACTTCTGGTGGATTTTATGATAAATCCTGAAATCGCCAATGCCATGCTGGATGCGGTTACAGACAGGATTTCGGTCATGGCAAAACGCTATGCGGAAGCTGATGTAGATATTCTTAACATGGCCGATGACCTGGGAACCCAGCTTGCCCCTATAATCAGTCTTGATTTGTTTAAGAAGTATATCAAAGACCGATTGGGTAAGGTGATAAAAAGCGCAAAGGACGTAAAACCCGACATTTTAGTCTTTTTCCATTCTGACGGCCATATACAGGAATTCATCCCTGACCTTATAGAGATCGGTGTAGATATACTTAACCCGGTTCAGCCTGAATGTATGGATCCTGCGGAGATCAAGGAAAAATATGGCCACAAATTGGCTTTATGGGGCACTATTGGCACACAGACAACGCTGCCTTTTGGTACTCCTGAAGATGTAAGACAGGTAGTCAAAGATCGTATGGAAACCGTCGGTAAAGGCGGGGGATTTCTTATTGCCCCGACTCATGTAATCGAGCCGGAAGTTCCCTGGGAAAATATAATGGCTTTTATTGACGCCGTAGAAGAATTTGGTTATTATTAAAAAAGGAAGAAAAAATGGAAAAATTACCTCCTATTCGAGCAATTACTAAAGGACCAAAATTTCACTGGTTTGCATATTATGATAAACTGCAATTTGATCCTACATGCCGCTATGCCCTGGGCATGGAAGTTGATTTCCAGCATCGAAGCCCTGAACCTGACGATATAATAAAAGTCGGTATCATCGATCTGGAAGACGATGATAAGTGGACGGAACTTGGTGAAAGCCGCTCTTGGTGCTGGCAGCAGGGATGTATGCTGCAATGGAGACCGGGATCAAAGACAGATGTTATGTGGAATGACCGCCAGGGAGATAAATTTGTATCATATTTGATGGATGTAAAAACCGGAAAAAAACGGATGATACCGCATCCATTTTATACCCTGAGTTCCAGCGAACCAATTGGCGTAGCACCAGATTTTCGGCGCGTCAACGATATGAGACCCGGTTATGGTTATGCAGGTCTTCCCGACCCATACACCGATGAACTCGCACCAAAGGATTCCGGGGTGTTCCGGGTAAACCTGGAAACAGGTGAACAGGAGCTTATAATTTCAATCGCTGACGTGGCAAAAATCCCTTTTCCCCATGGGGATCTAAGCAAATCCAAACATTATTTCAATCACCTACTTTTTAGTCCTGACGGCTCCAGATTTATATTCCTGCATCGCTGGCGAGGTGTGGAACAACGGGGATTTGGAACACGTATGCTTACAGCCAAACCTGATGGATCGGATATTCATGTAGTGGATGATTATGGACATACATCTCATTTTATCTGGCGTGACCCGGATCATATTCTGGCCTGGGCAAGCCATCCATCTCATGGGAACGCATTTTATCTTTATGAGGATGGCACAAGAAATGTGGAAGTAGTTGGCAAAGGTGTTATGACCCAAAACGGTCACTGCACATATCTGCCGGGGAATAAGTGGATACTAAACGATACATATCCGAGTAAAGAAAGGGAACAGGAAGTTTACCTCTACAATGTTGAAACAAACAAAAAGGTATCCCTGGGTAAATTCCACACTCCACCTGAATATAGCGGTGAATGGCGGTGCGATACTCACCCGCGATTTAGTCCTGATGGTAACAGCGTTACTATTGATTCGCCGCATGGTGGAAATGGTCGGCAGATATATCTGATTGACATCAGTGATATTGTAAATTAGATATTTATCTAAATTTAATTTGACTTTTCCTTTTTTTCGTATATAATTTTATAGTAGATAAAATACTTTAAGGCATGTCCTGTTATAACAATTACAGGATTACAAAATGACCAAACTACTTAAGGGGTAGTTTAAATAGGAGGAATTTACAATGAAAAGAAAATTTGTACTTTTTACTATAATCGCTGCTGGTCTTTTGGTTGCATCCACAGCTTTTGCAGTAGATCTTGATGAAACCGAATGGGAAGTTGCTTATTGGGATAGCGATGGGCAACTTGTAACCGATACCTGGTGCATTGATATTGATGCCGGAGCAGTTGGCACAATAGAAACTGATGTTCATGATGCTGGCGGAATAACGGTCTGGACTAATTTCTTCGGTAGACAGAAAGTTTTGCTTAACTTCCCGGGTTATTATCTTGTATTTTATGGTAGAGTATATGAAACCCATGCCTCAACAGTGATTATGGGAACTTTTGTAAATTACATTACCGGTTATCATGGAACATTCATTGCTGTTCCATCAGTCGCAGACTAATAAATTATTTAAAAAAAGGCGGGCCAGAATATTCTGGCCCGCCTTTTTTTATTTTAAAGGAATTAAATATTGCCTCCGATGTTATACATAGTGTATTATGTAATCGTTAAAAAATGAATATTACTCATATTTTCATTCCTGCTTTTGCAGGAATGACCAGCCTATAGAAGTTTTCTATTATTACCACATTGAACCCGAAAAAAATTATTTTATAACGATTATCTTCAGGAGTCTAAAAATGAAGAATATATTATGCATAATAATAATATTTATAACTTTCATAATAATAACAGATACAGCTTATCCTCAGGATGATTATTTTAGAAGAATAGCCGAAGTATCCGATGGTCGTCTTACTCGATTTTCCCGACTTCCTATAAAGGTTTATATACAGGGGAGCAATATTCATGGTAATTATATGGACGATATCAAATACGCACTGAAGGAATGGCAGAATGAATCCGGGGGAACTGTAAAATTCCATAGGGTTTATTCACCAGAAGGTGCGGATATTTCAATATCCTGGGTTAATAAGCTGGAACCCTGGGATAATGACCATCCCCTGGGTGTGGCTGAGCTTCAGAGGACAAAGGACGAGGAATTTTATGTGGAGATACGTCTTGTTACTCGTAATATTTTGAATAGAAACCAGCCGCTGGATCATAAACAGATGAGAACAGTTATCCTTCATGAGATAGGTCATGCCATTGGCCTCTGGGGACACAGCGAGAAAAAGTCCGATGTTATGTATTATTCCGCTGATGCTGTAAACCCCACCAGCAGGGATATAAAAACCCTGAAAAGATTATACGCCCATGAATCCGGACACTCACTTCACGCTGAAACCATAGAAGTTATCAAAGAACAGATGCAGGAGAAGCCCGACAACGCCAGATTGCATTTTATGCTGGGTACTGTTTATGCAGATCAGGGAGAACATGAAAAGGCCATAGAGACCTTCAAACTTTGTCTTAAGCTGGATTCAGGATTTCATAAAGCCAGCGCAGCTCTGGCATCATCCTACAGAGCATCAGGACGAAGCGATGAAGCCCTTACGGAATACCTGGCCCTTGCTGAAACTCAACCCTCTGCCATGCTTTATAACGTAATCGGGGCCATTTGTTATGAGAAAAATGAAACCTGGAAAGCCGTTCAGTATATTAAAAAAGCATTGGAAACCGATAGGTCTTACGAACCAGCCAGAGGAAATCTATACAGAATATATCTGGGTAAAGGTCAGGAATTGACAAAGGAAAATCAGCATTATGCTGCCATTAAACTGCTGAAAGACGGAGTTTCCTTCTTCCCCGACAGGCCGGAACTTTATAACGCTCTGGGAATAGCTTACGCGCAAAATGGTGATTTCAGTATGGCCATAAGAAATTATACAAAAGCGTTGAATATAAATCCAGCCTTTACAACGGCAAAGAATAACCTGGCCACATCATATAACAACCAGGGAACAGCATATGCCCAGGAAAAGCAATGGAGTAAAGCTCTGGACGCTTATTCCGAAGCCCTGAGGCTCATGCCGGATATGGCTGAAGCGAAGAAGAATATATCGGCGGCATACTGGAACCAGGCCACCTATCTGTCCGGTATAGGCAAAGAGCAGGAAGCTATCGAATCATACCGGCAATTTTTGGTCTATAATCCCGATGATAAAGATACTTACAACAACCTGGGGGCCTTATATTATCGTTCAGGTAATTACAAAGAGGCGGCAAGGCAATTTAGAAATGCCCTTAAAGCAGATCCTCGGGATCAAGAAATCAAAAATAACATCGCTGTTGTATACCATAAAATGGGTCTGGATATGATAGCAAAAGAGAATTACAGCGAAGCTCTGGATCAATTCATGACAGGACTTGAGTTTTCCCCGAATAATGTAAATCTACTCTTAAGCTCTGGATATGTATATAAAAATATGCAGAAATGGGATGAAGCTGAAAAGAGCATCCAGACAGCCCTGGAAATTCAGTCTGATAATGAAGATGGCAGAAAACTGCTGGCAAATCTCTACATGCAGCAGGGAAACAGTTACCTTCAGGCGGAGAACTACGATAAAGCCCTGGAATATTTCCAGAAAGTACCGGCAGATTTAACCCCACCGCAACTTCATAGTAATATCGGCTATGTTTTCATAAAAAAGCAAATGTATTTTCAGGCTGCGGAGGAATTTGATAAGACCCTGGAAGCTGAACCAAAAGATGATATAGCCTATCAGAACCTGGAAACTTTGAGGGGTAGTTTTGCAAAAGCCTTTCCCAAAGGCATAATTCCTGTCAAACTTCAGGATGAAGTAGCCCGGGTATATCTAAGCCTGGCCAGATCTTATATCGGCCGGGGAGAACTGGCAGAAAGCAAAAGACTGCTCAAGTCAGTTATGGATATGGATCTGAAAAATAAAAAACTAACGGATTTACTGGCAGAAAGATTGACGATTTTAGCCGATGCCTTAAAAGAAAAGGGAAGCTTGCTGGAAGCCGCTGAAGTCAGAAGATGGGCACAAGATCAATGAGCTGTTTTCTGATCACGGATTACTGAACAAGGAGGGAAAAATGGATGTAGTAAAAGGCCTGAAGAATGGAAAGATTTTAACCCCGGATGGGGTTATTCGGAACGGCGTGCTGAAGATTGACAACGGCAGGATTGATTCTATAGGCAATTGCCATGATCTGGATTTACCCGATGGTTCTGATGTTATTGACGCTAATGGTAACTGGATTCTTCCGGGATTTATTGATATACATTGTCATGGAGGAATGGGCTGTGACACTATGGACGGTGAATTGGAGGATATTCAGACTATTGCCAAATATCACGCCGGAGGTGGAACGACGGCATTTCTGGCCACAACAGCATCTAGTTCCCTGGAAGTCATATTAAATGCACTGAATACAATTCATCAGGCAAGAGAGATGGATATTGACGGAGCTGCGGTAATTGGCGCTCATCTGGAAGGCCCTTTTTTCTCCTATGCAAAACGCGGATGTCATCTACCTGCTTATGTCCGTAATCCAAGACCTATAGAATACGACAGGATGATGGAATATGCTGATTCTATATATTCTATGACCCTATCTCCGGAACTAGACGGCGCAGAGGGATTAATTAAAACCCTGGTAAGTAATAATATCGTGGCTTCCATAGGTCATTCTAAGGCTGATTATAAACAGGTGTTAAAGGCCATAAAATTGGGCGCAAGTCATGTTACACATATGTATTGCGCCATGTCATCAATTATTAAAAATGGCCCGGCCCGTACCATGGGAGTTGTGGAATCTACATTGCTTCGGGATGAACTTACCACTGAAGTTATAGCAGATGGTAAACACCTGCCGCCTGAACTAATAAAGCTGGTCATAAAAACTAAAGGTATGGATAACGTTTGCATTGTAACAGATGCCATGCGAGGAGCTGGTATGCCTCCGGGAGTTTATACCTTTGGGCCGAAAGACGGACAGGAAGCCGTTGTTCAGGACGGTATGGCTGTTATGCCGGATCGGACAGGTTATGCCAGCAGTGTAGTAATGATGAATGACCTGGTGAAGGTGTTGATTAGAGATGTGGAATTATCCCTGGAAGATGCTGTTAAAATGGCTACTTCAATACCAGCAAAGATAATAGGTGTGGATGAAAAAATGGGAAGCCTTGAAGCGGGTAAAGATGCAAATATTATTGTTGCCAATGATGGTATTGATGTTATGAATGTTGTTGTGAAAGGAAGAATAATTTAATTCAAAACAAAAGGCGACCGTGAAATCGGTCGCCTTTTGTTTATAAATATACTATTGCTTATTATGCATCAATAAGCTCTTTTGCTACATCAGCGGCACTGGCTGCATCTCTTGCATAACCGTTAGCACCGATTTCATCAGCATAATTCTGGGTTACGGGTGCGCCACCGATTATAGTTTTTACTTTATCTTTTTTACCGGCTTCTTCCAGGGCCTCGATAGTTGTCTTCATAGCTGTCATGGTAGTAGTCAACAGGGCTGACATAGCTACAACATCACCTTCCTGGGCTTCGGCAGCAAATTTCTCTGGTGCAACATCAATACCCAGATCAACAACATCGAAACCTGCGCCTTCCATCATCATGGCTACAAGGTTTTTACCGATGTCATGAAGGTCACCTTTTACTGTGCCTATAAGAACTCTTCCAACAGGTTCAACACCAGATTCGGCCAGTTTAGGCTTAAGAATTCCCATAGCGCCTTTCATAGCTCTGGCTGCTATAAGAACTTCAGGAACGTAGAATTCGTTGTTTTTGAATTTTTCACCAACAACGTTCATTCCCTTAATAAGACCTTCATTAAGTACTTTACCTGGTGCAACACCTTCATCCAGTGCCTTTTGAGTCATTTCTTTCACTTCGGGAGCTTTACCGTTAATCAAGCTTTCCGCTAGTGCTGCTAGATCTGCCATTCAAATATCCTCCTGCAAGGTTTTTATGCGATTGATTTTGCTTCTGCAAAATAACAGAAGCATTATGCTGATCTCAGGGCCATTCTCCCGGATCAGTCAATTTTATTCAGTGCTTTAGCCGTTTCGTTTTTCAGCAATGGATTATTAGCCTCTTCATAGACTTTTTCCATTGGTTTAATAGCTCGTCTATCACCTATATTACCAAGTACCTGAACGACTCTTATCGTAAGTTCAATATCACTTTTGTTATTTAGAATTGCTATTAAATCATTTACAGCCGGACTTCCGAATTTTTCCAGGGCTTTTGCCGATGAGTTTTTTACCTGATCGTCCTGGTCTGTTTTTAAGACTTTAACCAAAGGTTTTATAACTTCTGCGCTTCCTGTTTTACTGGCTGAAAGGACAGCGTAATTTCTGACCTGCGCGTCCTCATCTTTCATAGCTTTTAAAACAACATTTATCGGTGGTTTATCCACTATCTCCCAGGTAGCCTTTGTGGCGGCGCGTCTTACCTCAAGGTTTGGATCATCCATTCCATCAACTATAATATTTGTAGGAACTGATTCACCCATCTTATCCAGAGCTGCTGCAGCTTCAATTTGCAGCATTTTATTAGGATCATTAAGTTTTTCTTTTAATGGTTCAATTGCTCTTTTATCACCGATTTTACTTAAAGCATCAATTGACATGCTCCTGGTATATACATCAGGATCGTCTAAAGCTTCGATTAAAGCTGGAACAGCCAGTGGACCAAGTTGAATAAGGGTTCTTTGAGCACTTTGCCTTAATCGCCAATTGTTTCCCTTCATAACTTCCATCAAAGGTTTTATAGAAGGTTCGCCTATACTTACCAAGACATCCCTGATAGCATTACCCAATCGGGAAGCTGTTGTAGGATTTTCCATTAATTTAAGCACAGCAATTACACCAGGTCTTCCATTTTGCCTGATTCTATCCACTTCTCTTTGAAACTGGTTTTTTCGAGTTTCATCATTATGATATGTCAGGACAAGCATAGCCCTCGCTTCATGAACTGTTGGATCTGTTGGATTTTCATTAAGCCATGTTTCCATCCGGATCATGGCCTTGGCATAATCGCTTGCCAAGAAGTATTCCTTTCCTAGTTGAAAGTCGGTTTTAGGCTTTTCTCGACCACACCCTAAAACTAAAAACAGAGACAATACAA
>WJIO01000186.1 GCA_014730235.1 Candidatus Poribacteria bacterium
ATACTGTATATGTTGATGGTATATAATCACTAAAATGTGAAAGAACCCATGTATTTTCTACTTGGAAAGAAAATGCCTGTAAAGTAAATGAGGACATAAGAAAAGCGAACGCGATAAAAAAAATTAAAAAAAGAGGGTTCTTTCTATAATTAAATAAAAAAATGCTTCCTGATATTAACGCGGTAATATAAAAAACTTGAATAGGATAATTTATAGAAATTAATGGAAAAATTAATACTCCCAATAATAGCAAAACTAATAGAATTGGATAATTAACTAAACGTTGATTTCCTTTAAACCAATACCTCATATACTCAGCAAAATTATTATTATACCACATTAAGAAATTTCCCACTTAACTTTGCCTTAACAATTTTTCGTAGACCGAGATCAAGACGGTAAAGTATATATATATAAGCAATAGTTCCGATTCCAGCATTGATAATAACAACAAATACATTACTATAAATCCACACAAAAATTCCAGCAGGTAACAGCAAAATAACCGAAAGTCCTATATACTTTAAAAGTAAGATGATACTCCAGGAAAAAGAAACATTATTATGACTAAACAATGAAAACAATAATATGATATATAGAACTCCATTTAAAATACCAAAACAAGCTAAGGCTGTTCGTGGTCCTCCTATTTTTGCTCCTAAAAAAAGACCAACCAATCGTGAGGAAACAAAGGCACATTCCCATATAAGAATTTTTTTCTGACTCTGGCTTACTAAAAAAGAATGGGTAATGGGGGATACGATGAATTCAAATAGCATATATCCACTTAATATGCTTGTGTAAACGCCTGCTTCAATCCATCTCTCACCGAAAATTCTGAATAATGCTGGAGCCAAAATACCTAAAGCAGCAATAGGAAAAACACCAATTTGGACTAATCGCTTGAATATGTTACTCATTATATCCGTCATATTCCCGGTTTCCCTGTAACTCTCAGCAGCAGCGGGAAGAAATACCTGGGCAACGGATTGGGCCATGACCAATGTGGGAAGACCTATAAGTCTATAACCTAGAGAATAATAACCTACCACAGTAGTTGAATAAAATACACCAAGAATCATTGGCGGTAATTGACCGCGTATCGCATTAATTAATGCTGACCATGTATTATATATAGGAAATTTTTTATGAATTTTTGCCTGTAACCAAAGACCTGATAAAGTAATTCGGGATTTTCTAATGTCATTGATTAATAATTTGCCCAGAATAAGTAAAATCATTACAAATGCGCATACCCAACCGACAACATATCCGACTATCAGACCAATTGATTGTGATCCAATCGTCAAACCAAATGCAGATGCAACAATCACAACTGAGAATGCCAAAGCAAATTCAGCCCAGGCTATAGAACCAAATCTATTTTTATATGAAACCCAGTATTTAAGCGCATTGTAAAAACCTATGGCAAAAGCCGCCAACGGTAAAAACCATAATAATATGTTTAACTCAGGAGCTTTATAGCGCAATGCGATGCTGGTTTTAACTAAGGGTATTATGATCAGGACAAGAATCGCAAAGACAAAAGCCAGTATAACACTTAAGACAAAGTTTTTACCGGCTTTTTCATCATTTTCCCCTAATGGTATAGATAAATCGTATCTGAAACAAGAAATCAAACCCAAAATAGCAGCGATTGAGACAAATATCTGACGAACACCAAAAACTTCTGGTGAGAATAAACGCGTAAGTATTAAAGAACCAATGAGATTTATTACCTGGGCTCCTAATCTTCCGAAAACTAATTTTGTTATATTGGAACCCAGATTTTTACTCATTATTTAACAAGATAATCTTTTATTGCATTTACTATCTGTTCTTGTTGACTTTTGGTTACTTCAGAATATATTGGCAATGCCAGAACCTCATCTGCTGTCTTTTCCGAAACAGGAAGCTGACCCTTCTGATAACCTAACTCTTGATAACAATCCTGCAAATGCAAAGGGATGGGATAATATATCTGAGTGCTTATCTCATTTTTATTAAGATATTCTTTTAGGTTGTCTCTGTCTTTAACACCGACGACATACTGGTGATAAATATGGTAATTATATTCATGACAGAAAGGAGTAACCACATCTGCTAAATCTGTCAACAGGGAATTATATAGATCGGCATTTTTTCTCCTGGATTCATTCCACTGGTCAATATATTTTAGCTTTGCCAGAAGAACGGCAGCCTGGATAGCGTCAAGACGACTGTTAAGACCTACTACAGAATGATTATATTTAATTTTGCTACCATGAACCCTCAGCATCCTTACTTTTTTTTCCAGTTCTTTATTATTAGTCAATACCATACCACCATCACCATATCCACCCAGGTTTTTTGTGGGGAAAAAGCTTAAGCAACCAAGATGTCCTATGGAACCAGCCATTCTGCCTTTATATTTAGCTCCGATTGCCTGGGCAGCATCCTCGATCACGTATAAATTATTTTTTTCGGCAATTTCCATTATCGGATCCATATCAGCGCATTGACCGTATAGATGAACCGGAATTATGGCTTTTGTTTTCTCTGTAATCTTATCTGCTATTAGCTGAGGATTGATATTGTATGTCTTTGGATCTATATCTACAAAAACAGGTTTTGCCCCTAAACGTGAAATAGAACCGGCTGTGGCAAAAAATGTAAATGGAGTTGTTATAACTTCATCCCCATGACCAATATCCAGAGCCATCAGGGATAATAATAAAGCATCTGTTCCTGATGCAACCCCAATCCCATGTTTTATTTGGCAGTAATCAGCTATCCGCTCTTCCAATTCTCCCACTTTTGGCCCCAGAACGAAATATTGGCTTTCAACTACTTCGGAAATAGCCTGATCAATTTCTTCTTTTATACTTTTGTATTGTTTTACCAGGTCAATAAAGGGTACTGACATGTAATAACCTCTTAATCAAAATTATTATATACTAATCTATACGTTTAACGTGAGAATCTTTCTTTTCATATTTTTTCTTACAATTATGACATTCAGCAAATCCATCATCATCAACAGGATTTCCATGACTAAAAATTAGCTTTTCACCACATTCACACATCCAACCGGCTATACGGGTTGCGTTACCATAAACAAGGGCGTAATCGGGAACATCTTTAGTCACCACAGCTCCTGCACCAACGAAGGCGTATCTTCCAACATTATGGCCACATATTACGGTAGCATTAGCTCCGATTGTTGCACCTTCCCTGATGAGTGTTGGGCTGTATTCATCTATGTCCCTGCGTATTTCTGCCCGGGGATTAATTACATTGGTAAAAACCATAGAAGGACCGCAAAACACGTTATCCTCTATAGTTACCATGTCATAAACTGACACGTTGTTCTGAATTCTTACATTATTGCCTATTTTCGCTTTTCCACTGATAAATACATTCTGTCCCAAGACGCAATTTTCACCAATTTGTGCATTACTCATGACATGGCAAAAATGCCATATTTTTGTGCCTTTGCCAATATTTGCGCCTTCATCAACTATGGCAGAATCATGAATGAAATATTCGCCGCTCAATATATACCTCCATCACAGATAAGAGATTTTCAAACTATAAATAACCAAGAGATTTTAACCTTTGTTTAATTTTTTCTTCCTCTTCAGAATCATAAGCAAGAGATTCTGAAGCTGGGGGAATAAGTCCTGCCAATTCCAAATATCTTATGATTTTCTCGGCACTTTCTTCTACATTTTCTTTATCTGTGTCCACTATAATTGTCGGATTTTCTGGTTCTTCATACGGGTCTGATATACCAGTGAAGTTTTTTATTTCACCAGACAAGGCTTTTTTATACATACCCTTTACATCCCTCTCAATACATACTTCCACTGGACATCTTACAAAGACCTCAATGAAATTATCAATCCCGACTTTAATTTGTTCACGAACTTCACGATATGGGGAGACAAAAGCAGCAATAACAGCCACGCCATTTCTGGAAAGCAGTTTAGCTATGAATCCCATACGACTTATGTGGGTATCCCTGTCTTTCTTACTGAATCCTAAGTCCTTGCTTAAGTGAGTCCGAACTTCATCACCATCCAGAGATTCCACGTTAAGGCCTCTGTTCCTTAGTTCTTTTTCAATTATTTCCGCAATAGTGGTCTTTCCTGAGCACGGAAGACCAGTAAACCATAGAGTAAATCCTGACATAGTTATATCTCCAGTTGTTGTTATTAAAAATCAATAACCTTTCCCTGCATATCATCAGGTATAGATATATTCATCAATTTCAAAATTGTAGGAGCGCAGTCCATAACATGGATATCAGTAATTTTACCACTTACTTTGCTATTTGGTACGCTCATTATAAACATGCCGTATTGAGCGTGGTTGGCATCATCCGGACCTGTATCGTTTTCAAAGGTATGTATGGTTTTTAACCCCACACTACCAACCGAACGCCATGAAAGATCGCCAAAATATATTATAAGATCTGGCGGGATACCTTTACAGACTTTATATATATCCTGAGGTTTAAATACTTTCGTTCCTATGGGATTACCTTTGTCATCTCCCAGGTCTTTGAGCTTTTCTGTCAATTCATCCCTGATTTTTTCATAGTCCATCTGAGGAACAATTCCCCTGGGTTCCCTATCTTTTACATTGAGAAAAACTCGGGCGTAATAGCCACCTTCACCCCATGCACGAGTGTTTTCCCAATCAATATTTTCACTAGCTAGACGGGTTACCTCATCAGGATATTCCTTTAATTTCAGATAACCTTCCTGGATCATCCATTCGTTTATACATATTCCGCCATCCATAGGCTTTACTCCATGATCCGATACTACTATAACCGCGGTATCTTCTCCGGCAGTTTCAATGAGGTCACCAGCAATTTCATCGAGATATTCATAGTATTCTCTGGCTATGTCCTTATATTTTGTGGGTATATAATCCCTGTGGTTTTCGTCAATAAAGCGCCAGAGTCCATGATGAAGCCTATCAGGTCCCATCTCTACCATCATAAAGAAATCCCAATCACTTGTTGTCATAAGGTGTTTCGCGACTTTATGGCGTTTTTCTGTCATCTCGAATATTTCATTAACGATCTGAGCTTTGTCGTCAGTTCTGAAATTTTCTACATCCAGCATATATCCATCAGCTATCCGTTCCACTTCCTGTTTTAATTCCGGAGGATATGTATATTCGCTTTCGGTGCTGGGAGTCAGGAAAGATGTTACCATACATCCATTAAGGGGTTTTGGTGGGTAAGTTTGGGGAACTCCGATAATAATGGAGTTTTTGTCGTGTTTTGAAAGAATATCCCAAACTGTGTTTTCTTTTACCATAGTTGAGTTGGCGATGGACATTCCATCATATGAGTGATCAGGTCTATTTCTAAAACCATAGAAACCTAGAGTTCCGGGATCTTTGCTGGTCATCATAGACATCCATGCCGGGCATGTAATAGCGGGTATAGTGCTTTCGATTTCTCCATAAATTCCATTATCCATAAGCTTCTTCATATTTGGCATATCATCGAGATATTTGTCAAAAACCAATTGAGGCGCGCCACAGTCCCAACCTATTACCAGAACTTTCTTTATTTTCTTTCTTCTTTTAAACATTAAGCTACCCCTCGGCTTGCCTTCATTAATATCTGAGCAACTTCAGGACGTGTAAATTCTTCCGGTAAGTCTTTACCTTCTGACAGCATTCCCCGTACTTTTGTTCCACTCAGAAAAACATGTGATTCTTTTCCATGAGGGCAGGTTTTCCCTGTAGCCATGCCGTCACATTCCTTACAGTAGAAGGCGTGTTCAAATTTTAGCGGTATAATACCTATTTCTTCAGGCTTAAACTCATCAAAAATTTTCTGTGCATCGTAAGTGCCATAATAATTAGCCACACCAGCATGATCTCTACCTACGATAAAGTGTGTGCATCCGTAATTTTTTCTTGCTATGGCATGGAGGATTGCCTCTTTTGGACCTGCGTATCTCATAGCTGCGGGAAATACCGACATTACTGTGCGGTTTTTGGGATAATATTTTTCCAGTATTATCCTGTAACATTCTATGCGTACATCGGCAGGAATATCATCTTTTTTTGTTGCCCCTACCAGGGGATGAAGCAAAAGACCATCCACAGTTTCCAGAGCGCATTTCTGGATATATTCATGAGCCCGGTGTATTGGATTGCGCGTCTGAAAAGCCACAACACTGCTCCAGCCTTTATAATGGAAAAGAAGCCTTGTTTCCTTTGGGTCAAGCAGCACGCCCTCTATCTCACCATGATCCGGACGGTTAATCATTACGACATTACCGGCCAAAAGCACATCACCCTTCTCATATAAAGCTGCAACTCCGGGATGGGCAATATCTGTCGTTCCATAAACGACTTGCGCTTCTTTTTCCCTGTCATAATCGTATTTCTCATCCAGATATAAGACACCCATCACCTCTCCATTTTGGTCACAAAGTGCTACATCGTTATCCAGGGCATATTTACTTGCATCGTCTTTACTTACAGCCAGAGTTATTGGGATAGTCCAAGGACAGCCGCTTGCCAGTCGGTTATTTTCAAGTACGCTATTATAATCTTTTTGACCCATAAAGCCTTCAAGAGGACTGAAAGCTCCTATGGAGATCATCTCCAGATCTGAGATTTCCCTCTTATTTAATGTAACTTTTTCCATACCCGGAATCCGTTCAATTAGATAATCCCGAACAGGCCCTTCACCAATACTGTTGATTAGCTTGCCGCCGTGCGGATCGATCAAATGCTTCATCTATTACCCCTTATGTTTTATACGAGTAAAATTTAAGACAGTGCCAATAACATTACTTCCGGAATTTTCTAATATCCCCTGGGTATCGTTTACATATTCTCTGTTAGTGGTATCTGCCTTTATCACAAGGATAGTAGCATCAACTTTTGAGCCAATAGCTGCTGGGATAGCAGACGATGCCAGAGATTGGGAATCAAAAATTACTATATCGAAATTATTTGTTATATCTTCTAATATGCGATCAAAATGGGAAGATGAAAAATATGAAGAATTAGTATTGTATTCACTTCTACCTGATGTCATAACGCTTAATCCATCTGTTTCTGTTAAAGTAATTGCATCATCCCAATCTGAATTTCCCTCCAGAATATCAAATAATCCCTGTTTCTGGTCTAATTCCATAATCCTGTCTACATCCGGTGTTTTATTATCAGAATCAATCAGTAATACCTTAAGATCTGACAAAGCAAAGCACAATGCCAGATTTGCAGAAACTGAGGTTTTACCTTCACCGTCCAGAGAACTTGTGACAAGTAAAGTTAAACCTTTTGACTTATTCTTTAATATTTCAATTTTTGCCGTTGTTTCTAAATATAGCATATCATAGGAGTTTTTGTAAAGATCATTGAGCTTTCCGGGGGGTATTTTATTGATAATTGTTTCTTTTATTTCATGGTGGTTTCTTAGCCTGGGGATAACTCCCAGAACAGGCAGATTCAAAGATTCAGCTAGTGATTTTGGGTCATGAATTGTTTTATCTGTAAATATTTTAAAGAAGGCAAGAGTTAATCCTAAAAATCCACCGGCCAGAATACTTGCGGCAAATATTATTTTTCTTTTAGGTTTGCTGGGATATAAAGGTTCTGCCGCTTCTTCTATGATCTCAGTGGTGTTTCGCTGCATTATATGTTGGGCCTTTAACTCTTCGTGCTTTGTTACAAGAAGACTGTAAACCTGTTGATTAAAAACCACCTCAGCCGCCAATTCAGTCAGACCAAATTGCTTATTATATTTCTCAAAGGCCTTTTCCTCTTCTTCTTTAAGCCTTTCTCTGGTTTCCTTCAATTGGGCTTTTAAATTTACGACTTTTGGATCACTAGGAGGGTAACTTTTTTTTAACACATCCAGTTCTATTTCCAATTCCATTACAGCCGATCTGAGCTTTGCAATGGTCTGGGGTACTTCCGGAATCATAAACTTAGAACTATCGCCGCCTATTTGATTTCCCGCACCTATTAATAAAGGACTAAAAGCAGTTGGGATACCCTCACCTGTTTCATTTTGGTACAGCCGGTTTCTTGAATCTACCAGTTCACCCTTTACTTCCTTAAGTTTATTTTCCATTTGTGTGATTAATTCATTCCAGGCTTTTTGTTGAGATTTATTGGCAAAATCTATATACTCAATGGCAACCTGGTCTGTAATTTCTTTTGCTTCCTTGGGTGTATCCCCTGCCGCTGATATATCTATTAAATTTGTCCTTCCTCTTTGTCTAACTTCAAGGTTTTCCTGAAATTTATTTATAATCATCCGCATGTCCATATCGGTGTTTTTTGGCTTCTTATCCAGCCCGAGCTCCTTTATTACCTTTTCTGATATAGTTCTGCTTTTGATTATTTCCACTTCTGTGGTAACATCCCCGGCCTGTCCGATAGGTAAAAACGCCCCAAGGGCAGCAGCCAACCCACCTCCGGATTGTGTTGGAATCTTTATGACCGCTTTGGATGTATATTGTCTTGGTGTAACCAGGAGAAATATCAGGGTTGCACTTACAACAATCCCAAAAGGTATAATGATTAACCACTTTCTCCTTAACAATTCGTTCCAATATTCACTTAATCGGATTTCCTTTTCTCCAGTATATTCAGGCATTTGACCTGATGGAGATGGTGATTTCATTATAATATACTCTCCGGAAGATTAGCTTGCAGGATTAACCGGGGTATGTCAATACTTCCATAACAAAAGGACGGAAATTTAAAATATTTAACCTTGCTCTTCCTGGAGCGAGGTTTTTGAGTTAGAAAGTTTTTCAACATACCACTCTTCAAAATCTTTCTTGCGTATTATGTAGCTACCTTCTATTTTAACCGCAGGTAGTTTCCCCTCTCTACACCAACGTTGTATGGTTGCAAGATTTTTTTTGAGAGCTTGGGCCAATTGTTTTGTTGTAAGAAATTCATCCTCAAATACAGGTGGGTTCACCATAACCTCCATCTCAGTATCTGTTGAATCTAATCAGGTGTTATGTGTCAAAAAACGTCGCAAATAATAAGTTATTTCAACCCACAAAAGTATACATAAGTTTATGCCTCATGTCAATGATATATTTAACTTACATAAATTTTTTATTATCCGGGATATTTAAAATTAAAGCTCCTCTAAATTTCTGATTATATAATTCGGTCTTATACCTGTCTTCTCTATATCTTTTTCAGTGCTCATTCCTGTAAGAACCAAAGCCGAATCCATACCAAAATCTATAGCACCTTTAATATCAGTTGTAAGCATATCCCCAACCATCAAGATCTTAGATTTTACCATATTCATTCTTTCCATTGCCATAACATACATTTCCGGATAAGGTTTACCCATAAGCAGTGCCTCGGTACTGCTGGCTGATTCGATGAAGGCTATTATGGAACCAGTACCGGCTTCGATTTCACCGTTTTCTACTGGTCTGGCAAAATCTGGATTTGTGCCTATAAAGGTTGCACCATAAGTAGCGATAGCATTAGCGGCTCTGCTTCCCATTTCCCAGTTAAATTTCTTATAAAATCCCACAACGACATAATCGGCTTCCCTGTGATATTTAATATCCAGTACCTTCATACCAATTTCCCGGATAAGCTGTTTGACTGATTCTTCAGATATACAAAACACCTTATTTTTTTCAGGTTTAATTTTTAACTGTTTCTTCAGATAATTTGCAGCAACATTTCCCGCTGTGATTATGTCGGTTTCATTGACAGTTTCAACCCCAATACGAAGCAGAATAGATTGATACTCTCCGGGTAATTTTGCCGAGTTATTGGTTATAAACATGGTTTTTCGGCCTTCGGACTTCAGTTTATTTATTATTTTAATGGCAGATTCTATAGGTTTATCCCCCCTGTATACCACCCCATCCATATCAAATATATAGCCTTCATATGATTTCATACCGTAATTTCCTCCAGCCTTTTTCTTCACCTGTATTGATTTCACCTGTATTGATTTATATCCCTAATCTATACTGATCAGGATATTATAATAAGATACTTAAAGTCAAGTTATTTTCCCTGAAGGTGATCGTTGAAAGGGGAATATATGCTTACTTTTTTCCATTATCGTAATTGTTAAAAAATAGATGGCTCTTCCGGGTTCAGTGTGTTAAAGATAAGAAACTTCTTTATGCTGTCATTCCTGCTTTCGCAGGAATAACAAATTCTGTAGTTAAGCATAGAATAAAGCGATTGTTATAAACATAAATTACATTTTTTAACGATTACATTATCAGACTTAACTCTGAAGAAACAAATTTTTTCGTTATATCTCGTTAAAATTTTCATTCATTTGGTCAAAAAAAGTAAGCTATATTTAATGCTTATTCGTTATGATTACAAATGAAAACTACATGAATAAAAGGCTTGAAAAGCATTGACAAAAACCATGCCAGATGCTATACTCGTTTTTAGAGATATAAGGAGATAATTATGAAAACAATTCATTTAGAGATAATTGGAATTATTTGTATCTGTTTGGTATTTTTTATAATAAATACAGCTACTGCTGCGAGTGTTAAAGAGATAGTCCAAGGGTTCAGGGAAAAATATAAAGAGACCAAAAATTTCAACGCAGAATTTACTGAAACTACTGTCATTGCAGGACAAAGGCGCGTTTCAAAGGGATTTGTCAACTTTCAGAAACCTAACTTACTTCGGAAAGATACAAGAGATCCCAATAACATGGACAAAACCATACAATTGATCGTCTCTGATGGTGGGACAATATGGGCTTATACACCTATGATTAAACAAGTTACAAAACAAGAGCTAACACAGAACTCAGATATGGCGGAACTTATGCCTGGGTTTGGTCACTCTCTGGAAAATATTGAAGATAACTATAATATAAAATTTGTTGAAGATAAAGAAGCAGAAAAACAGGAGATTCACGCTATTGAATTGAAGCCAAAGCTGGACGGCGGCGCGAAAGCATCTTTTGATTACATGCAGGTCTGGATAAGGGATAAAGACCTGATTCCCGTTCAGTTTATGTATGAAGATAAAAAGAATCAAATGGTATTTGTCCTTTCGTTTAAAGACATCAAGATAAATCAGAAGTTGGATGAATCTACTTTTAAATTTGATTTACCTGATGGTGTTCAGGTGATCTCTGTGCCTAAACGGCAATAGGTGGTATTATTCTATGGCGTCAATAGGTGAACAACTTAAAGCGGCACGTATGGCTAAAGAAAAATCACTGGACGAAGTATCAAACGATACTAAGATAAGCAAAAAGTACCTTGAAGCTCTGGAAGCTGATGATTATAATGTTTTTCCCGCTCCCATATATGCAAAAGGCTCTTTAAAGGCTTATGCAAATTATGTTGCTCTGGATTACGAAGCTTTGGATCGTGAGTATAAAAAACTTACGGGTTTAAGTAAACTTGCCAGCGGCGATAGTAATGACAGCGTTGAAAATAAGGCTGAAACGAAATCTTCCAACAATTCTAGTAAAATTATTATACCTATCGCTACTATTGTTCTTATTATCGTTGTTGCGGCAATATATTATTATTTCTTTTATGGAAAGTAGTTTAAAATATATTTTGTCCATTGAATCCCATTAATATCCCTATTAAACCCGAAAGAAATAGAATTCATTTATTGGAGTATCTTTGCCTTGAATAAAAAAGTAGGTATTATAAGTCTTGGATGTAATAAAAATCTGGTTGATACAGAGGTTATGCTGGGTTTATTAAGGGAAGAAGGATATGAAATTACCCCGGATGAAAATGTAGCTGATATTCTCATAATAAACACCTGTGCATTTATTGATACAGCCAGGGATGAATCAATGGAAGTTATTCATAATCTTATTGATTCTAATGGTAAAGGTGAACGTAAAATCATAGTAACCGGCTGTCTTGCCCAACGATATGGTGAAGAACTTGCAGAAGAATTAAAAGGTGATATACATGCCCTGGTAGGTGTTGGTAATTTCCAGAATATAGTGGATGTATGCAAATATATTCTGAAGAGCGATAAAACCATCATTCAAATATCTCCTACTCCCGCCTATATATATGACCACAGTGTTCCAAGACTGAGAACAACTCCGCCACATCTGGCTTATGTGAAAATATCGGAGGGCTGTAATAACCGATGCTCTTATTGTATTATTCCGCAATTACGCGGACCGTATCGCAGCAGGAGTATTGATTCTATACTGGCAGAAGTTGCTGTATTGTCAGAATTCGGAGTTAAAGAGATAAATCTCATCGGACAGGATACTACATGTTATGGTCGAGATTTGAATGATGGAAGTAATTTAGTAGTTTTGCTGAAGGAATTGGTTAATGTTCCTAAAACTCACTGGATCAGATTTATGTATGGCCATCCAAATCATATAGACGACGAACTCCTGGAATTGGTTGCAAAAGAAGAAAAAATCTGCTCTTATATAGATATACCTATTCAGCATATCCACGATGATATACTAAAAAGAATGGCAAGAAGAACAACACAAAAGCAGATATTTCAATTGATAGATAAAATTCGGAATACTATACCGTATGTAACTTTAAGAACTTCCCTAATTGTAGGCTTTCCCGGTGAAAATGATGTTCACTTCAAAGCTTTAATAGATTTTGTTGAGCAGGCCCAATTCGATCATCTGGGTGTATTTGCCTATTCAAGGGAAAAGAATACAAAAGCTTATGATCTTGATGAGCAAGTTCCAGAATCAATAAAGCAGGAACGCCTTAGTCAGATAGCCAGTTTGCACCAAAGTATAGCAGATAAAAAGCGCAGAGCATTAATAGGCAGGAGAACAAAGGTGATTGTGGATGATATACTACCTCAGGCAAAAGGTAGAACTCAAGGTCAGGCTCCTGAAGTTGATGATATAACCTATATTACCAAAAGCGATAGTTGCGAACCTGGTGATATAGTGGATATAGAAATAATAGACACTTATGAAATCTATGATTTAATTGGAAGATTAATATAATGAAAATACGAACAATACCAAATTATCTTACTATATTCAGAATGTTTTTAACCCCTGTTTTCATATTATTATATCAATATGTAGGTGCTTTCTTCAGCTTACTGGCCTTTTCTGTTGCAGCTATAACGGATATGTTGGATGGAAAAATAGCTCGAAAGACTGGTATGATTACGGATTTTGGAAAATTCATGGATCCTCTGGCTGATAAGCTCCTGGTAGGCGCTGCCTTAATTGCGTTTCTCAGCCTTGGACCGAAACTTATCACCACATGGATGGTTTTGATTATCATGATCCGGGAAGTTACTATTACTATTCTACGCACTATTGCAGCGCGAAAAGGAAATGTAATAGCAGCAACGCGACTTGGTAAATATAAGGCATCATCCCAGATGTATTCCATTGTTATCGCCCTTTTGCTTTTAAGTATTCATGACCTAAGAAATAGATTTTTTGCCGATAGATGGCATTTTTTAACCAAGATTCATGATCATAATGGCCCTATATATTATCTTATGTTTATTCCTGTGGTTCTTACTTTAATATCAGGTTTAGAATTTATTTATATTAACCGTAAGGTAATCAAGGAGATAGTGGTTTAATCTATATATTACTCACTTAAGGAAATGTGGGAATAATTTGAAAGTCTTCTAAGCATTGCTATTCCTAACTTCATAGGAATAACAGTATATAGAAATCTCTTGTGATTACCAAAATTAATTCTGAATATCCAAAAAATTTTGAAGAAAATTTGTTGATCAAAACCTCACAAAATCACTTATAAAAGCAGAATTTAGAAAGCCTTTTCTTAAAATTCCCTTTAGTTACTATACTTTCACAGTTTTAAAACTATTTATAATGTAATTCAGGAAAAGATTAAATGCGCGGTGAACTTATTTTTGTAGGAACTGAGTTGCTCCTAGGGCAGATAGTAAATACCAACGCCGCATATCTTGGTGAAAATCTGGCCAGGTTGGGCGTTGATCTTTATTACAGTAGTGTTATCGGGGATAATCTGGAACGTATTAAGAATACTACACAGACAGCTTTAAGCAGATCTGAATTGGTTATAATTACCGGCGGATTGGGACCGACATTTGACGATATAACCCGAGAGGGCATCGCTACGGCCATAAACCGAGAGCTTGTATATGATCCTGAGGTTATGGCCCAGATAGAAGCCCATTTTAACCGGGTTAAATATAATATACTCCCTATGCACCGACGACAGGCCTATGTATTTAAAACCGGTTGTCAGGTTGTTCCAAATCCTGTTGGTTCTGCCCCTGGACTTATAATCGAAGTAGATGGCAAGTGGATTATTGCTATGCCAGGAGTTCCCAGGGAAATGGAGCGGATGTGCAACGATACCATATTTCCCTGGATAACGAAAAGGGCCGGCAAGGGAATTATCAAATCAAGGGTGCTTAAAGTATGTGGAATGGGTGAATCCACAGTGGCCGATGCACTGAATGAAATAGTAGAACCCCTGACAAATCCCACTATTGCATTTTTAGCCCGACCTAACGAAGTATCCGTAAGAATAACGGCCAAAGCTAACGATAGCGATGAAGCAGACAGGATGATAGCTGTTGTCGCCGATCAGATAAGAACTAAGCTGGAGGATAATGTTTTTAGTGAAGACAACCAGACAATGGAAGAGGTTATCGGATGCCTGCTGGTTAAAAATTTAGAAACCCTCGCCATTGCAGAATCCTGTACCGGCGGTTTAGTTTCTGACCGAATAACTGACATATCCGGTAGTTCCAGATACTTTCAGGGTTCTGTAATAGCTTATAGCAACAATGTAAAGTCTCAGCTTCTTAATGTTTCAGAAAGCGATCTAGAACAATACGGTGCAGTAAGTTCAACAGTTGCTTTACAGATGGCTAAGGGTGTCAGGAAACTATTGAATACAGATTACGGTCTGGGAATAACGGGTATTGCAGGACCGACTGGCGAAACTCCTGACAAACCTGTGGGTCTTGTATATATTGCTGTTGCATCAGATAAAAGGAATAATGCAAGGGAATTCAGGTTTCTTGGTGAGAGAACAACTATAAAGCGCAGGGCATCTCAGATGGCCCTGGATATGCTGAGAAGAGAACTGCTGATTAAGTGAAAAGGATTGTAATATGCTATTGATTGGATGTCTTACTGTGTTTGTAAGTTCTATGACGGGCAGTATATCGGATGAAAACATATTTGAATTGGGCATGTGTACCCACTTCAGTCAGGGAAAAGGGATCGTTGAATCAAATATTTACAGCATGAAAATGGCCGGAATTAGCTCTATCCGGGATGAATCCACATGGAAAGATGTGGAAAGGACAAAAGACGTTCTTGAAATATCCGAGAGGATTGATAGATATATTGACCATGCCAATAAAGAGGGCATTGGGGTTATGATGATCCTTGATTATTCCAACCCTTTTTATGATGATGGTGACAGGCCAAAATCTCCAGAAGCTGTGGAAGGTTTTTGTCGATATTCAGAACATATAGTTAAACATTTTGGGGATAAAATCAAATGGTATGAAATCTGGAATGAATGGGATATTCCCATTGGACTTCCACCAAAGCACCAGGAAAAGAACGGTGAACGAAACAGGGGTAAAGCGGAGGATTATTTTAACCTTTTAAAAGCTGTATATCCAAGAATCAAGTCTGCCAATCCCGATGCAATAGTTCTGGGCGGATGTCCCACACCCGGAGCCGTCAGAAACGGATGGCTTGAAAAGATTATGAAGTTGGGTGCAGTGGATTACTGCGATGCCATATCCATCCATACATATAACTACAGCGCAAAGGGCTTTGACAGGACGCCGGAAGCGTGGCAGGCATGGATGCTGGAAGTTCAGGCCATGCTACGTAAATATAATAACGATAATGATCCTGATTTTTACGTTACTGAAATGGGCTGGCCGACTCATGTGGACGAGAGGGGAACATCACCTGAGCTTTCCGCGTCATATTTGGCAAGACTTTATCTCCTGGCCCGGACAATGCCATCTTTTGAGGGCTTATGGTGGTATGATTTCCAGGATGATGGCTGGAAAGCTGAATATAACGAAAACAACTTTGGAATCATACGTCCTGATTTGACTCCCAAACCGGCTTATTATGTAACATGGGATATATCAGAACTGGTTAAACATGGTGAATATCTAGGCAGAATGAAGACTTCCGACGAGAATCTCTGGTTGCTGCAATTCAAGCTTGATGGTGATAATATATGGGCTGTATGGTCAGGGGACGACCAGGAGCGACAGGTTATTTTTGAGACTAAAGATACGGGGATAGATCTGTCGGTTTTGCAAACAGGCCATAAGCATATGGATATGAAATGGGGCCACAGGGATTGGGTAGATAATAGAGGTCAGCCTTTGATGAAATCCCGGATGTCACTAACTGTTGGACATCGACCTTATATTCTGAAAGGTGGATTGGGTAATATATCTGTAGTAGATATTATCCCGCGACCGAGATGAAAAATAAGAAAAAAGAAACTATTAGAACATTTATTGCTATAAAACTCCCAGAAAATATTCACAAGGTACTAAAACAACTTCAGGATGAGCTAAAAGAATCTATGCCTGATGTCAGATGGACTAAGTATGGAAATATTCATTTGACACTTAAGTTTCTAGGTGATACCCCTGTTTCACAGGTGGATTTTATCGATGAGAAACTCAGGGAAATATCTGGTAAATTTTCATCTTTTAATATGATTCTTGAAGGTGTTGGGGCCTTTCCAAATTCCCGTAAACCAAGAATAATATGGGCCGGGATAAATACAACGGATGAAACACTGGAAAATCTTGCAAAGCAAATAGAAAAAGAAATGGATAAGATAGGATTTCCAAAGGAAAAACGGAAATTCAAGCCGCACCTGACTATCGGCAGGATCAGAAAACTGAATAATCCAACTGTAATGTCTAAAGTACTGGAAAATATTCAAATAAGGAAAATTGGTGAATTTACTGTTGAATCGGTTAGTTTTATTGAGAGTCAGCTTGATCCCGGTGGTTCTATATATACTACTTTATGTGATGCACCACTAAGCATTTAAAAGATAACGGGGTTTTGAGTTTAACTCAAAACCCCGTTAATCCACGCTTATTATACTATCTTCCTTATCTCTCTATGGCTTTCATTGCAGCCTGGAAGTGTTCCATATTAATCTTTATCTGTGTATAATCTTTCTCCTGTTCATCTTTGCTTTTCTGGATAAATTCCCGGATGGCTATCATTGCCGCCCGTCTGCATACAAATTCTATATCAGCACCTACCCGGTCATCTGTCATTTTAGCCAACTCATCATAATTAATGTCATCAGCCAGTGGTTTTTCCCTTGTATGAACTTTGAATATCTCCAAACGGGTTTTTTCGTCAGGTTTTGGCATCTCCATAACCAGATCGAGACGTCCAGGTCTTAAGAGGGCTTCATCAATGAGATCACGACGGTTAGTGGCTGCAAGCACCACAACACCCCGAAGTTCCTCGATGCCGTCCATCTCAGTTAAAAGCTGGCTTATTACACGTTCTGAGACATGGGAATCGGATGCTCCGGAACGCGGTGGAGCGATGGCGTCCAGTTCATCCAGAAATAATACGCAGGGGCTGGATTGTCTTGCTTTCTGGAAAACCTCTCTTATTCCTTTTTCAGATTCGCCGACCCACTTTGAGATTAACTCAGGTCCTTTGATTGATATGAAATTTGCTTGACTCTCGGTGGCAACTGCCTTGGCCAGCAGTGTTTTTCCTGTTCCCGGCGCGCCGTGAATTAAAACACCTTTTGTTGGTGATATGTTGGCATATTTGAATGCATCCGCGTATTTCATAGGCCATTCGACAGCTTCCTGGAGTTCCTGCTTGATCTCCTCAAGGCCACCCACATCCTCCCAATGCACATTGGGTACTTCGGTAAATACTTCCCTGATGCCCGATGGTTCTATTTCGTTGAGGGCATCCATGAAATTATCCATGGTAACGTTAAGATCATTCAGAATTTCATAAGGGATGGAATCTATATCAAAATCTATTTTAGGGATAATTGTTCTAAGGGCTGTCATAGCTGCTTCCCGACTTAAAGCCTCTAAATCTGCTCCTGTATAACCATGAGTTATCTCAGCCATTTTATCCAGGTCAATATCATCAAACAAAGGCATTCCACGTGTGTGAATTTCCAGGATTTGTAATCTAGCCGGGGCATCGGGTATACCAATAACGATCTCCCGGTCAAAGCGTCCTGGGCGGCGCAGGGCTGGATCAATCATGTTAGGTAGATTTGTTGCTCCAACTACTACAATCTGTCCCCGGTCTTTCAGACCGTCCAGAAGGGCCAAAAGCTGTGCTACAACGCGTTTTTCTACATCTCCTACTACTTTTTCCCGCTTTGGAGCTATGGAATCTATTTCATCCAGAAATATAATGCTGGGTGCTTTTTGCTTTGCCTGTTCAAATATTTCCCTTAGCTGTCTTTCACTCTCACCATAAAACTTATGTATTACCTCTGGGCCACTTATAGAAAAGAAAGCTGCATCAGTTTCGTTAGCCACAGCCCGGGCTAGCAGTGTTTTACCACATCCGGGAGGTCCATGAAGCAAAACACCCTTGGGCGGCTCAATCCCTAATTTCTGGAACAACTGGGGATGCCTTAAAGGTAATTCTATCATCTCCCGAACTCTTTGTATGGCTTTATCCAAACCACCAATGTCTTCATATGCAATACCAGCTTTATTTTGTCCTCCTTCTCTTTGACCTTCTATATTAATTCTTGTATCAGGATGAATAAGGACTATATCATCAGGGGATGTTTTTGACACAATAAATTCCTGGAACCTGGAACCAAAGAGGGTGGCTCTGACTACATCACCGGATACTACAGGTAAATCATTAAGTAGTTTGCCCACATATTTTGTGTCCCGTTGTTGTGAAAAACGGGTTTTCCCGGAAGCCTGAGTGAGATATATTAGCTTTGCTGGTTGGGCTGAAACTGGAGACAGTTTGACCTTTTCACCGATTCCTGTATCGGCATTACGACGGGTAAGGCCGTCAATCTGAATGATTTCTTTACCTCGATCATCAGGATACGCAGGCATTACCTTAGCGACTGTCATTCGTTTACCCCGAATACTGATAATATCCCCTACAGAAACGTCAAGTTTTTTCATATCTTCGGGATCCATCCGGGCAAGACCTTTACCTGCATCCCGATTTAATCCTTCTGATACTTTAAGATTAATCGTATTTGGCTCTGTTCCTGCACCCATTTAATGATTCTCCTTTAGATTTTTTACCGATTTATAGATCTTGATGTCGTCAACCAATTTATCAGTCACTTTATGAAGAGCTCCCATAAACAAAAGGCCAGTTTCACCATCCTTCAGAGTCGAGTCAATCCTACAGGCTATATATTCATCCCGGCGTTTCATCAGATCGTCGTATTTGTTTGTTGAACCAACTACTCCCATGTTCTTAAGTCTTTCCCTTTCCTCTAGCAGTAGCTCTGATGCTTCTGTTCCAACTATTGATGCTCCTTTTTGGATTAACTCCAGCAGTAGCTTATAATTTCTGTTGCCATCTTCTGCAAGGGCCTGGACTATTTTAAGTTCCTGATTACATACAGGTAGACTGTCCTGATAGATTTTTGCTTTTTTGTAATTAATAGGTAAATTGAGCAGTGTATTCCTGATTTCTGTCCAGAAATTTTCAACAGCCTTTATATGTTCTTCCCATTTAGATTCACCATATCTAGCTGTGTATTGTTTTCTGGCTTCGGATAAATGGTTTCCCAGGTCTTCAGGTGTATGAACAATAGGTATATAAAGCAATTCTCGCATTTTTACTCCAAGCCTTTCCAGAGATTTATATTTGCAAAAGTATAAGGAGGCCAGGGGCCTGAATAAAGCAAACGCAGGTCTGGATTATTATTCCTGAACTGCTGGTAAGAGTATTTAAAGGATTCCAATTGATCCTGTTCGATCAGATAGCATATATTCCTGATAAGCATCCTTTTTATAATTTTAACGCTGGAGATAACTTCAGAACTATGGGGAATAAGGATTTTATCCAGCTTCTGTTTCAAATCTCCCGATATATCCTTTAATTTTTTTATATTGTCGTGTTTACGTTTTTTATTCATCAGGTAATTCATGCCATTTTGAATTTTTACTTCTTTATTATCTCTGGATTTTATATCTATGTTTTTAATATCAAATAAAATCTTTATACTGATTTCTGCTTTACCCTCAAGTTTTGACAGGTATTCATTCAGTATTTTCATATTTTCTTTTAAAAATATTATTATATCCTCAATATCCGGGAAAAAGGTGGCAAAGCGACATGGTATTATAGATTGAGATTGCTTAAAAATAATATCCACAACTTTCTGATGATTAATAACGTTGGTATTGTTAGCATCCAAACTGCGAGAATCAATTTCACTAAAGAAAACCGATATATCACCCAAAGTTACAATTCGGATTCTTGAGTTGCAAATACCCGTAGATAGATCTTTTGGCATTATTGTATTATTTTTGGTTAAACAATAAACATATTTCAAGATTTTTATTCTTCTTTAAAAACATTGAATTCAGGACAGAAATTATAACACGGCCAAGGACCACTTAACTCGAATAATATAAGGCTTGGTTTATGTCTAAGGGCAAGTTTATCCAAGTTTTTTTTGAAATTATCAAAAGATTTCTTATCAATCAAAAAAGCAGAATTAAGTATCATATCCATATTTTTTCCCGTTGCATTTCTGCCAAGAAGTTTATTTCTACATCCTGCTATGCACCAGGATGATATAGTCTTATATATTGAATTAGAAAGATTTTTCAGGTAATTGGTGCGGAATTTGCTGATTAAGCTCTCCCGCTTTTTTTTCAATAGATATGCTTTGCCCGGTGGCATATGGGCAATACGTTTATCCAGATCCACAATTTCTTTGCTTGATTTAGCTATTTCCTCTGAACCAGCGTCATTTTCAGCATATACCTTTATTCCCCATTCCTCTTTTCCATCAACAACGTCAAAATAATCATTAAATTCCTTGAATCCCTTAACCAGTATATCAATGATTTTCTTGCTATCAGAATAGATAGTGCCAAAACGCATAGGGATAATACTGTGATTCTCCATTGCTGTTCTTATTATTTTTTCATGGGTTCTTACTCTTGGAGTTAACCACTCAATGTTCTGAAGGGATTTTTCCAGTGCGTCTTCGTTATATTTATCTCTGGAAACTGAACTTACCAGAGCACCGAGGTTTTGGTGAGATAAAAAAAAGGTTTTATTTTGCCTATCTATTCCTGGATTTGATTCTATATCCGGTATACCCCTGAAAATACAATAAAGGTAAAAATTATTATTCTGGTCTAATCCTGATTCTTCTGCTTCCACAATTTAATCTCCACTATACCATTTCTGTTTGAGTATTTAGTTTTTTCTTCATCAACAGGAGCGGAAAGTAGTATTTCCTTGTAATATTTTCGCTCTTTTTTTTCACCTGATAGTATAAGTATATCTCCTTTAATTTCGTATTTTATTTCAGTTTCTGATACTCCAGGCATTTCAGCGATTACCAGTATATAATCACCTTCATCAAAAATATCCACCATAGGTTCCCGAATTTCATCAACTATCGGTCCTTGTTTTTTTTCTTTAACATTACCAAATTGTTGAACAGTAGCTTTTCCACCAGTTCCAAATTTCACAGAAACGCCGTATACGGCTTTCAAGTCTTTATCATCACCGATTACCCCTTCTTTTTTTATACTTTCGGATTTTTCGGCTAATTCACTTGCCAGATCGATCAGGGAACCAAGACCTTTAAACAAACCTCCTAATCCTATATCAATATTTATGTTGCCTTTGACGTTATCCTTTTTATCATCTTTACCCATTACCAATAACCTCCATCTTCAGTTTTACTGAATTATATATAATAATAGCGCCCCGCATATAGCGGGGCTTAAGCA
The DNA here is from genome assembly GCA_014730235.1 of Candidatus Poribacteria bacterium. Taxonomy (GTDB): domain Bacteria; phylum Poribacteria; class DTPJ01; order DTPJ01; family WJIO01; genus WJIO01. The sequence continues at coordinate 21,958 of WJIO01000186.1, forward strand.
CGCGTTACACAATTTTTAGGAGAGAGACATGCAAAGCGTGCTGACGATTGCTTAACTGGTTTTTTCTAATTCAGATATACGTTTTTTAAGAGCTTCTATTTCAGCTTCTTTATCTTCAAGTTGGTGTGCTTTTACTTCTTGTTCCAACCTTTGTTTGCGTTCCGCCATAGCACTTAAAAACGGATTACCTTCCCACCAATCTATACCCATCTCTTTGGCCCTTTCCACTGATGCCAGAAGCAATCTAATATTGATTGTCAAAAGCTCAACTTCCAGAAGCTTAATACGGATATCGCCAGCAATAACAACGCCCTTATCCAATACTCTCTCAAGGATTTCCACCAGGTTATTTGCGTTGGTGGAATGAACAATTTGTTCTTGGTGTCCCACAGACCCATTCCCCTCTAATCAAGTAAATTTCCTAAAGGTCCTAAATCAATGTTTAGCTCTTCTATTTCAAAATATTCTTTCAACTCAATAATTTTTTCCTCTAACTTCATAAGAGTAGTACCGAGTCGCTCAATTTCTTCATCAGTTAGAGTTCCGCCTTCTATTCTTCTAATAGCCTGTTTTTCCAGCAACTGCCTGATAAGCTCTACCAGAGCCAGAACCAACTTTACAAGTCCTTGTTCTACTCCCTCTGGATCTACCTTCACCTTTGTAGGCTTTTTAACTGGTTCAAGGTTATTCGCAAAATCATCCAGGAATTTTGATGTTATCTCAGGTCGATTCACTGATTATTTCCTCATCCATTGCTTCAATAAGTGTTTCAACAGAACTTACCAGAACACTCAGACCTATATACAGAAGTTCCACACCAGCGACAGATATGCAAATTTCTCCAGTTAATACAGCCCCTTTATTTAATACGCGATCCAGAAGTTCACACAAAGAAATCCTTTGTTCCAATGATATATCATCATTATCATCTGGAAATTCATTAATGATGTCCATATATTACCTCAAGCTTTAATTACTCAACAATTTCCTCAAGATCCATTCTTTTACGCATGCTGCGGCGTTCATAATTAATAACATCACCATCTTCGTCAAGTTCAACTTCGTATATACCCAATACATCCAGTGTATCAGGTATTGCTTTTCTCTCTATAAATTCAATGGTGATATTCCAACCATCTTCAGTTCTTGATGCTCCAACCACACTTGAAAGCTCCAATCCTATTAGCATTTGGAGTTGTTCAACAGCGTTGTTTATTGCATCCTTCAGTTTTAGACGAACCGTTTTATTCTCATGTAAGGTATTTATTTCTTCAATCTCAGCCATAAATTTCTCCTTGATGATTGTGTTATTTGGACATAGAATATTTTTATTATATCATTAATCCGATGACAGATCAATTAACTCCAGTTCTAATTTTTTTCTACCAAAAACCAATGCTTCTTTTACGGTAGGCATGAGTAAATCAATATTTCTACCATTGTTTTTTTTCATGGCTGATCCTGTATCACATGCAAAAAAGTACCTGTTAATTTCCGGAGCATACAGGACAGAACCATATGGAATAACACCGGGATCAACAGCAGCAACACCCATACCTGCCGGAATGAGGTTAGATGTCAATCCATCGTTAAATGGAACGCAGCTATCTTTGGGATCATAGGCAGTAACATTAAAATAACCTAAAGATTTCCGTTTTCCCTTTTTGGATAAAGTAGATATAGCTGCACGATATGCCTTTATTTCACCTTTAAGGAGTGATGATTTTATAGCGTATTCATTTATCATCTCTTTTAGTCTTGTATGTTCCTGAGTCATTTGTGTTTGGTAATCATGGCTAACCCGCATGTATGTAAACAGGCATGATAATCCCATTGCGGTAAAAATAGCAAATGACAATACACCAAAGTAGACAAACAATTTAGCACCTTGTTTCTTAAATATATCTTTTATAAGAGAATAAGCCCTACCTGTATAAGAAGAATTACAGGCTAACGTTTCCATCGCCTTAACCTCCGCCTTTTTGAGCAGCTATCTCTTCCAAAATATCCACAAGCTCTTCTTCTTTTTCTTCAAATTCCTCTTCGCTGATTTCACCTTTTTCCAATTGTAAATAAAGATTTCTTAAATCTTCTCTTATCTTATCTTCATTAAAAAGCTCTTCTTTTGCCATTTCGTCAATTTTCTTAGCTATAAATACCGGTAATTTTATTGGTGCCAGTAAAATATTATCAAGAATACCCATGACTACTACCTTTCGAGATGCAATTCCAGTCTGTCAACAAAACTGAATGGAGGCCAGGGACCGTCAAGTTTGAGGGAATACTCATTTCCCATATTTTCGCCTAGTCTATCAATGGCCTTTTCCAGATCAGAACGCATGTCTTTTTCAATTAGCAAAGTTGCATTAGTTATTGTTGAATCATTGTTTATTTCTTCAACCCGGGCTTCTCCCGGAGGAAGATGGGTTAAAATATCATTGGTTATCTGTTCTCTGGTTTTTTCCATTCTCTTGTGGAAATAAGTACCAAAATCAATAATTTCCTTACGTCCCAGGGATTTACCCTCGCCCATGTATTTATCCCGAATGGATCTGAGTTTATCATCCCTGTCAATGAAATACTTAAACACATCATCAACATTCCATTCAACCTTTAATCCCATTTCAACTTTGTTCTTAAGTCTTTCAAGCTCCTGTCGAATAGTTTGGTAACTTTTACGCAGAGCAATATTAACCTCACCTGCATCTCTAGCTATCTGACCGAATCTGGCAGGAATTGTGGTAAAAAGCTCTGATGCCTTGCGTATCACTTCATGGTATGGAGCCAGATTTTTCCTGAGAAGTTTAATGGAATCAACACGAGGATAATCACTTACCAGAGCACCAATATCTTCATAATGAATGCTATGGACAACTTTATTATCCAGACCTATAGGACCGAAGTTACTTTCCTGATCTGAAAGAATAACAGCGTAAAACAATTTTCCATAATGGGAGCTTCCGTTATTTACTTTTCTTGTAACTCGCTTTCTCATCGGATCAATAACCTCTCTGCAATAAAAACTTTTTCAACTTCATCTCTTGAGAACGAAAAAACAGCATTTTTTCCATCTTCAAGAGAACTGCTATAACTATGACAATATGACTCTAAAATTTTATAGGCTTCGTCTATTTCTTTAAAAAGCTTATATGATTCCTTGTCTCCATCCGTTTTGTCAGGATGGTATTTCAACGCAAGTCTTCGATAGGATGCCTTAATATCATCCAGATGTGCTTTTTCCGGGAGTTCCAGCCTTCTACGGGCTTTATCAATTAATTCATAATTGCCTTTTTTGAATTCAAGTGGTGCAAAACTATAGGGAGGAATTGGGCCAATATATTTAAAACTGAGGTAAGATTCATTTTCATTACCAAGTTCCTCCATAGCCTTATCGAATTCTGCTTCATCCTGTCTATTGATGAGATAGCTCCTGTTAAAAATAATTGAGTCATCGGCTGATCTACCTTCTGATGAATCAATAGATACATTGGATAATTTGTCGTGAATAGAATCAATAATCTGGCGTTTTAGTTTTTCTGCTGACTGGAACAGTAGTTTACCAAGCTGAATTTTATCATTAATGTCAATAGATTTCACAGCCTCTTTAAGCCAGTTTTCATCTTTACTTATATTCTGTAAAACTGTATCCAGATCCCAGAAAAGCTGAACTGCAAATTCAGCTTTATTGCGAAGGTTATTCAGTGCCCATTTAATATGTATGTAGGAATTGGCCATGAATTCCTCAACCTGTTCTTCCTGATCCACCATAATTCCAAATCTAAGCGGGAGTATAGTGAGGTTTTGGAATATATTTATATTTATCTGTTGGTAAGATGCAAGAAGGACTTTAAGTTCAGCTTCATGCATTCCGGGCTGTTCAGCAATAGCAGGATCTATTTTTCTGGTGATAGTTGTAAGATCTTTATAATTTATGCTATGTATCGTCTCAGGAATGGAAATATATTCATTTTCAAATTTGGTAGTTTCAACGATACAATGAAGCAAGAATGTATTTAATTTTTCTGTCATAATAGGTTAACCTTTCCAGCAAATTTACAGATCAGTATTTAATTGTAAACTACTATAATTATATATAAAAGGGTGTGACATACTTACGTCACTTTAGTCCTGGTATTTTGTATTTTGAAATTTAGTCGGGTAAATACAAAAGATTCGGGCACGAAAATTTCGTGCCCATTAAAAATGATTGCTTTTGTTAACCTATTTTGTTATGAAATCGCTAAAAATAAAGATATGTTTACTGTAATCGTTAAAAAATGAAAAATGTATTTAGAAAATACTTTTATGATGATGGTAAATTACAAAATTTGTCATTCCTGCGAAACTCTTATTCCTTTTTACTCAAGCCTTTTCAAAAAGCTTGAAGCAGGAGTCCAGAAAAAACTTATCCAGAAAGACCGGATTCCTGCTTTTGCAGGATGACATCATGAATGATATTCATTTCTAACGATTACTGTTACTGTTTTAAGATTATTAGTTTTCTATTCCCAATTGTATTTGTAAACCTGACATTTACAACATCATTGGGTTTTAGATCCATAAATGACAGCAAGTTATCTGGAATAACAAGTCTATTTGATGAATCCAAACGGGCTAATCCTCTTATAATACCTATAGACCTTGAAATATTACCATTCAGTTTATGATGACGATTATTAAAACACCTTATATACCTGAAATGTTTTATTTTGCCCGATGTTTTTATATTTCGTCTTGTTTTAAGTTTAATAATATTTCGCATAGCTTAATATTTTAAAATAACCTCAGCCTTTTTTTCTGATTCATTATCTTTTGCGTTTTGATTTTGTTTATTTATTTTTTCTCGAACGCCCAGTCTCTCCATAAGTTCATTTTCTTCCTCATCAATTTCTTCCAGGCGTTTTGAGATCCTGTCTATTCTTTTTTCCCAGTTATTTTTTTCCTTGTTTAGTCTCTGTCTTTCACGACCAAGACCAGCCAGTTCGTTGTAAATATCATATTCATCATAGTGATTCCGCATCCGCAAAGCAGTTTTAATGCGTTTTGTGGTATTAGGAATATCTCTTATTCCTCTTATTCTTCTTTCCATAACTATCTTCGGCGATTAATTATCCCTGAATTCTTTGAAATCCTGGGTAGGAATAGCCGTCATCCCCCTTTCAAGAATATAATGAGTATTTTTGATAAAATGTCGAAGCCTTAAACTACCGGGAATTATCCAATTATATTTTCAATTGCTTTCTTTACCTGACCACTGGTATCTGAACCTTTACATATAACATCCAGACATGTTTCAATGAAAACCCTATCATCAGTTTTCACTTTGACTTCCTGCTTATTAACAATATCGGCAATCATGATTGATGCTCTGATAGTGGGGTCAAAACTTATATCCTGGTTTTCCCTTATATGCCTGACAAGTTCCACTATTTTATTTGATTCTTTTTCAGGCATACCTGATTTTGCCGATGTAATAGCAGCTTCAGTTTGGGCATCATAACATCCCAGGTTAATGGTAATCATTCTATCCAGTAAAGCGCTCTGAGGAGTATAAACCCCCGCATATTCATCAGGATTACTGGTGAATATAGCCCGGAATTCCGAATGAATATTGATGTAACTTTCACCGTATCTGCTTTCCGGTAATACCAGGAGTCTTTCTTCCAAAGCCGACAAAAGAACATTGTTAGCTTCTGCCCTAGAACGGGAAAATTCATCATAAACGAGTGTATATCCATTTTTGCATGCTGTGGTTAGTCTTTGATCAACCCAGACATTGGATACATTTTCCTCAGTTTTTACAACAGAATGAACAAAGTTGTCCACCAGACGTTTTGAAACAATACCCTTATCATTACCCAGTAGATCTGAAGAACCAAATTCTTCATCGCCATATATAATCATCACCGGGCGACCAATTACACCAGCCAGGTGCATAGCTAAAGTGGTTTTACCCGTCCCTGCAGGGCCGCTAAGATGGACAGGGTAACCAGCTTTTAGATATGCCAAACAGCGCCGACATATACTCTTTATTAACGGAGTAACAACGAAATCCTTTCCCGGTTCAAGACGAAGAACAGTCGCCTGTTGTGCCATATTAATTCCCCTCGAATATTATTTCTGATTAACTCTTTGGATAATAAAGATTATCAATTTTTTCGACTTTATTTTCATCAACTAAAGGTTTTATAACAGATATAAGGCCTCTCCAATCAACACCCATTTCATTTCCAATATCAACCAGCTTAATGCCTTCAGGATGTTTACCAATCATTTCCAGAACCTGATCTTCTGTGGAAATATTTTCTTCCTCTTCTTTTTCAGGTGAAGCTTCTTCAGAAGTCGGTTCTTCGACTTCATCCTGCGGGGTTTCAGGAGAAGGTTCCTCATCCTCATATTCTTCCTCTTCCGATTCAGTTTTTGAAGGTGGTTCTTCAACTTCATCATCTTCGGAGGAATCTTCCTGATCTAAAGCCTCTTCGATAACGGTAGTTGTTTCCGTCGTTTCTACCACAGAGGAAAACAATTCTATCCATATATCCCTTGCTTCTTTTCTGTCAGAAGCTATGCTATTTAGCATTTCATTTATGGCTTTGCTTCGGGCTTCTTCATCAGCAGAAACCTTTTCTCTCAGATTCTTGGACATTTCCTGAATATCAGATCTGACACCTTTCATGAATGAATCAACCTCATCTATGAGGCTTTTGGCAGCTTCTTTTCGGGCTTTCTCATCTGAGGCCATCTTTTCCTGTAAGGCCCTGGATGTCTCTGCCATTTCCGATTTCATATCATCCATAAAGGATTTTACCTCATCCCTGAGCTGATTAACTGCATCGCTTCTTTGTTTTCTATCGGAAGCAATTTTTTCTTCCAGGGATTTGGACATTTGCTGTAGATCTGATTTTATACTTTCTTTGAAGTTTTTAACTTCGTCCATCAACTGTTTTGTTGCCTCACTTCGGGCAGCTTTATCGCTGGCCATTTTATCCTGAAGTTCTTTTGACATATCCTGAAGGTCATTTCTGACTTCATCCAGGAATACCTTAACGTTATCCATAAGCTCTTTTGAAGCCTTCATACGACTTGCTTTATCTTCGGATATCTTATCAGCCAGAGCTTTGGACATATCCTGACGCTCTAATTGGAAACGTTCTATGAGGTTATGAGTATCAGATTTCATCTCACTGACTTTGACGTGACGATCCTCGGTGGAGGCCCTACGGTTTTCAGCAGATGCTTTTATATCCTCTACCAGATTCCGCATTCCATTACTCAATTCACCCATGAAAGCAACCTCCTATTATAAAATATTATAAAAAAACACATATTCAGAAAATTATTTAAAAGGCCAATTATTTATCCGAATATATAGTCAAATTTTAATTTATTAAACCGTTTTAGCTGATTGCTGAATCAGCTTAATGCTTTACTATTAAAAATCCCTCGTTTCGGGATATTTGATCTTCCGGATGAAGTCATCACCCGGAAGAATCAAAGGGATCTGACGAATCAGAAGTTTTTTGGTAGGATTATTTATGCAGGAACAGCGGCGGTAGCGGTTAGACCAACGGCTTCTGCATATTTCAGGTATGTGTCAACTGAGGCAACTACGACGCGAGCTTCAACAGCCAGTATTTCGATACCGACCAATGATACTCTTGCCCAAGCATCTACCACAATACCTTTGTCAAGAATGCGATCTACAACTTCTGCCAAACTACTTGAATCCATTGTCTTCTGTACTGAAGCCATTAGTAAATACCTCCTTCTAAAGGTTAAACAAAAAATATATTAACATAATTGTTTCATAATATGTTAG
>WJIO01000187.1 GCA_014730235.1 Candidatus Poribacteria bacterium
TGATATTTCCCATTGTATCGGTATAAGTAACTCTGAAATCATACATTCCAGGAGCATCAGATACAGAAGCTGTAAAAATGGCTTCCCAAACACCATTAACGTAACTGGATTCTATTGGAGTCCAATCACCGTTAGGAGCTTTGTATTCTATTGTGGCATTTAACTGCTCTTCCAGGTCTTCAATATCCATACCTCTGGAGGTAATAAGAACCTGTTCACCCTGAGTTATTTCAGAAGCAGACAAATTTAGATCGGCGGCAACCGGAACGCCAGCAAGATTTACTGAAAGCACTTTCAAACCTAGAATGGCTATAAATTCGTCGTAAGAGACTTCGGCTAAACTGGAAGTATCAATTTCAAGATTTTCATCTGGAAGCTTATTTGTAGTGACAAGTTGAATATCTTTAATTAAGATAACAGCATTTCCACCGCCGCCCATAGGATCGTCAACTCTTACTTTATAGAGTTCCCATGTTTCGTCAAGGATCCAGAGAGTGGCGATCATACCATTATCAATAGAAGTAAGTCTAACAACGTGTGCTCTTCCTTCGGGTGTTACCTCAAGTCCATCATACTCCATAGTAACATCGGCGAGATACTGTAATAGCAGTTCACTAATCTGTTCCTGAAGCAGTCCAAGAGAAGCGAGGAAGTCAAAGTCCAGAGTAGACAAATCGCCTGTAAGTATACCTTCCAGGTCTATTAGCTCCGTCAGGTCAGAAACATCTTCTTCATCTATTTCCAGGGGGAAGGTGGTAAACACAGCCTCATCCCGGGATAAGATAGTTACGTCTGATTCAGTAGCGAGTAATTCAACTTCGCCCATAGTGCCAGACAGATTAACTTTCATGGTCTGGGGATACCTGGCAAAAACACCGGCTTCAACCCAGAAGGCCATTTTTGATACATTCATCAATATAGAGTTAAGCTCAGATTCATCTTCCAGTTCAGGAATAAGAATATCGGCAGCTAACCTTAACTCGATGGCAGAATCAGGTTCTCCTCCCTGTTCAGCAGTATCAAAATAATGCTGAACCATATCCATATATTTACCGATAAGGCTCATGAGTATTTCTACCGGAACCTGAGAGTCCATAGGGCTGGGAGGCGCAACAACCTGGCCTTGTCCCATGCCAGCAAAGACTAACATGAATACAAGTATTAATATAGCACTTGTGTATCTTCGTCTCATGATCATCCCCTCTCCTTAGTGAAGTGATCAATAAATTAATTAAAAACTCAATATAGAAAAATATTACTTTCTAAGATTATTAAAGATAATAACATTCCGCAAATTAGCAATATACAATATAAATAATATCACATATTATCACGTAGTATAATAATTAAATTTCCTTATGTCAAGAGAGTTTTTCGGCGTCAAAATACTGACCCTTTACTTTTGTGATCTATAATTGGCAATAAGTGGTCAGTATTTTAGAAAATCTGTTTAGCTGAAACTTCCTGTATAGCAGATGCCAAGTCCTGTAAATATGTAGAGCTTGATGGATCCAGATCATTAGCACCTCTTAAAAGGTCAACCTGGGCCCGGGCTTCGGAATATTCACCCCTGTTGTAATAAGATTTGGCCAGGAGTATACGAAGCTCTGTTACCCCTATATCATCGTGGGGAGAGAAATACTCAGATTGCGCGGACAAAGCAGCTCTTGCAGAGGCAATAGCTCTTTCGTAATCCCTTTCGGCCATATATGCTCCAGCCAGACCGGCGTGGGCATCGGCGTTTGATGGTTCCATAGCAATCGCTCGCTGGAAGTTTTCTACAGCTTCAGATATCCTATTCAGTCGGGCCAAAGCCCAGCCGATACCGTTATAAGCTTCGGCAGCATCAGGATCTGTATCCAGGGCCTGTTGATGCCTAATTACCGCATCGGAATAATTGGCTGCCATGTATTCTGACCACCCTTCGTTTATCCTCTTTTCTGCAAGAGGTACTTCATCGGCTTCTTCATCACTGCAACCGATGAAGACGACAAGCATGACTAACAGAAATGGAAATATTATTGTTTTTGTTTGCATTTATTATCTACTCCATTGGAATGTTGATCAGCGAACAGTGATTACTATTTCATATATTTACCTGCTTACGGCCATCTTTCTTACTTTCTGGAAATCTCCTATCTTCAGACAGTAAAAATACAGGCCGGAGCCGACGCTATTTCCATATTCATCTTTAGCATCCCAGTAGGCTGCGCTGTCCCTAGTGTCATAATAACCGGCGACTTTGTAGCCCTCATCAATTTCTCTTACCAATTGACCAATGAGGTTATAAATTTCTATAACAACATATGAACTTTCGGCCAGATGATATGGTATATGTGTTTCATCTACCACCGGATTTGGGAAATTCTGCAGCAGTTTAAATTCTCCTGGTTTGGGAACCTGACCGGGAACATGGAATTCCTTAACCAACTGGACCTGTCCTTTATTTCCCACAATATCTACCCCTTCAATGGAAATAAGCACTATATCCTCAAAACCATGTTCCAGTGCGAAAACACCAGTCCATATATTGTCCCCTGATTTTTCAAGTTCAATTTCCATGGGTTCACTATTGATTAAACCAATATCTATATCCACAGGTGGATTATCCCCCGTTACAAGATCATCTATATCTACAATAATTTCCTCTGGCAGGACACCCCCTATTAACGCAAAAGCTTCTGGTATGCTTTCCAGTTCCTCATCGGATACAACCGTAACCTCTATATAATATGGATGTATGGGATTGGAAATAGCGGTCAAATTAAATACAGGAGGTTTATTATCCAGGAAAAAAGGTCCGAATTGAACAGGTGTAACGGGTAAGGTATCATCATCGGGAGTCAATCTTATCCAGCAATTGGTGGTCACAGTGTTCGGTTCATCAGTATCCGATTCCCAGGTTATTTTCAGATTATTATCAGGACTTATGTCGCTGACCTCACCTGAGACAGTGGCAGTTTTCCAGGAATTATTTTTAACCTTATATTCAAGCTTTACGGAACAATTATCATCATCCAGATCCTTGAGGTCGTAAGTAATTTCTATATCATTTATACTACCATCAACGCGAATATTGCTAACTTCGGGCAGTGTATTGTTTATAGTAACCTCAGCAGATCTGGAAGGGCCATCGCTAACGCCGTCAGTTGGAGTGACTTCACATCGCCATACTTCATTCTTTTTTGTTTTGGAGAAGGAAACTGTATTTTCAGGACTTGGTATAGTCTGCAAAACCTCATCTTTATACCATCGGAACCTGTAAACAATGACATCACCATCAGCATCGGTGCTTCCAGAAGCGGAACATATGAGATTATCGGAAGTAGCCGGTATAGCCGGTTCAATTGCCACAGAAGCAGGTATACTGGGAGGATCATTTACCGGATCAACAGTAATATTTACCTCCGGATCAATAACCTCTGCGCCATCGGAATCCATCAGAGTAAGGATAATATTATCCGAACCATTTTTGTCATCAACGGGCTTAACGGTCAGAAAACGTCCCTGGGACAGGATAACTTCAAAGAGATCAAAATTAACGCTGTTTTCGTCCAATACCCACGTCAATTCCCGGCCGTCTTCAACATCATCACCGTAAAGCTTAAGATCAAATTCCCTTATAGTGTCCTCCGGAACATGCAGGTTATGGGTATCAGTTGATATTACAGGCAGATTATTTTCCACACTTACCATAGCTTCCCTAACAGCCCATGAGCTTTCAGCACCATCGGAATCTGTAAACTTCACCCTGAAATTATAACCACCCAGTTGGGCATTGGCAGCAGGTTCAAAAACAGCTTCCCAATGGGGTGATGGTATTTCGGTAAATCCGGCAGATAAATCAATCCATGTATTGGCCTTAATACTGTATTGTATCTGACAATCAAGAGCATCACCGGAATCAACAGAATCAGCATCAAATCCTTCGGCGATAATAATCACAGATGAATCGCGGAAGACCTGTTCAACCTCAGGATATAAATCCACAGCCTGGGGTTTTGTATTACCGATTACTGCTGTTTCAGAGACTTTGTCATTACCGAAATCTCTTCCATCATTAGGTGTTATGACACAATACCATTGATCATCCTTTTCAGTTTCATCATCGGGGATGGTCTTCAGGTTATCATAATCACCCCGATATGTACCGTTTCTATACCATTTAAACTGAGTTCCCGAATCGGGATCGCCCTCAGTATCCACAAAAGTATATGATATTATAAGATCGTTATCGGTCAAAGGATCGGCAGGCAGTATTACCGCGTCAATTACTCTGGGTAGACCATTGCTTATAACAACTTCAGAGGAAGTAACCCACTGGCTGAAATCACTTCCATCGCTGGATCTAATGGCGAAATGCCATATATCTCCCCGGCTGGTGGCGGCGGGTGGAAGTTCGGTTAAATTATTATAGTTGGTTTGCAAAGTTCCGTTTCTGTACCATTTAATTTCATTTCGGAATTCCACATCAAGATCGGGATCGTCGAAAATATAATCAACGGCAACCACATTATCTGTAGTAGGAGAAGATGGCAGCGGGGCAACAGAAACCAATCTGGGCGCGCTGTTGGCTATGATGACAGGAGGAGAAGCCTGCTGCTCACCAAGTCGGGAGCCGTTACCGGGTCTGACGGTGAAATACCATTGTTCACCTTTGGCAGTGGCCTCAGGCGGCAGGATTTTTTCGTCGCTGTATTCGGACTGAACAACACCATCCCTGTACCATGTTATTTCACTTCCAGATTCAGGCAGATTATTGGGATCGGTATAGCTATAAACTGCAGTAAGGTAATCAGTGGTAAGGGGGTCTCTTGCCAGGGGATCATCGGTATACATAATATAAAGGTTGTTAGCCCTGGGAACGGGACTTCCGACCTCAACATGGGGTGATTCTTTCAATGCACCATAATCAGAACCATCTCTGGGCCTTACGGTAAAATACCATATTTCACCGTTACGGGTTTCTTTTGCAGGTAGCGTTCGCAGACCGTTGAAATTGGGCATCAGATTTCCGTCTTTATACCATTTTATTTCGCTATTAACTTCCAGATCAGCGTCAACATCAGTGTAATTATAGTCGGCAACCAGGTCATTACCGCTGACGGGATAAGGTGGTGTAATGGTGAGGTCTTCAGCTCTGGGCGGCGTGTTTCCAATGACAACAAAATTGGAACGTTCTTCTATACCAAACTGCTTACCATCCTTGGGTTTAACGGTGAAATACCACACCTGACGCTTCGACGTAGCCTCAGCCGGAAGACGCAGGAGATCATTATATTTGTCCATAGGTGTATATGTGGTCTGATTTACAGCACCTCTAAACCATATAATCCTGCTTCCGCTGTCCGGGTCATTTTCAGGGTCGGTGAAAATGTATGACGCGACTAAATCATCAGTGGTCAAAGGTGTTGATGGGGTTATATTTAGAGAGCTGACCGACGGGGGAGTATTACCCACATAGACCCTTGAAGAAGTCCAGGGGATACCGGAAACCATGCCATCCCGGGGAGTGACCGTAAAATACCACTCGTCCCCCTGCTTTGTTGCCACACCGGGAATTATAGGGGAGTTGTCATAAACGGGCATATAAACATCGTTACGATACCACCTGATCTCCGTTCCATCCTCCCTGTCGCCGTCGGGGTCAATGTATGTATAACGAACCTCAAGCTGATCGGTGACAGAAGGTTGGCCTGGAAATACTGACACCTCAGTAGCTCTGGGTGGAGAATTTCCGATAGTTACGTCAGGGGAAATCTGGGATTTTCCGAATTCTTTACCGTCGTTCACCTTTATTGTATAATGCCACCTTTCGCCTTTTGATGTGGCGCTGGCAGGTAGTATTGTAAGGTTATCATACAAAACAACCACAACACCGTCTTTAAACCATCGGATCTCAGCAGGTTTTACCTCTTTATCGCCATCGGCATCAGCAAACAGATACTGAACCTGAAGATCATCGGCGGCTGTGGGAAATTCGGGTATAATGGACATACTAAGGGCAGACGGAGGGGTATTATTATTGAGGGCAAAGGCCGGGGACGTGGCACTTATACCAGGGGCAATACCATCATGAGGCGTAATTTTTATTTTATAATTACTGGCTTTGCGTCCTAATTCGTCAACGTTTGAAATCCATGTAATTTGCAAATCTTCACCGGGGATAACCTTTATAATAGGTTCTGCAATAGTGGCAGCAACCCATGTAGTAGAGGCAACAGAACCGCCCTGATACTGGACGTTAAGGTCGCATGGGTCTTCGTCTGTATCTATAAGGGTGTAAGTAATGGTAACTTCGCCGGAATCACCGGTGACAGTAATGTCCTTTACAACCGGGACAGCATTTTCCACCGCGACAGGAGCAGATGTAACAGGTTCGCCAAAATCATTCCCATCCTTTGGTTTTACCACAACATGCCATTGGTCACCTTTTGACATAGGCTCGTTCAGACTTTTGTCCGCCTCGGTCAATACAGTAACCTTAGATTGTAATACACCGTTATTATACCATTCTATCTCCGTACCAGCTTCCTTATCCTCGTCTATATCCCGATAGTCATACCGGGCGGTGAGAGTGTCATCAGATTCAGGCTGGGCTGGAATTATGGATAAATTCAACACCAGCGGCGGCGTGTTTATTACAGTCACAGGCTGGGAAGTTTTCAATTCGCCAAATTTTGCACCATCCTTGGGCATTACGGTAAAATGCCAGGATTCACCTCTGGCAGTAGCATTTTCCGGGAGGGTTCTTCCGGCATATATGGTCTGCTGGTTGTTCCTGTACCAGATAATTTCCGAATTACTCTCTATACCACCATCAGGATCAATGTAATCATAAGAAGCAGTCAGGCTGTCAGCGGTGGTAGGATTCGGGGGGAGGATCTCCAGGTTGCTGGCCACAGGAGGGATATTGTTATCCAGAGTAAAAACAATAGATTCAACGGGTTTGCCAGTAACAATGGGGTCGCTGGGTGTCACCCGGATTCTGAACTTAACGGGTTCGTCAATATTCTCATCGCTGGATGACTGCCATGTCAGGGTAATATTTCCAGGGGCCAATCCTGTTAGCGCCTCGGCAATAGTGGCGGGAATCCACTCGTCGGTAAAAATTCTCTGGTATTCTACCACAATATTACATTCATCGCTATCAGCATCCACAAGGTCAAACTTGATGGTAACATCCTGAAATCCCTGGGGTGGTACGGTGAGATTAAGAACTTCCGGGGGTACGTTGCCAATGGCCACGCTGTTGGATTTATAAACCTGGCTGTCCTCTATACCATCATTAACCTGGACGGTGAAATACCACACCTCGTCTTTTCCAACCTCCGAAGCGGGGATAGTATCCACATCATCGTATTGAGACTGGAGGACTTCGTTTGAATACCAACGGATTTTAAAACCTTGCTGTATATCACCGTCGGCATCTTCGTATACATAAGAAGCAACAAGGTCATCCTCAGAAGTCGGGTCTGCGGGAGAAAGAGTAACATCTTTTGCTACAGGAACGGCGTTTACTATTGTAACAACTGGTGACTGTAACTGCTGTCCAAACTCTTTGCCATCCTTTGGCATAACTGTGAAATACCATTCTTCACCCCTCTGGGTGGCAGTATTCGGGATCTGTTCTTGATTTTTATAGCTTATAACTTCCTCGCCATTTTTATACCATTTTATTTCAGTTCCCAGTTCCTGATCATCTTCCTGATCCTGAAAATCATAAACAGCGTTTAACTCATGTATAGAATAAGGATTTTCGGGAGAAATGGCCAAGTTGGAGACAGAAGGAGCGTTGTTATTATCCAGGGCAAAAACTTCAGAAAGTTTTTTGCTTCCGTTATCCACACCGTCAAAGGGCCTTATACCTATACGGAAATCCGTGGCATATCCTGATGGTAAGTCCTCTTTGGTTTTCCATGTCAATGTCAGACCAGTAGCCGGTATAACTCCTTCCAGAACATTATTTGCCTCCCCGGTTGCCCCGACTATATAAGCGGAGGTTTCCACAACACCAGCAGGGCCGCCCTGATACCAGACAGTTAATCTACAGGGATCACCATCATCATCAATAAGATTATACCTTATGGTAATATCACCGTTAAAGCTGCCGTTGGCATCTTTATTGCCCTCAACAGACAGAATTTCCACATCAGGTCTTTGATTCACGATAGTAACAGTTGGTGATTCGGTAAAATTATCGGGATGACCACCGTCAATATCCCAGGGCCGGATGGTAAACTTCCATTCGTCGTTGCGCTGGGTGGCCGAATGGGGCAGGGGATTAACATTATTATGTACGGCCTGGTGAAAACCGTTTTTGTACCATCTTATTTCATGAGTTCCCTCTTCGTCATCCTCCGGATCGAAAAAGCTGTAACTGGCTACCAGATCGTCCTGAGTGGTGGGCCTGTTACCAAAATCATACGGCTCTATCCTTACATTGCTAACACTGGGAGGGGCGTTGCCTATTGGTATTGGTGAAGATTGAGCAACAGGTCCGTTACTTTCGCCATCGCTGGGTGTTATTGTAAAATACCAGGCTTCACCCTTTTTTATAGGTTCAGTGAGAATTGTTCTGGTATCATCGGAACCAGATATACTCAGGCTTTTTTGCAAAACACCGTTTTTATACCATTTTAACAAGCTTCCACTTTCAGTATCACCTACATCAGGGTCGAAAAAATCATAGACAGCTTTCAGCCTGTCTCCTGTTATAGGCTGACGATTTACAACATTATTATTATCAGAATCAATGGTAGCGATTCGCAGATTCAAGGCGCTGGGAGGGTTATTATCAGCGGCGGTGGTATTGTTTATATTTACGTTGGCCGAATCCCAATTGCTATAAGAAATACCGTCACTGGCCCTCATCCTTATATTATATGCACCCTGACCGTTAGGCTGATCCTGGGCTGCTTTCCAGTATAGAGTATTTGAACCCGGACTCGCAGTGCTGCTAATAATTGTAGCAGGAGTCCATGTGGTAATGCCTTCGCCTCTATATTGCAATTCCACAACAGTGTTTTCTGTATCCTGCAAGTTAAAGGTAATCTGGACATCGCTGTTGGAATAGGACTGGGAGGCTGCGGTAATGGTAACAACCGGAGCCGCATTTTGGGCTGTAACCCCGGCGTTTTTACTCCACCGGGTGTTTAACGTGACATCGTTGGCAATTAATTCACCCTGGTTAATGTCCTGTAAAGCCCTGATCATTATATTAGAGGCGCTTCCGCCCGGATATATATTTTCTGGACTAACAGAATACACCTCAACATCTCCAGTTACCTGGGAGCTGAGGTATCTGAGGGAGGAATTTACATTGAAGGTTTTTATCCCGGCTGACTGGTTATTGTAATACCATACATGGGATTCGGGGAAATCCCCCTGGCCGATAAGAACTACACCGAAATACAGCTTGACATTCAGGACGTAATTTTCTTCAACTTTGTAATTGCCAACATCCTGAAGGTTTACGTCACCGGAATATTCACCATCAACAAGACCAACGTTAAGGTTGCGGGTTGAACCGGTAGTCTGGTTGGTAAAGGTTACATCCCCTGAAACAGCAGCTTTTGCAACTATGGGCCCGATTAAAACACCGGATTTTATATTCATAATTGCGTATACAGGTAGGGATGTGGAATTTGATCCAGGATAGGTGATATTCCAGGATTTTTCACCAGCACCGTAAGAAGATATTGAAAATAAAAATATAATTATAAAGCATAATAAGAATTTAAGTTTATGGCAAACGCCACCTTTATGTTTCATTGAATTCATCCTTCAAATGGTTGTGAGATTCAAGACTTAAATGGTTCAAGAAGAAAAAAATATATTATTCCCATTCGATGGTGCTGGGTGGTTTTGAGCTTATATCGTAAACGACCCGGTTGACTCCCCGTACTTCGTTTATAATTCGGTTTGACATTTTACCCAAAAGGTCATAAGGTAGATGGGCCCAATCTGCGGTCATGGCATCTTCACCGGTGACGGCTCTCAGGGCTATAACCTGATCGTATGTGCGTTCGTCACCCATCACACCGACGCTTCTTACAGGAAGCAGGACAGCGAAGGACTGCCATGTTTTATCGTACCAATCAGCTTTGCGAAGTTCCTCTATAAATATGGCATCGGCTTCCCGGAGTATTTCCAGTCTTTCATTAGTTATATCACCCAGAATTCTAACGGCTAAACCTGGCCCCGGGAAGGGATGCCTGTTTATTACTTTATCTGGCAGTTGCAATTCCCGGGCCAATTGTCTTACTTCGTCTTTAAAAAGTTCACGAAAAGGTTCAATTAAATCAAGATTCATGTTTTCGGGTAAACCGCCAACGTTATGATGACTTTTTATGGTGGCAGCCGGGCCGTGAGATATCCCGCCGCTTTCTATCACATCGGGGTAAAGAGTTCCCTGGGCTAAAAATTTAACCTGACCGAATTTTTCCGCTTCTTCCTGGAATATATGTATAAATTCATTTCCTATAATTTTTCTTTTTTGTTCCGGATCAACAACACCAGCCAAATGTCTCAGAAATCTGACACCCGCGTCAACAAAATGTAAATCTATCCGAAGATCATCTTTAAATGTCTTGATAACTTCCTTCGCTTCGTCTTTTCTTAATACGCCATTATCTACAAAAATACATTTTAACTGGCTTCCTATAGCCCTGTTGATAAGAGCCGCCAGAACTGATGAATCCACACCGCCGCTGACAGCGCAGAGGACACCGGAATCACCCACCGTTTCCCTGATCTGGGCTGTGCTGGTCTCTATAAAAGATTTCATATTCCATGTCGGCTGGCAGTCGCATATTCGGAAGAGGAAGTTGGCTATAATATCTTTTCCAGCGGGAGTATGTACTACTTCGGGATGGAACTGGAAGCCGTAAAGTTTGCGCTTTTTGTCGGCCATAACTGCGATGGGTAAAGAATCAGTCCGGGCAATTACACGAAATCCGGAGGGAACTTCAGATACGCTGTCACCATGACTCATCCATACAGGTATTGTCTTTGCCGGGCCTTCATGCTCCTCAGCAGACTCTACGTCCAGCAGTTCTTCTGAAGCATCGAAAAACAACCGGGCTAAACCATATTCCCTGGCAGGTGATGGCTTAACCTCTCCACCAAGGGCCCGGGCCATCAACTGCATACCGTAGCAAATACCCATTATTGGTATACCGGAATGGAAAATATCCGGATCACATACAGGCGCATCAGCAACATAAACACTGGCTGGGCCGCCGGAAAGAAAAATGGCTTTAGGTGAAATAGAGACAAGCTTTTCGGCAGAAGTATTATAGGGTAAGATTTCACAATAAACTTTATTTTCACGAATTCGACGGGCAATCAATTGGCTGTATTGGGAACCAAAATCCAGAACAATAACAATCTGGTCTGAAGATGGATTTGCCATAAAGGTTCTCCTAGCTGGATGGATGGTTATTTATCAGCATGGAATTTACTGAAAGTATACATTTAAGAATGTGGAAGTGTCAAGGCTATTTTTGGGCAAAGTTTACATGGCATATATATTGCTAAAGATTGAGTAATTGGTTTTATTTCGTTAACTGTTTCTTTTTAAATCACGAAAAACCTTATTATCTCACAAAAACCAAAAAGCCCCTTGATTTTAGCATATTGCTATGTTATACTTTGGCATCATAGCCATCAGTATATAATCCTATCATTATATAAATTTCACAAATGAGGAGTGAAAATACATGAAGATTGGTGTAGCTGCGCCACTGGCGCTTTTACTCGTTCTTATTTCTAGCCTATCCTATGCCAGAGATGTTCCTATCTACCCCGCTTTAAGCCAACAAAACGTCAACGTAGGCGATGAAATTTCCGTAAAAATTAACGTTGACCAGGTTTCTGATCTAAAAGGTATTGATATACTGGTATCATACGATAACCTGAAGCTGGAATACCTGTCCATAGATAAAAGCATGCTTATTGACAATTTCGTGGAAGATATATTGCCAGATCCAGAACTCAGCAAGACTACCGGAAAATTGGAATACGTGGCAGCTTTAGGTGATCGAGGTCCTGGCATAGATTCCCCCGGTGGAACCATATTTACCATAAACTTTCTGGCAAAATCGCCGGGAGAAGCATGGATAAAGCTAGATCCTAATGACGTTTCCCTTGGCGATTCAATTGCTAACAACATACCAGCAGTGATTGATAATGACCGTCATATCATTCAAATTGGCCAGGTATTCAGAATAAGGCGCGTGTTTAACTATCCAAACCCGGCCCCGGACAGCGAAGGTAATACAGTAATAAGAGTCGAGACAATGGCGATCTTAGAGGATATGGAAGCCAGGATATATGATATATCAGGAGAGATAGTAACATCGGCAGAATTTGATGATTTTGATACCAGCAACGCCCCGGTATATGAATATACCTGGAACTGCAAAAACGAAGCTGATCAGGAAGTGGCAAATGGTACATACATATTGTGGATAAAAGCTAAACTTGGTTCTGAAGAGAAACACGAAACATGGAAGATAGCTGTTCTTCGCTAATTTCGGGAGAAATAATAATGCTCAAAAAGAAAAAATTAAAGACCAGTCTAAACAAGAAACTGATCAGTTGTTTATGCTTTACTTTTTTATATACCTTATTAATAATCAATCCAACCTCAGCCTCTGATGATGGGGGCGATGCCGGTGCATTCTTAAAGAACGGAATAGGCGTAAGGCCCATATCAATGGGCAAGGCCTTTATTGCAGTAGCTGATGACGTTCATGCAGGTTACTGGAATCCGGCAGGCCTGGCAAACTTAACCTCCTACCAACTGAGTGCTATGTATTCAAATCCCATGAATTACGCTTTCATAAGCGATACCGGTGTAAAGGATATTGGGTATCACACCCTGAGCTTTGCCCTTCCCACAGGATTTGGATCGCTGGGCCTGAACATGGCATACCTGAGTGCAGGTGACATACAGGTAGTGGAAGATGCCAGCGGTCCTACTGGAGAGACTTTTTCAAACAGCGATCTGGGTTTCCTGCTTTCTTATGCCAGAAGCGCAACAAATGATATACAACTGGGTCTGAACCTTAAAATTCTGCGCCAAAAAGTATGGACGGAAAACGGCTCAGGTATCGGATTTGATATGGGCGTTCTTTACGCACCAGTGTATAACCTCAAGCTGGGGTTGATGCTGCAAAACCTTATTGAACCCAGTATACAGCTACTGGATGATGGCGTAAGCAACTCAGTTCCCCGAAGTATTGGACTTGGAATATCATATAAATTAATGGAAGATATGATATTGGTAGGAGCCAGTATAGATAAGGCCGGCGGCAGGTCGGCAAAATTTCATATGGGCACAGAAGTCTTACCAATGAACGACTTATCCCTTAGAGCAGGATATACCACCGACACAGGGGAATTAACAGCAGGTGTTGGTGTTAAAGTTTCAGCAATACAAATAGATTATGGTTTTGGATTTCTCGATATAGGCTCTACCCACAGAATATCCCTTACAGTTGACCTTTCCAGATTGATGACATCAAAAGGAAAAACTCCAGAAACTACAGAAATGAGCACATATATGCAAGCACCGGAGGGCGATCAGTAATCAGTGATCAGTAAACGGTGATCAGTAATGAGGAATTGTAAATTGAAATTCATTAATAAATGATTTTCAATAATAAATTTGAAGTTTTCACCGGGCTAAAAAACCCCTTCACCCCCTTATTAAGGGGGGAATGGACTTCGCCCATTAGAAAAAAGTTGTATATATTTGAAAGTTACCAAACATTAAAAATAATATTCTACAGGGAAAACAAAATGAATAAAAACGAAAGAAATTTGCAGGCATTTCCCCCGCACTTATTTAAAATTTTACTTATTATACCTCTGTTTATAATATTCAGTCTATCCCTGGCCCAGGGTGCAAATATATCAGGCAAAGTCCAGATAGAGGGCAGAACAGACCTGAGCGGAGTATTAATAACCGTTCAGGGGGTTAGTCTATCAGGAATTACCAAAGAGGACGGAACATATTATATACAGGACGTTCCATCAGGCTCTTTTACTCTGGTAGCTCAAAAACCTGGCTGCATTGTAGAGGTGCAGGACATAACTGTAGGTATTGATAACACCCAGGCAGATTTTAACCTAATCCCTGGTGACCTGAAAATTGACAACCAGATCAACCTGCTGGACAGACTTATGTTATCCAGGGCATGGGGAGCTCAATCAGGCGACGCGAACTGGGATGATATGCTGGATATATATGAGGATGACGTTATAGACAATAACGATCTGGATCTGCTTATATCTCACTGGAAAAAGGGTAATTCCAATATACAGTTGGGGGCTTTGATGGTGGCATCAGAACCCAGCGGAGCGTCAATATTAATTAACGGAGCGGATACCGGAAAAACTACACCTCACAGCTTTACAGGTATCGTTACAGGTCAATATGTTATTACATTAATGGTGGAAAATTACGCCCCGGGTGTTGCTGAAGCACAAATTTTAGATGGGGAAACAACCCAGATTGATATGATACTGGACGATCAACCGCCGGAGTTCGCCAACTGGGAATTAGATCCTGCAAATTTAACCGAGGATACGCAGGGAAGACTCAGGATATCAATACAGGTTATAGACCAGGGAGGAAGCGGTCTATCAAATAATCCCCCGCAGTTTGACTACCACGTAGGATCAGACACAAAATATAACGGATATGAAAATATGACAAAAGAATCCGGGGATACCTGGTATTTTGAAATACCTGAACCGG
This sequence comes from Candidatus Poribacteria bacterium, assembly GCA_014730235.1. Classification (GTDB taxonomy): domain Bacteria; phylum Poribacteria; class DTPJ01; order DTPJ01; family WJIO01; genus WJIO01. Next base: position 14,771 of record WJIO01000187.1, read on the forward strand.
TACAATCATGGAACGCCCTTCGAGGGGAAATGGTGTTCTTTAAGGCAAAAGCAGACGATGCAGCAGGAAACGAGGCAGAAAGTCAGGAACAAACAGAAATAATAGATGATATTAATGATAAACCAATAGTAAATCTTACAAGCGCTATAAATCCCTGGGAGCGGGGATTAATTATAATACAGGCAGAGGCTGATGACAGCGACGGAAATATAACCAGCGTAAAATTTGAATACAGCCTTGACAACTCCCTATGGCAGCAGATCGGTAATATAGATACAACATCACCCTACTCAGTACCCTGGGACACCACTTCAACGATACCAGCAGTTGATGACAGCGTATGGGTAAGAGCTATTGCAACAGATAATGGAGGCCTGACAGATCTGGACGTTATTGCTGACAGCTTTAGAATTGATAACCAACCTCCCTCAACAACCCATGATTATGATGGTCAATGGAAAAACGAAAACTTCACCATAAACCTAAGCGCAGACGATGGAAGCGGCGTAGGTCTGGCAAAGATAGCATATGTATTAAATAGCGGTAATATTCAGGAATTCGAGATAAACGGACAGCGATCTATATCAGTAAATATTATATCAGATAGCAGCACAAACTCCATTGAATACTGGAGTATTGACGCTCTGGGTAACGAAGAATCCCACCAGACACTATCCAACATTAAGCTGGATAAAACCCCGCCGGTATTCGCCAACTGGCA
>WJIO01000188.1 GCA_014730235.1 Candidatus Poribacteria bacterium
GAAGAAATGGGGGTTAAAGGAATGTTGAAGTCCCGGGGCATCTGTCACCTTAAGGCTTTGTTTGCCGCTGGATGCTGTTTCGTCTGTTACAGCTATAGAATCCCCTTTGTTCTCAACGCTTACGTGGGCGTCTGAAGGTTTTGCTCCCAGGGGGTAATTTTCAAAATCATCATCTATCTCCATAGGTGAAGGCGGTGGCGGTTCCGGTGCAAACTCCACTTCCGGGAATTCTTTATCTTCTGCCAGCTTGATCCATTCTGGATCACCGTATACTCCGGCTTTGGTATAGTCAAACTCTTTAAAACCTATCTTGAAAGCTGGTGAGTCTTTTTGCAGGCGGAAATCGTAATTCTTTGGGTCAATAAACTTGGGATCGGCAATGATTGAACCTGTATCCATGCCCTGCTTTTGGCGCTCTTCCAGGGTCATTCCCTGAAAATCAAAGGGCTTTCCCGATTCCTTCCAGTATAAGTTTTTCGTCAGTTTGACGTTTTTATCCTTTATACTTCCAGCCGTTATCAGGTTGCCTTGTTTCCAATAAATTATGTTACCTTCCAGGGTAAAGGACAGGTGGTCTTCGACTCTGGAACGCTGGATCTGGCCGTCCATACTATAAGCAAGGATATTGTTACGGATGAGGTTTTCTTTGCCGTAATGCTGGTGATATGTTCCTGTCTTTACGTTGTATACCAGGTTATTTTCCAGCAGTATATTAGAGCTTCCCTCGTCGTTATAAAGACCCCATCCGCCGCGACCATACCGATCATAAGAATACACGTCATGAAATACGTTGTTGCTGATAACCGTTCCCTCCGAAGGCCCCAGGGTGTATATGCCGCCCATGTCGCTTAATACCCCCTGCCCAAGGTGATGAACATGGTTAAATCTGATCTTGTTGCGCTTTGAAAGACTTTCGGCATAGCCCCAGCGCCATCCAACTGAGATTCCAGTGTAGAAGAAATCGGCAATATCGTTATGGGTGATCTGATTGTCGCCGGACTGACCGATCCATACGCCGATACTGCCCATGAATATCCTTGCTCCGGTGTGAATTATGTTGTTATCAACGATGATATGGTTGGTTCTCATGGCTTCATCCTTCTGGATTCTACCTTCACCAATGCGCACACCTCCTGCGCCCATGTCGTGTATATAACAACTCTGTATGCGGCAGTTTTTGCATCCCTGGCGGAACCATACACCGTAAATGCCTATGTGGCTAACTTCGCAGTTCTGAACGTTGATATTATGTGCGCCGTCGGCCATTATAACCGCCGGTATACTGAAAGCCGCCTGTCCGTCGCTGTGTCCCTGGGGAGGAAGAATATACTGACCATGACTGAACGTAAGGTCTTTGAGGGTGATATACTCCACAGATTTTCCGGATGGTGGGTCGCCGTTGAACAGTACAAACTGCTTTGCACCGGCTGGTGCTATTACTTCCGCTTCAGTCATATCCTCGCTTTGCAGAGGTATATAATACAATGTTCCGTTACGATCTAAAAACCATTCACCGGGTTGATCCAGGGCTTCCTTGACATTTTCCACATGATAACGCTGGCTAGGATTCCAGCGCATAAAGGGCCATGCAGCCGGGCCTGTGCAGATAACGGTATTGGTCTCCGGATCAAAGTGGGCTATGCGATGGCGGGATACCTCCCATGAATGATATACCACTAGTGTTACGTCCTTGAGATTATCCCATTCTTTTATATCGCCGGGATAAGCCTTAAATGCTTTGTTGGCAAGATTTTCCATTTTGCCTGTGCTTGGATCAATTCCATGCCCTACTTTACCGGCCATGTAGTGATAAAATTTATTGGGTGTTCGGGCCCTGGTTGCCCTTTTGCCGTTTACCCACAATTGCTCAAAATACCATTTTCCCGCTGCCACTTCCGGTATTTCAGCTTTCCAGATTCCATTTTCTCCTGCCTCAAAACCTGTGATCCTTTTTCCGCCAGTAAAGACAGGTTTTGCGCCTGGTGCTGCCTGATATGTAATTGGATATTGCTCAGTTCCACTGTCCTCATGGGTAAATTCTACCGGTTCATTCATGAAATATTCGCCATCGGCTATAACCACCTGCACTGGTTGATCCAGACCTGATTTTTTCGACTCCCGCACCGCATCACGAGCACCTCTAAGAGAAGCCAATGGACCGTCGGATTTATCCGAATTGGCCTTTTCCAGCTTTCCAGACCATTCGTCATTGCCATCAGGATTTACATACAGTGTAAGAGCTGATGCATTAAGGCAATTTATACTGAGTGCCGCTACCATAAACATCGTAAACATTTCTTTTACCTCCTGAAACTATTTTGACATCACCACAGCCCATTGTCCCTGACCATGGGCCAGACATGTTATATCATAACCTTCATCCCATTTTTCCTCTATATAATCTTCGGGGAAAAAATTCCTTGTTCCCCAGACCTGTGCGTTATATTCGGTATTTTTTGACATTACCACAGCCCATTGACCCAGTATTCCGCCGTAAGTCAATTCGGTTATATCATATCCTTCGTTCCATTTATTTTCAATATAATCTTCCGGAAAGAAATCCCTGGTAGCCCAGGTCTGATCCTCGTATCCTGTTCCTTTTGACATTATAACAGCCCAACCTCCATCTCCATGGACGAGGCTTGTTATATCATATCCTTCTTGCCACTTAATGTCTATATAGTCTTTGGGAAAATCATCCCTTACAGCCCATGTTTGATCAGTATATCCAGTTCCCCTTGACATAACCAGAGCCCAATCTTTAAGAAACTGAAATCCACTGTGGGCTATGCTTGTAATATAATATCCCTCTTTCCATTTGGATTCAATATAATCTTTTGGAAATTCCGATCTTGTTGCTGTAACCTGGGCCGTATAAGACATGCCTCTGGACATGACTACAGTCCACTGGCTGTTACCATAAGCAATACATGACACCACAAGACCGTCATCCCATTCTTCCTCGATATATTCATCAGGATAGTCAACACTGGTTATCCATGATTGCACAGCCTGACCGTCGTCAATGTTTTCCCCTTCTTCATCTCCGCATCCGGCCAACATAAGTAAACAAATCAGACAAAATACAGTCATCAATATTAAGACTTTTTTCAATATTTTACCTCCTCCCCGATTAAAGATGCAATTCTAGCAACTTGATTTCTATATGCTACTCTAGTATACTCTAATAGGAGATCATAATCCAGAAAGAATAAAGGTAAATAGATATGAAACATGAAGAAGACAGGGTAAAAATTGGTCTTGAAAGATTTCTCAAAAGCCATTCATGTCCCTGGGATAACGTGGATTTAGCAGAAATTTCCAGGATATCTGATGGTTGGGAAAACGAAGTATACTCCTTTATTATAAGAAAGGAGGGGTGGGGAAGGCTGGATCTTATTTTGCGTATATATCCGGGAAATAATGCCGTTCAAAAAGCATCCAGGGAATTTATCGGAATGAAGAAACTTTATGAAAAAGATTTCCCTGTGCCGGAAGTTTTTGTCCTGGAAACAGGGGATCAATTTTTTGGTCAGCCTTTTGTTATAATGGAGAAAATTAATGGTAGGCTGTTAGGTGAGATGGCGAAAGAATCTGACGATAAAAAAACGCTTGAATTGATAAAATTATGCTGTGGTCTGTTTGTAAAACTCCATCGCTTGGACTGGAGACCATTTGCTGATAAAATTGTAAGCAAATGGCACCACAAGCCCTATCCTGTAGCAGATCACCTGATAAAGATCGCTGAGGAGCATATAGAAAGATACCAGAGATATGAATTTCTGCCGGTAATTAAATGGCTGAAAGATAAAGCCGGATCAGTTAAATGTAACAGGCTTTCTGTGATCCATCTGGATTATCATCCCCAGAATATTATGATCCGGAAAGATGACAAAAATATCTTTGTTATTGATTGGACAAATATTAATGTATCAGATTACAGGTATGACCTGGCCTGGACACTGCTTTTAATTGGTACTTATGACGATCAACAGGTCAGGGAGATTGTTTTTAACGAATACCGGAATATATCAGGAGAAAACATAGAAAATATGGATTTCTTCGATGTTATGGCATGTTTTAGAAGGTTATTCAGTATATCAGTATCCATATTTTCCGGTTCGGAAAATATGGGAATGCGTCCTGAAGCAGTTGAATTGATGAAACGGAATGTAGGTCATATAGAAAAAGTATACAAACTGTTGCAGGAAAGAACTAATATATCTATTCCCAGTATAGAAGAGATGATACTGATGATTATCTGAATATTCATAGATGGTTATTTATCTACGGAGATCATATAGCAGTATTGGTCTTCTGGCATATAAATGTTTATTTTACCTTCTCTGGCAAGCCAACCCAGACCCATCATGAGATGAGTAGATGAAACTTCAACTTTCTTCTTCAGTGTGGAGAGGTTTACCGGTTCAGTTTGTTGTTCAAGAAATCTGTAAATAGCTCCTGCTGCATCACCAATGTCTTTAATCATTTTCTATTCCTCCCGGATAATATATTTTCAAGGGTTTCCTTGTAAATTTCATAATCTAAAGAGCTGAACAGGGTAAAAACTACCTCGGTCAATGAATCATTTTCGGACAAAAATTCCATAACCGTATTTAAAGCTACAGGTGCGGCTTTTTCAATTGAGTATCCATAAGCGCCGGTGCTGATGGATGGAAAGGAAATAGTCTTTATATTATTTTCCACCGCAAGTTTAAGGGAATTTTTATAACATTTTGCCAGTAATTCTGGTTCATTATTATTGCCGCCGTGCCATACTGGGCCTACGGTATGTATAACGTATCGGGCTTTCAGATTGCCACCAGAAGTTATAACAGCTTCACCGGTTTTACATATTCCATGATTTTTTCTTATCTCTTTACATTCTTCCAGTATTTTCGGCCCTCCTGCCCTGTGTATTGCGCCATCAACACCACCACCGCCCATCAAACTGCTGTTGGCTGCGTTTACTATGGCATCAGTGTCCTGCTGTGTTATGTCTCCCTTTATCAGGGTCAGCTTTTTATTGTTAATATCAACAGAATAAGCCATATTATATCATCTCCTGATAACCTATTGACATGATTAACCCTAAGAAATTATAATCTTTATTGATATATTATAAAAATAACAAATAACATGCTTTTAGTCAAGAGGTATCAAAATCCATGATAATTGACATTCACGTTCATGCTTTCCCGGATAAAGTGGCCAGTAAGGCCATAGAAACTCTGGAGAATCTATATAAGGTAAAGGCCTTTTCCGATGGCACAATAACCGGGCTTTTAAAACATATGACCGGTTCTGGTGTGGATATTTCCGTAGTGTTACCGGTTTCTACTGATCCACGTCAGGTGGTTTCCATTAATACATGGACATCTGGCTTATGCAAGATGATAGGTGAAATGCTGGATGATGAAGATTTTGTTAATTCTCATAATCTGGATAAAATTGCCAGGAGGAGTTTCTGCCCGGTTGTTGGTTTTGGAACTATTCACCCTGATTTTGTAGATTATAAGGGTGAAATACAGAGGATGAAAGAACTGGGGATAAAGGGTGTTAAATTCCAGCCGACTTTCCAGAAGTTTTACCCCCATGATGACAAAATGTTTCCTGTATACGAGGAATTAATAAAGGCTGGCATAATGATCATATTCCATACCGGCGATGAAATACAACCTGCGGAATTGATATATTCAACTCCCGAAAGCCTTGTCCGGGTTCTGGATGTTATGAAGCCAGTAATGGGCGAATATGGATATTTCGTTGATTCAGCAGAAGATTCCAGAACATACAAAATTATTGCTGCCCACATGGGTGGATTCAGACTCTGGGACCGGGTGGAGGAATATTTAATAGGACGGGAAATATTCTTTGGCGCTTCTTTTGTGTTTGGACACATGGATTCAGATCGGGCTGTAGATATGATGCGCTCTCATGGTATTCACAGAATCCTGTTTGGAAGCGATTTTCCCTTTTCGCGGCAGAATGTAGACCTGGAATACGTTTTAAATTCGGGATTAACTGATGATGAGAAAAAAGCAGTATTGAGTTTAAATGCTGTTGGTCTTCTGAATTTGGCTTAAATAAATGAGATTCTTCGCTCCGCTCCGAATGATATCCGCCTTGATTAGTATTCGCTGTTTTTCTTCAAATAATTCTAAAAAAGTAAAGATTAGTTTCTGTTATTCCTTCGAAAGCAGGAATGACAAGCTGAGAGTATTTTCAACTATAAGCACACTAAACCCGGAAGAACCAAACTTTATTTTTTATTCCGTTCTTCGCAATAACACAGGCATGTAAAATTTATGCTTGGATATTCCATGAATCTGTTGAAATTTTTATTGAGCTATTGTATACTGCGTAGGTATTTCAGTTTATGTTTTGTGTTCAATGATCAGGAGGTAGATCAAAAATGAGTAACCTGAAACGCGGTATAGTGAGAATAAAGCCTGTTTATATTGGTATTCGTCACTACAGGGATGTGTATGGAAGTGTCTGCTCTTCGGATGTTGTCGGAACTCCATCCATTACTCCCCCTACAATGGAGGAATTGGAAAAGACAACAAATTCCATGATAGATGAATTAAAAAGAAACATTGGCGATCTGGATTTCGTTACAATTAATGATCCCTTGATAGTTAAAGAACATGCAGATTTAAGAAAGCTACCAAGTCAATTGACTTATGATACTGATGCTATTCTTCTTGGGGTGGCCGGAGCTATTCCCCTGGAACAATGGACAATAAGGAGATATGGACTCCCGATAATTGGTTCAGGAACAAGGCCTGAATTTCTGAGGGCTTTGAGGGTAAAGAAGTATCTGAAGCAAAGCAAATTCCTTTATATAGGTGAAATACCTTCTTTTTCAGCCCCTAATGGTCCCTATGATTTCCAGGCCCTGGAAGATAGACTGGGAACAAGGGTGCGTCATATAGAAAGCAATGAATTTTATCGCTGGTATGATCGATTTTCTGAAGATGAAGTAAAGGCTGAACTGGAGATCTGGCAAGATGACTTTGGCGATATAATAGATCCCGCTGAAGAAGAATTGATGAATGCAACCAGAGCATATTTATCCCTGCGTTATCTTTGTGAAAGGGAAGATGCAAACGGTTTAACGGTGAACTGTGGTCGCTTTACCGAAGAAAGACCGGTAGTTCCCTGTCTGGCTTTCGCAAGGCTTATTGACGAAGGGGTTATGTGTTCCTGTGAAGGTGATATAACAGCCATGATATCATCCCTTATTATCCATGCCGTCAGTCAGCAACCTATGCTTATGGGTAACTTTGGCTATCGCCCGGGACATTTTGAGGCGAAAGAAAATGAAATGACTATAGAGCACGATGTTATTCCCCTTTCTATGGGAACAATGCCTTTTAATGTCAGGGATTATCACGGCAGAAAATTTGGTGTTACAGGATATACCGACGTCAAGAAAGATGAACCGGTAACACTATTAAACGTTGATAAATCTCTGGACAGGATAAGCGTCCTGGAGGGTGCTACTAAATACAGCGAAGACGGTATTCATTGTCGTGTAATTGTACATATGAGCGTTAACGGTGATGTTAAAAGGATTCCTGAAATAATAGTCGGTTCCCAGCATGTTTCTATGACGTATGGACACTGGCTTAAAGCATTACAGGAACTAAAAAGCCTTATGGGGTTTGATGTTCAGCATTTATAGTTCCATATATTATTGTTTGGTTGATAACCGAATGATTAATTAAATTAGTTCTTCCGGGTTTAGTTTGGTAGTAATTTGAAAATTCTTTCAGTTTGTCATTCCCGCGAATGCGGGAATGACAAATAAATCGCTAAAATTTTTATAACATAAGATATATGCTAATTAATAAGGTTAAGATCCGGAATGCAATAAAATATCAATCCACTAACTTAATACTTCCTATAATAGTTGGTTTTGCCTGCGGTTTAGAGGCTATTATTGTCAGGACCGTAATACCTTCCACTTTTAATTTTATCATAAAACTGGCTGATTTGGCTGGTAGTTTTAGAATTTTAGTACCTCTCGCTTTTTTGCTAACAGGTGCGCTTATAACCGGACTTCTGGCGAAGATAAGTGGGAAAACGTCTGGATTCGGTCTTGATGTTGCTATAAGAAGCTATCATCTTGAAGCTGGTCTTATGTCTTACAGCTTTACGCCTTTGAAATTTCTCAGCACTTTTTTTACCCTGGGTTTTGGCGGCTCTGGAGGATTGGTAGGCCCTACGGCCTCCATTGGTCAAGGAACAGCTTCGTATTTTTCCAGATTATTCAAACTATCCTATAAAGACTCAAGAATACTTGCTCTTTGTGGTCTAGCAGGATGTGTTTCCGGATTGCTGCATACTCCTTTTGGTGCGGCGGTTTTTGCTCTGGAGTTATGTTATCTTGGTGGTATTATATATGATGATCTTATACCTGTTTTTATATCCAGTGTTTCTGCCTATATAATGAGTGCTCGTATTATACGTTTAATTCCTCTGGGAAATATTTTCCATCAGCCCCATCTTTTCAGAACTGTAATATATGATACACCATTCCCCTGGTCTCTGGATTACATAATATACAGCATTTTAGCCGCATTGGGTACGACTGTTGCTGGTATACTTTTCATCAAAAGCTTTCAGTGGATACAGAGCTTTACTCAAAAAAGAATAAGCGTTTACTATAAACCTCTTATAGGTGCAGCTATGGTAGGGCTTGTAGCTGCCGTTTTTTTTAGAAATAATCTTACTTATGTACTTGGCGAAGCTGGAAATTTAGTGGAATACTGTGCCAGTGGAGCTATTTATTCACTAAAAATGGCTTTTATTTTACTTGTCGGGAGATGGATAACTACTTTCCTGACAGTAGGATTTGATGGTTCAGGAGGATTATTTGCACCCACGGTTTTAATGGGTGGTCTGGTTGGTACTATAGTTGCCAGATTATTGGGTATTGTTAATGTCAAAGTATTAGTAACTACGGGTATATCTGCTGCACTGGTTGGGGTTATTAATGTTCCAATAGCAGCTATTATAATCGTTATCGAAGTCTTTGGTATAAGTTATTTAATTCCTGCGGTAATTGGCAGTACCATTGCATATCTGCTGGCAAGGAACTTCGTTATATATCCCCACATTCAAAACTATCAACAGTATGATAGGTTTTAATTATTTTTTTCTTTATTTATGGTAATCGTTAAAAAATTAGGTTCTTCCGGGTTCAATGTGGTTATAATTGAAAATTCTTTCAACTTGTCATTCCTGCGAAAGCAAGAATGCAATCTTTATGCGGATCTACTGGATTCCTGTTTCAAGCTTTTTGAAAAAGCTTGAGCAAAAAGGAATAAGAGTTTCGCAGGAATGGCAAAAATTTATGATTATTTTTTATAAAAATCTTCATTTTTTAACGATTAACTATGGAGAATCAGATTTTACCTTAGCAAGTATAGTTGATGATGTGCTTCTTAGAACCGCCGATATAAAAAACAAGATGTGCATTGCTCTTAAGCTGTAATTCCATCCCAAGAAAGATAACTCCAAATTATTATCCCCAATTGCCCCCAAAACGATCCCGCCTATAAATGGTGATACGGCAGAAAGCACAGTTACAATTGTGCTTTCACATGCTATATACATGGGTCTGGTTTTTTCAGGAGATAACCACAGGGACATATTCAGCATGGTAATCTGCTGGGCTGAATTTAACCCCCTTACTGAGTGGACAAATCCTAACCATAGGATAGCCCATATAGATCCAATACCGGTAGTAAATATCCACAATGCAGGAAAAATAGATTTTCCTATACAAGAAATAATTAATACCTTTTTGTTTCCATATTTATCGGCCATACTCCCCCATAAACCTGATAAAGCTATGCTGGCGGTATTACCAATGGCTGTATATATTGCTACAGTAGCCAGAGATAAATTTAACTCTCTGAGTAGATATACAGCAAAAAAAGGCCCGGCAAACCCTACTCCAAAACTGTAGCACCCTCGGAAGACCATCCATATAAAGAAATCCCTATCCCTGAAAGGAGCTTTAAAGCTGTTGAGAAAATCTTTTAATCCTCTTTTTTTTTGACTTGTTGACATTTCTGGAATTTTCACAGCAATAAAGAGGGTTGAAAACCCAAGAATTGCTGTAAATATAAATAAACTCTGAAAACCGAGTATTTCCTTTCCCGCATTTCGCCAGTAATCAACATATAAAGAGCTAAAATATCCCACAAGCATACCTGACAATCCAACAAATATATTCCGCAGACCAAAATACCGCCCGCGAATTTCCGTTGGTGTAAGTTCAGACATCCAAGTTTTCTTGAGAACAATACCTATTGTATCTGTGCAGCTAAATATAAAGATAATTGATATAAGAACCCAGACAACATTTAACGATAAAGGTGAGAATGTCAAAAGCGGGAGTAAGGCCAGAAGTATACACATAGTCCGGGCTACAACATAAACGTAAATATATAATTTTCTTTTACTGCCAGTTCTTTCAAGGAGATGATTGGTAAATAACTGGAGGAATCCTGCAAGCCTTCTTACACTATTGAGAATACCGATCTGTCTTTCATCAGAACCTAAAACTAAAGCAAAGGCTGTTAGTATAGTTCCAATCATGCTTCGTCTGGCAGAAGAGGATAAAATACCTTCTATAAGAAATAGCTTTCGTCCATATTCTTTTTCTTTTTCGTTCAGGTTTATGTCCTCCTTCCTAAGATATTTGGTTCTTCCGGGTTCAGTGTGGTAAAGATAAGAAACTTTTTATGCTGTCATTCCTGCGAAAGCAGGAATCGAGTCTTTATGCGGATCTACTGGATTCCTGCTTTCGCAGGAATGACAGCATAAGGAAGCTTCTTATATACTAAATCCGGAAGATCCATTGCTTCAGCTAATTTTAAATCAGTAGTGTTTATTTCCGGTGAAACATCATCTTTATCGAAGGAATGGTAATA
>WJIO01000189.1 GCA_014730235.1 Candidatus Poribacteria bacterium
CGATTACATAAATTACATTGACGTTATTGACGCTAATAATAAAATATGTTAGTATTTCAGTATAAGCAAGCTTAGACTAATATCAAATAATGAATATTGATATTTCTAAAACTAACTAAAACCAGATGTTGCAGTGCTTAAAAGAAATACTAGCAAATGAAAATGCTATCAGGCTGTCATTCCTGCTTCAAGCTTTTTGAAAAAGCTTGAAGCAGGAATGACATAGAACTATATTCTTTGAGCATTTTCATCTGTTTCTTCATGCTGAATCCTTATAAACATTGGTTTTAGAGATTTTTTAGAATTCTCAGGAATAAAAATGTATACCTTTATGAAGACTTTATCGTTATATAAAAGAGGAGGCATAAATGACAAAGAGAATATTTCTGTTTATTCTACTTTTTTTTGCTTTTACAGCGTTGATTAACATAAATACGGTAGAATCCCAGGAACCCCAGCTTATAGCCCGTTGGCCTATGGACGAAAACAGTGGAGATCTTATTCAGGATGTTGTTAGCGATAATGATGGAGAACTTTTAGGAGGTAAATGGGTTCCAGCCAAGTTTGGAAGTGGAATTCAATTTGATAAATCAAAAAGACAATATGTTAATATACCTAAAGCTCCTGAATTGGAACCAGATACACCGTTGACAGTTATGGTTTGGGTTAATGTTGACTCAGCGGCTGGACGACAGGAGGTTTTCTGCTATGGTGATTCTTATGTTATATTGATTAATCACGGTGTCTTTAAAACCTACATTCATCAGGGAGGTGCTTTTCCCCGGGCCCCGGGAGACACTCCGGTTGAAGTCAATAGATGGTATTTTCTTGCAATGACTTATGATCTGGAAGACCTTAAACTTTATGTTAATGGTGAACTTGATGGAGAAGCAAAATTACCCGGCAGTATTGATTATCTCGGTTTAGATTTACGGTTTGGTAATAATCCAGCCGCACCTGCTGAAGCCTGGGAAATTACAGGAATAGTAGATGAAGTTGAGATATGGACTACAGCAATGACAGAAGAACAGATTATGCAGGCATATCAAAATCCTCTCGCGTTTTTAGCTGTAAAGCCAGCAGGCAAAACAGCAGTTAAATGGGGAGATTTAAAAAACCGTTAAAGTATCTAATCATTATCTTGATAAATGCATGGTAGTATGATATTATTTAGTTTATAAGCAATTATCTGCAGGAAGGAGGACTTATACATGCCAGCTCCGACAAAAATATATTTTTCACAAATAGCCGTAGGTTGGGAAGACTGGGTACAGGTAGTCAATGTCAGTAACGAAACGGCTAATGTTATAGCCGTAGCAAGAAACGCTAACGGTCAAACAGTATGGTCTCAGGATGCAAGGCTTAGACCCTATCAAGCATGGACAGTATCCGCTGATACTGTTAACGTAGCCGCCACATTGGTCATATCAAGCGATAAACCAATAGTTGGAGAGCGACACTGCCATAGTAAAACAGAAGTGCTTAATTTCCCCGGTGCTTCGCCTGAAGGTATGACAGTGGGAAGGAGATTATTCTTTCCAGAGATATATACCGGCGGAAGCGACTGGTTTCAGATTATGAATGTAGGTGAACAACCCGCAAATATAAATGCAATTGTACGACATAAAAATGGACGTATTCATAGACAGTTTGGAAAACAGAAACTGCCCTCCCTGGGATGGTGGAATTTTACTGATAGAGAGATGGGGAATATAACAGGTACAATAGAATTAATGTGTACACAGCCATGCGTTGGTGAAAGGCATCTTCATTATACTAAAGGTCATCTGGGTTCCGCCGTCGGTCAATTAGGACAGGTTTTGGATAAACCTACTACCAGACTGTTTTTCCCGGAACTGTCAGAAGTATGGAATGATTGGGTGCAAATAGTCAACGTCAGCAACGAAAAAGCAAAAGTTAACGCAGTGGCCAGGGATCAAAGCGGAAAAACAGTATGGTCTCAGGAAGCCACTCTTAACCCATTCCATGCTTGGAATCCAAGTGTTGAAAGCATAAAGGGAAATACTTCAGTTACTGTTACCAGCGACAAACATATCGTAGGTGAACGTCATGACCATCGAGAGACTCAGGTGCTGAATTTCCCCGGTGCATCACTGGAGATGCGAACAGCAGGCAGAAGGTTATTTTTCCCGGAAACTTATGCCGGCGGTCTGGACTGGTTCAGGTTTATGAATGTCGGTGATGCTGGATGTAGGGTAAGTATAATCTCCCGGGATAGAGAAGGGAATGTAAAAAATCAGCTTAATAGTCCCAATATTCCATCTATGGGATATTGGATTGTAACAGACAAAGAAATCCGAAATGTAACCGGCACTCTGGAGGCTATGTGTACTCAACCTACAGTCGGTGAAAGACACCTACATTATGATGCAAACGTACACAAGGGAGTTGCTGTTGGTCAATTTGGGCAGGTTATTGATTAGATGCTGGTAAGTTTCTCCTTCTTCTATAAGGGCACGCGTTAACGCGTGCCCTTCTGGCTTTTTAATTACCGATTAAACTACAAAAGTCAAATAAATTATAATTCCTGGTGACAAACAGGACATGCCTCACCAGAAGATGTAAGGCCTACAAACTTATTTAACTCTCTCAGATCCATTTCCGCCTTGCAGTTCTTGTGCGGACAGCGGACAAAGTATTCGCCGCTTCCACGTGGTATTATCTTGTAGCTGGATTTTTTGGTTATATATTTTTTGGGTTCTCCACTGTTTGAATCTGATAATATTCTCGCCATAAGTTAAACGGTTGTAAAACCGTCCTCCTCCTTTCAATTTGAGGTTCCCTCGGTTTCCAAACCAAGTTCGTTGCTCTTTGTGTTAATTCTATGAGAACGCCGACGTTGCCTGATAAAATAAAGCATTAACATGCAAACGATCATGGAAATAAGAGTAAGCATAATAGCAGTCTTTGCCTTTTTTATCTGAGATCGTTTTTTTACCATATTCAAACCCATTAAAGCTTCCTGGGATTCTGGATCCAGTTCCAAAGTTCTTTGGAATTGAATTTTTGCATCATGGTATAAACCCTTTTCAAAAAATGCAAAACCAAGATTTCTGTTGGCGTTAACGTTATTGGTATCCATATTTAATACAGTCTTATAATAACTTATAGCCTCTTCTAACATGCCGTATTCATGTTTGTGTCTACCCAGACCAAAAGTGGCAGATTCCAGGTTTTTCCTGGCTTCCCAGAAATTGGGATCCCATTTTAATGCCTCTTCACACAAGTTTATACATTCTTCCCAATTTTCCTTTTTTATCTCTTCTGCCCCCAGATTATTCAGGCAACTTGCTATATTTGACTTAGCAGCCTCAAATTCTGGATCAAGCTCCATAGATATTTTATACTGTTTTATTGCATCATTATATTGTCCCTTAGCATCATAGGCCGTACCAATATCATAATTCAGCACCCGGGAGTCAGGGAATAAATCAAGAGCACTTTTCAGTATGACTATGGCTTTATCAAGTTCGTTATTATCTATTAGTTCTGATGCCCATAAATGATAAGCTGCAAGGTTATTTATTCGTGCAACATGGAATTCTTTATCCATATCCAGGGCTTTACGAAAATATTCGACAGCTTCATGGTATTTATCCTGTCTTAGATACAAAAGACCAATGGTGGTATAAAGCCCCGGAGAAGGTTCAAATGTAACTTCTCTTTCAAAATAATCTATAGCCTTGTTATACATCCCCTCTTTCTGGAATATTCTACCAAGTCTATGGACAGCTTTTAACATATCTGGAGATATTTTCAAAACATCCATTAGTTCTTTTACAGCTAATTCATCATCTCCTTTATCCGCATATACCATACCTAACCATAATCTTGAATGAATATTTCTTGGCTCTCTGGCTATATCTATCTTGAGCTGTTTTATAGCCGTATCATGATATGGTGAATTAACAGTTGATGACAAAAGCCTAATCAGTGTGTTTTTGTCCCTTCGGGTTGGGTTGAGAGCTTTGGATTTAGGATACATTATATCATTGGGATCTAAACTATGGCCCCACAGACCAATAGAATGACCTATTTCATGAAGTAAAACAACTCTCATTTCCTTATGCAAAGAACTTCGCAGAGAAGGTTTTCCCTGTAAAAGTATATATATTTCCACATAAAAACCACCGGATTCAGATTCAACCAGACCCGCTTCTCCCAGAGGATCAGTGCTCATATATGTTAGCTGATCAGTCCAGTATACTCTTATATCAGATTCTTCTGATTCCATTTTAACAAATTCCAGAAATCCTTCAGAACACCCCGCCCATTGCTCCAGTGCATATTCTACATCACCGATATAGGCATGTTTCATCCTTTCGGGTACAGGAGGAGAAGCTATGTATACAGAAATGGTTTTTTGGGGAAAGCGTTTAATTCTTCCATCCGAGGCCATGGTAATCCTGTGGAAGTAATCGTTTCCATAACTTACAGAGCAATAAAGTGAAAATATAATTAATATAAAGAATAAAATTTTTTTCATTTAGATGTCCTCGCTTTTACTTGATATGCGTTGAGAACGTGCGAACTTAATATATAATATATAACATTTTTTTAAATACGGCAAGAAAATTACGGAAGAAACTATCCTGAAATAGATTGACAAAGGCAACAACTGTATGTAAACTACTATATGTAATCGTTAAAAAATATATGGCTCTCCCGGGTTCAGTGTGGTTATAATTGAAAATTTTCTCAACTCGTCATTCCTGCTTTCGCAGGAATGACATTATAAACCGGTTGTTTACTGGATGAGTCGTGACTAACGAGTTAAAGATAACTGGGCCTTAATATATGCCCGAAAAATTCTGGAATGGACAGAAACACCTGAAAAAGCTATAGAAATAGCTATATACCTCAACGATAAATACGAATTGGACGGCCGTGATCCCAATGGTTATAATGGTGCTGCATGGTCAATAGGTGTAGTTCATGATCGGGCATGGGCAGAAAATCCGGTTTTTGGTAAAATAAGGTGTGTTAGTTATAAAGGCTGCAAATCAAAATTTGACGTGGACGAATATATCAACCAGTGGCTGAGATAAAATGGAGCAATTAACCCTAAAGGCAAATGCCAAGATAAACCTTTTTCTGGAAGTATTGGATAAAAGACCCGACGGTTATCACAATATAGAAACTGTGTTTCAATCAATAGATCTGTATGATATTATTCAATTGACTGTTAATAACAAAAAATCTATATTCCTGGACAGCAATAACCCGGGAATACCCATGGATTCCACAAACATAGCATATAAAGCAGCACAGTTATTAATTGATGAAACCAGAGGTAATTGGGGAATTCATATACATATAGAAAAGCTTATTCCAATTGGTGCTGGTCTTGCCGGAGGTAGTGCTGATGCTGCTGCTGTTCTGGTGGGTCTGAATGAGCTTCTGGATTTAAATTATACAACCCATGAATTAATGAAATTGGGAAACAGGATAGGATCGGATGTTCCTTTTTGCATACTGGGTGGTACAGCTTTAGGTCATGATAGAGGAGATAAAATTACGCCTTTGAATCCGTTCCATGGCGTTCCTCTGGTGTTAGCCAATCCCGGATTCCAGGTCTCTACGGCATGGGCATACAATAATCTTGGCAATTTGGGGTTGACTAGAAAAAGAAAAAGTGCTAATATACTGGTGAATAAATTGTGCCAAAAAGATATAATTGGTGTGTCCGGAGAAATGTATAACGTATTTGAGGACGTTGTTATGAAAAAATATCCTCAAGTGCGATTATTAAAAGATAATATCAGCGGATGCGATACTTTAGGTGCAATGATGACTGGCAGCGGGCCAACGGTTTTTGCCCTGGCGCGCAATGTATCTAGCGCAGAAAATATTCGCGGTCAAATTAATAGGCTTGTGGATTTTTGCATTGCCACGAAAACTTCCAATGTCTCAATCGTCAAAAAATGATGGGGAGTCGCCAAGCGGTAAGGCATCGGCCTTTGGAGCCGACATTCGTAGGTTCGAATCCTGCCTCCCCAGCTTTCAGGTTTTCTCAATAAATTTCTCCCGCCTCAATTTTTCTACTATATTAAAACTTATTACTAAAGCTTCTTATTTTATTTTTCATGGAATAGGTCAGGTGAAGCCTTGTTGATGAAAAAAACTATATATAGTATATTTATTCTCTTTATCATATTAAGTCTTTCAGATTGTTCTTCTTCAGCGGGTATTATACTTTTTTATGATGATTTTTCATCTTATGACCCGGGTTCTGACGGTTTTCCTATGTGGATAGCCCGTTCAGGTGAATGGGAGGTTACAGAAGAGGGCTATAAAGGAACAGACTGTGAAGAAACCGGATACATATGTCATGGAGTTACTACAGGTAGAAAAGAATGGTCTGATTATTCCCTATCCCTTGAGCTTAAAATCATTTCACAAGGTTCTGACTGGCGGGATGGTCCCTGGATAAGTTTTCGCCATGCTGATTCAAAAAATACCTATACTGTCGGATTCTACGATAGATTATCAGCTCTTCATAAAATTTCCAGAGGTGTCTCCACCGGTGATGGTTCAGCCTTGACCCAGAGCAATAAAACCATAAAAGATAACGAATGGCATAATCTGAGAATTAATATAAAAGATACACAGATAGCTGTAATACTCGATGGCAATACAATCATGCGGGTAAATGATAAGGAATGGAATGATACCCCCCCTGTTGAAGCCGGTGGTATATCCCTCTGTGCCCGGAAATATCCCGAATCCGAAGGTAATACTGTGGTGGTTTTCAGGAATGTAAAGGTAGAGTCTATAGGTAAAGCGTCAGACCTGATGAAATACACTATGGAAGACGCAAAAGCAGCAGCAGGGGATATAATTAGTGGAAATATAAAGGTAAGTCCTCTGGATTTCCTGAAAAAACGCAGTAATCGACGTTATACAAAAGTTCCTCGCAAGGTACTTGCTTTCTATTATACATGGTATGGAAGACCTGAAAATCACGGTAATTGGGTACATTGGGGTAAAGTTAATCCCAAAGCCCATGACATTTCCGCTTCAACTCATTATCCCGCTTTGGGCGCTTATGATTCCCACGATCCGGAAATTATTAACAAGCATATACAGATGGCCAAAGATAATGGCATAGATGGCTTCATATGCACATGGTGGGGACAGGGAACATTCGATGACAATGCCTTCAAAAAAGTTTTGGAAAGGGCAAAAGAAAATAACTTTAAGGTTTCTTTATACTGGGAAACTGCCCCGGGTAAGGCCAGGGCAAAGATCACAAAAGCGGTGGACGATTTAGTATATATATTAGAAAAATATGGCTCTAATCCTGCGTTCCTTAAAGTCGAAGGAAAACCCGTTATATTCATATACGGTAGGGTAATGGCCCAGGTGTCAATGGACGAATGGCCGGAAATTATTAGCATGACCCGTAGGCTTTATGGAAGCGATTTTGTTCTTATTGCAGACGGCTATAAGGAAAGCTATGCCCGGATGTTTGATGGAATTCATACATACAACATATGTTCATGGGTGCAGAAAAAGACCCCTGATGAATTACGAAAACTTAGCGAGCAGTCTTTTAATAACGCTGTTAAAATTGCCAAGAAAAATGCCAGAATATCATGTATTACTATAATCCCAGGATATGATGATACAAAAATCAGGATGCCAGGAATTAAAGCAGAGCGCATGGATGGTAAAACCTACAGCATTTTATGGGAAGAAGCTATTGCCACTGACCCCGATTGGATATTGATTACATCCTGGAATGAATGGCACGAAGGTTCAGAGATAGAACCCAGTTGGGAACATGGCGATAAATATCTCAAAATAACAGGTGAATACGCTTCTGAATTTAAAGAAACCCAGTACAGCCAGGTTGTAATTCCGGAAACAAAATACCAATTGTCACCTGACAAAATAGAATCTCTTAAAAATCTATATGAAGGTAAAACAATAGCCATATTACCGGACTTCAGCAGTGAAGCTGTTTTCTGGCTTGCCAATATGGATTTTAATCTGAAAGAACTTAAGTGGGAAGACCTGCTTGATTCTGAAAATTTTAATGCTGAAAAATATCCTATTTTAGTATATGCCTCTGGAGAGAGATATACCCAAACTCTTCGGGATAAAGGTGATATTGATAAAGCAATTATCAGGTATCAAAAACAGGGAGGTATGTTAATGGCCCTTGCATCTCTGCCTTTTCCCTTCTTTTATAATCAGGATGGTGTAGCATCAGGATCTGCCAAAAGGTTTGGTTTTACTATAGAGGGTGGATGGGAAAACCCACCAGACGATGTAAACCTGACATTTAAAATAAATACAGATATTTTAACCAGTTTGCCTTCTTCGGTTCCTTTCCCTGAATCAGGTGATCTCCGCTGGAGACCGAGTTCCATATCAAACACCCAGGAAGGCGACATTTACATTCCATTAGCTACATTATTAGACGATAATGGTAAAAGTTATGGTGATGGAATCGTTTATGTTGAACACAAGGTATCGGAACCCAAGAATGGAAAAAACATTTATGCCTGGATGAGAATGATGGATATTCTCGACACAGAATACGTTCTCTATGAGTTATTCCATCTGGCTGGTGAGAAAATTACTCATACTGAGACACGTTAGAAAGGAGAGAAAAGGCAAAGATATGTATAGGAATAAATGGTTGATATGTTTGGCAATTTTTGGCATAATTTCTATGTGTTTGACCGCCTGTGAAAAAGAAGATAATCAAGCGAACAAAGCCCCTGAAGCTGCCCATCGAACTCAAAAGCATAAATATATAATGGGTGAAGATGGAGTGCCTATGGTTGAGATTCCAGCCGGCAGTTTTCAAATGGGTAGTAATAACGGCGATCCTGATGAAAAACCTGTGCATACAGTATATTTGGATACCTACTATATTGATGTATATGAAGTAAGTAATAAGCTGTATAAGAAATTCATTGACGATACGGGTCATAGAAAACCCAAATTCTGGGATGATGCTAAATTCAACCTTCCGGGATATCCTGTAGTGGGTGTTACATGGGAAGATGCAAAGGCCTATGCTGAATGGGCAGGAAAGCGACTTCCAACAGAAGCCGAATGGGAAAAAGCGGCTCGCGGCGGTTTAGTTCGGGAAAAATATCCATGGGGATATGGAATAAACCATGATAAGGCCAATTATCAGGGAACAGGAAGTAAAGATACATGGTCTTATACTGCACCGATAGGAAGCTTTGAACCTAATGGATACGGATTATACCATGTTGCCGGTAACGTCTGGGAATGGTGTTCTGATTGGTACAGCCCGACATATTATGCTAATTCACCCAGACAAAATCCAAAAGGCCCTGATAGCGGCAAAGGTAGAATACTAAGAGGTGGAGGATGGTCAAGTTTTCCACCTGATCTGCGTGTGTCTGAAAGGTTTTTCTCCGCCTCCGCCCCTGAGGATAAATTCGGATTCCGATGTGCTAAAGATGCTCCAAAGGCACAAGAGGAGCAAACACAATAGTTTTTCTGAGAATTCTAAAAAATCTCTAAAACCAATGTTTATAAGAATTTAGCATGAAGAAGCAGATAAAAATGCTCAAAAAATATAGTTCTATGTCATTCCTGCAAATACAGGAATGACAAGCTGAGAGAATTTTCAATTATAACCACAATTTTTATTCAAAGTTCTATAGTTTGATATAGTTGTCAACAGGAAAATGGATGGGTATATTTAAAAGTATAGATAATTTTGTTATCATCGGTGTTGGATTGATAGGGGGTTCTGTTGGTCTTGGTCTGAAAAAAGCTGGTTATGCGGGAAAGATAACAGGATTAGGCAGGAGATGGAGTTCCCTGAATAACGCTATTGAAATGGGCGCTGTAGATTCTGCAACCCTTGATTTTAACGAAGCTTTAAGAAATGCAGATATGGTTCTGGTCAGCACTCCTGTAGATATAATCCCATCAATGGTAATCAAAGCGGCAGAATACACACCTGATGAATGTATAATTACTGATGCAGGAAGTACAAAGGCCTTTATAGTATCTGAGGTAAAATCATCAATATTAAATGCAGGTCGCTTTATAGGCGCTCATCCCATGGCCGGTTCTCATAAATCTGGAGTTACGGCTTCCTGTACTGATTTATTTCATAATTCCCGCTGTATAATTACACCAACCGATTCAACTCCCCCCCCAAATATGGATACCGTCATAGAGATGTGGAAAATGCTGGGGGCACAGACCGAAATTATGTCACCAGAAGAACATGATTTCCTGATCGCTGCAGCCAGTCATCTACCCCATGTAACAGCCTGTGCGTTGACAAGGGTTGTTTCAGCAATAGAAAACTCAAAGGGAAAAGCCATTGACTTTGCCGCTACAGGATTTGCTGACACCACAAGAATCGCCGCCGGTTCACCGGAAATATGGGCGGGTATACTCCAGCAAAACTCAGTCATGGTATCACAAATGCTGGAAAAAATAGAAAAAGAACTTGCCAGTATACGAAAAAACCTGGATTCTGGTGACTTAGATGCCATATATGAAATCCTGCAAAACGCCCGGAAAATAAGGAATAATATCAAAACAAAAAATGTCAAATATGATAAAGATGCATAACCCTCTCCGCGGTAAAACGCTTTACCTGATTTTCATCCAACCTCACAAGCAAAGCCCCGGTCTGATCAAAATCCACAGCTAAACCATGAAATATCCGCTTTGGTAAAACAACCTTAACCCGACTTCCTATAGTGGATGAAAGATTTTTCCACTCCTGCATCAATTCATAATTTTCTCGATTCATAAGGCTTAAATAACGCCGCTCAAGCTGTCTCAGGATTTCCTGGAGCAGAATTATTCTTGAGACAGTTTCTCCCTTTTCCATGCTTAATGAAGTAGCAAAATCCCTTATCTCATCGGGAAATCTATTTTCAGGTATATTCACAGTAACACCTATACCAAGAACCACATAGCTTATTTTCTTCCCCTGAGTTCTGGCTTCAGTAAGAATTCCTGAAACTTTCTTTTTATCAATTACCAAATCATTGGGCCACTTTATCTTTGCTGTTATACCTGTTACATATTTAATACTAACAGCTACAGCGCTGGCTGCCATGAGGGTTAATATACTGGCTTCAGTAATATTAATTTGGGGTCTCAGGATAATAGACATAAGTATACTGGTTCCCATTGGTGCGATCCACCGGCGTTCTCTTCTACCTCGTCCTTTAGTCTGGTTTTCAGCCACAACTATTGTGCCCTCAGATGCACCATCCTGAGCCAATTTCGTAGCAATATCATTGGTGGAACTGGTTTTGGAATAGCAGTATATTCTATTGCCCAGTATATTTGTATCCAGTCCGTTTTTGATTTCGTCAGAGACCATTAAATCCAGTTTTTCCATTATATCAGGTAAAACTCCGTCTGCCGTCCATCTACAGGCCTGCATCCGCTTTCTGTAAATACAACATCTTCCTCCATAGCCATGCGCACCTGCTGGTTATTCCATTCTTCTACATTATCGGTGACGGATAACTCCATAGTAAAAGCGTTATTATAATGGAGTTCCACGTCGCCTCGACCTTCGCAGTTTTCCTGCTCCCAAGGTAATCCTATCAATGGCCCGGG
Organism: Candidatus Poribacteria bacterium; assembly: GCA_014730235.1. Taxonomy (GTDB): domain Bacteria; phylum Poribacteria; class DTPJ01; order DTPJ01; family WJIO01; genus WJIO01. Next base: position 11,614 of record WJIO01000189.1, read on the forward strand.
TTCGTGGAGAAAATAGCCAAGTGAATGGGAATAAACCCTGGGATTTGGTACACCCTCTTCTCTGGCCCTGGTCAATATATTGTTAAGCATTTGATTTCCGGTAAGGCCAAGCTGGAATTCGCTCATGAAAATATCCTGTAGCCTATTTGCTTCTGACATAAGCCTTTTCATACCTTCCGGTACTTCAGTTTCATCTTCCTGTAATACATACGCCCACTCTTGATGATCTGTGTTAAGGCGCATGTAAGTAATACCAACATCTGAGCGAATAAAATCACCGGGACGAATAACCTGATCGTCAGGGCCATATATCTCTCGCATTTTGTTACTACGAATTATTCCGAAATACGGCCTGAAGGACACGTCCAAACCTAATTCAGCTATCCTTTGCCAGTAATACCATTCCAGATCTTTCTTTGTTGTAACTCCCGGCACAATTGCTTTGCGGCTGTAACATTCAGCGAGAACATGATGGGCCACATTCACAATATGGTCAAAAAGCAGAACTTCCTCGTTAGTAAGTGTGGCCAGCCATCTTGTGGCAGCTTTTTCAGCCGATACCAGGCGTTTCTGGTATCTTTTCGGTAGTATATCTATAAGCTGGTTATAAAGGTTATATGTCAAACCTCCTGCCGCCCATTCTATTGAACCTATGTTTATACCAATATTTTTTGGTTTACGATCCTGAATAGCCTTTTTTAGTAATTCCCATTGTTCCGATGGTATTTGGCCTGTATAGGGGCGATCAAACAGATTATGTGTGTTTGTTCTTGAGATATTAATACGCTCTATTCCCTTAGACTCCCCTCTATCATAGAAC
>WJIO01000190.1 GCA_014730235.1 Candidatus Poribacteria bacterium
CGAAGCAAAGGAAGATCTAAGGCATTTATAAAGAACTCCCGAAAATATAACACAATAAAACACCATGTTAACCCAAATGCTATTCTTATCAGGTAGTTAAGCTTCTTTATATGGAAACATATCCACCAGAAGATCATGGTAACGCCAGCCAGGATTAACTGGTTTATGGAATGGCTTATAAACATGGCGGCTATACATATAGGCACGATTATACTAATCGCCATATATATAGAGCTAAAAGACTTCTGCGATTCTTCCCAGAGCATCCATGCTGCGTATATCATGGACATATTGATTATAAGAAAAAAGCTCCGGGCCAACTGCAACTGCACAACCAGAGGTAATGGATACACCTGGACAAAAATATATGCAATTAAAAACAATACCCCGCAGACCAGTATAATCAAATATGACCATAAACTTGAAATCTTAATATCTTTTTTCTGACTTAAACTTTGAATAAACGTTATGATTAGAAACAATATGGAGTAAAATGCAAGGAATGTAAAGACATTTTTATTCCAGCTCGAAATAAAAATATAGCTATCCCGCTGTCGGATAATTTCCATCCATTGGAGATCAGATTTAGAGAAAAAACTAAGATCCGATGAATTCGTCTTGCTTATAAAGAAAACCTGAATAAAAAGGGGAAGGACACAAAGGACAAAAACACCAAAGGCTTTTAACGATAACCACCGATTTCTCCGAAATCCATCATATATAAGCCTTAACACCAGCAATATAACAACAGGCACAGCAGTAATCGGGTGGATAACAAAGGTAATACCACATAGTATAGCGGATAATATGAATCTTCCTCGAAAATAGGGTATCAAAAAAGCCAAAGCAATGGGAATCGCATTACTGCGAAGGGTAAAAAACACCTCCTGGGTCGAGGTTGCCGTCCCACCTACCGGTTTCCGAACAAGCAGGAATAATATCCCCACAAAAGCCGCTCCCCGGCTTTCAAAGAGGTTCATGGATATGTGATATATAGACCAGAACAGCAGAATTCTGGTAATTATGTAGCCAGTAAAAAACAACCATTCTTTAGGGATAAACCGGGAAAGAAAAGCAACAGCGGGAATCCAGAGGTTATAACCTTCAGAAGCTTCTTCAAACAGATAGTCACCGGGGAAAAGGTAGGGATTAATTATCCGGTCTATCATGGGTATATACATGGCCTGATCCGCAACACCATATCTATAGCCATTGATAAATAAACCAAGGGTTGTAATTAAGAGAAGAAATAATATAGCCCAGGGATTTTTTTCAATATACATTAAAAATGAATAATGATGGGCTGAGCCCACCATTATGATGTTATTTCATGGAGTGTAACCCGACCCTGTTACCTTCAGAGTCCAGCATCCAGGCGGCAAAACCATGCCCTCCTGTATCCATTTTAGGCATAAGCACCTTACCGCCGGCTTTTTCCACCCTACCCAGAGGAATATTCAGATCATCTTCCACAAATAGGTAAACAATACTACCCTCCTGGCTGGGAACATATCCCTGTTCATTCTGAACCAGGGCTCCGCCAACGCCGCCTCTATCAGGAAACATAACCATTGACATGGGTTGCTCACCAGTATCATAAGGGATAAACTCAATATCTAATACTTCGCTGTAAAACTTCTTTGCTCTTTCCATATCAACTACAGGAATTTCAAACCAGGTTATTGCAGACATTTCTATCTCCTTATTTTAACCTTAAAAATAGTATTTCTCTCAACCCCAACTTAACATTTGTTAAGTATATTATAATATAAAATTCCTGTGTTGTCAATTACAAATTGACAAAAAGCATAAATTAGCAAAGCTAAACTAATTATCCCGCTTTATGCGGCCCCATGTATCCGTCAATCTTCCCGCAGGGGATACAGGCAGTATACCCATTGCACCATCAAGGCCATTTTCCATAATATTTAATATATCCTCTTCTTCCAGCAATGTATTGAATATACCAACTTCATCAATTGCACCACCGTTGAGATTAACTGCACCTACAGCCGGAGATGCAATTTTCAGGAATCCCCCGGAGTTTTTATAATCCCCTGAATAGGTAGCATCACCTTTTACACCGTCTATATACATCTCAAGGGTTTTGTCTCCATCATTATGAGTTATGGCCCCGTGATGCCATTCTTCGTCCCTGACGGCTTTTGGCACAGTTTTGACCTGATTGATACTGCCATCGGTATCAATCCTGATTCTGAAAGTCATACCTGCTGGATCAAGATGAATTGTCCAGCCATGATTATTGCCAAATTGTCTTCCTATCAGGTTGGGATAGTCTCCACCGGCTGCCGCTCTAAACCAGAGGACATAAGTCCAGTCCAGAAATTCAAAATTTTCCGGATTTGCTATTTCAACACCATTTGTGCCGTCAAATTCCAGAGCGCTACCGAATTTTCCCTCAACCCATTTTGGATTTTTTGTTAGAGTTCCGTTATTACCATTGCCGGAAGAATCTTTAGCTATATCGCCGTCATTTTCATCAAATAACCAGGCTCCGGCAAGGGTTGCTTTATCCAATTCAGCAGATATATTACCTGTGATTATCAAGGTAATGTTAAATACAAACGCTAAAACTAAACAAAATCTTGCGACTTTCATTTCATTCTACTCCTTTTTTCGTTTTTTCTGAACTTACATATATCAACATTTTGAGAGAGCAAAGCCATAAATACGGCTCCCATTGCGGGCTTAAAGGCGGAATCAATTATTTCAACATCTGCGGCAAAGTTTTTTACAGTTTTACTGAATGTTTCAGTCAATGCTTCTCCTGCATTAAATACACTACCAGACATAGCTACAGGAAAATTATAGTACTTCATACCCAGTTTTTCTATCACTGCTACAGCCGCTGTTGCCAATTCTCTGCCTGCATCCCTTAATATTTCCAGAGAGACTTTATCACCTTCTTTCGCCAGATCACCGACCATTACTGCCATATCCGCAACTTCTTTAGTGGAATAACCGTTTCTGTAAATTTTCTTGACTATATCTGTAAAATGATTTAATTTCATGTAGCCAATTAACGCTTTTATCAGCCCAGTATCCCTACCCCGGCCGTCATATGCTCTGCATGCGGAAATCAGGGCTTTTCGTCCTATGTAATACGCACTTCCTTCATCGCCCAGAATATTACCCCATCCGTTAGCCCGGGCTTCATGTCCGGTTTTATTAATACCAAAGGCCATGGCTCCTGTACCTGCGATAACAACAACACCTGGTTTCCCTACCGTAGCTCCGGCCAGAGCAATTGCGGCATCATGAGTAAGGATTACTCTGTTGGCCAATATTAATTTTTCTATCTCTGGTCTTAAAATTTCCCTATCCTCATCCCTGCCTGCGCCAGCCAGACCAATACATGCCGCAGTAGCGGTTCCAGGTTTTATAGCTGAATCTTCAAAGGCAATATTCACTGATTCTCTAATAGATTCCAGCGCAGATGAAATACCTACGGTCTGATAGTTGGAAGATCCGGCTGTACCCTTTCCTAAAACTATCCCCTGCATATCAGCCAAAAATGCCAGGGTTTTAGTCCCACCACCATCAATTCCCAATACATATTTCATTTTTGCTCTCCTCAATTGAATATAACATTTACAGAGGTCTAATGTCAAATAAATTGTGATTACACCATTTATAAAGTTTGGTTCTTCCGGATTTAGTGTGTTTATAGTTGAAAATTCTCCCAGCTTGTCATTCCTGCGGAAGCAGGAACCCAGCCTTTATGCAGATCTACTGGATTCCTGCTTCAAGCTTTTTGAAAAAGCTTGAGCAAAAAGGAATAAGAGTTTCGCAGGAATGACAGCCTGATAGCATTTTTATTTGCTAGTGTCTCTTTAAGCACTGCAACATCTAGTTTTAGTTAATTTTAGAAATATCAGTATAAATGGTATTTGCTGAAATTCATTGACTACACCCTATACTCATGGTAAGATCTGAATGAGAATAATCCCGATATCTTTATTTGAAGAACCAGATTTATTACAGGATAAGAATAATGGTAAATTATGATCTTCATACTCATTCGATATACTCCGACGGAAAAGGTTCTCTTCATGATAACATACATGCCGCAGAGGCTGTGGGATTAGATTACATAGCCCTTACAGATCACCTCTGGCTTTACAGTAATAAATGGAATAGCTGGCTTGATAGGGCTTTGGAAGAACTGGAACATGAACCACCAAAAGGCTATAAAGTCAAAATATTAAAAGGTGCTGAAACTCAACTACTGGATAAAACAGGCAAAATTTCCCTGGATGAAAAAACAGCTTCTAAACTTGATATAGTGTTGTGTGATATGGGATGGGAAAGCCTTGGTTTCCCGGAGGATGTTTCTGCAATATCCAGAGATCAGGTTTATGAAGCGCTGGTTGAAAGTTTTATCGGTCTTTGCCGAAATGAAATGGTTGACGTAATGGCCCATCCGTTTAACCTGGGCCGTCATTCCAAGATGGTTTTGGAACCCGGTGATATTCCTGTAGACTGTGTGGAAAAAATAGCCGGGGCTTTTGTGGAATATGATACAGCCTTTGAGGTTATGAACAACATCTGGTGGTGGCATCCCCAGTTACATCCAAAAGAATTGACACAACAGTATATACAAACAGTTCGTATATTTGCCCAAAAAGGGGTTAAATTCAGCATCGGCAGCGATGCTCATGGTATAGGCGGCATCGGTAATCTTGGTTGGAGTAAATACGTTTTGAAAGAAGCCGGAGTTACTTCAGAACAGATGATCGATCCGGAATTTTATCTGAACAGGAAATAAATTATAAGGAAAATGTTAAGAAATATTCCTTTAACATTTTTAAGTATAATTTTGCTTGTATTTATAAGCAATGCTAAAGCCCAAACATTGTATGGGACAACAGGGCTTATAACCGTACCTACAGCAGATATACCAAGGGATAAACAGATTTTGACTGGGTTAAACTGGATAGATAAAAAATACACTCAGGGCTCTGATAAAGATAATCATAACTATCTTATAGGATATGTAGTTGTAGGTTATCTGCCGTTTCTGGAAATTGATGCCCGATTAACCAGATGGACCACAACCAAGCCGGTAAGACGACTTGGACTAGGCGGCAGAACCGTTAACTTCAGGTTAAGGCTTTTTACCGAAGGGGAATATTTTCCATCGGTTCTGGTCGGTGTTCATGACCCTCTGGGTGATGCGCGGTATTTTAACGCCGCTTATCTGGTTTTATCTAAAAATATGAATTTTCTCAATATTCCGGCATCAGCAAGTCTTGGCTACAGCGTTGACTGGATAAATGCAGATTACTATGACTTTCTGGGAGGGTTTGGTGGAATATCAATATCGCCAAAATCTTACATTACAGTCATGTGTGAATACGACAGCAAAAAAATTAATTCAGGAATTAGAATATCCCTCTTTAAAAAGCTTGATTTTCTTTTAACTTTATTAAATATGGATACTTTTTCCGGCGGCATAAGCTACAATTTTAAATTATGAAAGGAAGTAAATAATGAGCATAAAGGTCGCAGTGGTTACAGGTGGACACAGCTATAACGTACCGGGTTTTCATAAATTATTTCGCGGTCTTGAAGGAATAGACCCGTATATTCAACATATAGATGACTTCTCATCATCCCCGGAGGATGTGCGGGACAGTTATGACGTTGTGTTATTCTACATTATGATGTCTCAAGGTCCTACTGATGAAGATCTACCCTGGTATTCGGGCAAACCCAAAACAGCTATGGAACATCTTGGCGAAACAGAACAGGGGATAGTGATCTTGCATCATGCCCTTCTGGCTTATCAGGAATGGCCTGTATGGAGC
>WJIO01000191.1 GCA_014730235.1 Candidatus Poribacteria bacterium
GATCTACACCAGGGAGGCGTGACTCCTATGGTAGATTCCCTGAATGTACGAGTCAGCAGGCGGCATCGTCTCCACAAAAAGTGTATGGAGCTGGCCAGGGTCTTTGGCATCGGCTATATACTGGACGAAAAAGGGCCAAAAGGACAACTGGCTCAAGCTGCTCCTGATGAGGGAATACCTACCATTGATCCAGAACTGGGAGGATGTCATGGATGGGACCAGAACAGCATCCAGAAAGGAATAACCGGTGTTGAAAATGTGCTGAAATATTATGGTTTTATTGATGGTGAACCTGAAATACCTGAAAAACAGATTGTAGTTAGACATTTTCATGAAATCCGCAACAACCGGGGTGGATTTATAAAATTCAGGGCAAAGCTCTACGATCTCCTGGAATACAGGCAACCTGTAGCTGACATATGCGATGTTTTTGGTAAATCAATAGAGATTATAATCGCTCCCAAAAAGGGTGTCCTGTGGTCTAAAAATTTGTACCCTATGGTTCCTAGTGGAAGCAGAATAGGTTCTATAGGATTTGATTTATCATACATTTAGGTACGTTAAACATAAAGACGCTTTGGACTATATACAGGCATGAACCTCTTTTTGAGATTGCCTAACCTTACCTTGAATAATATTATGTCGGTATTTAAACAACGTTGTTGTTTCCTAACCGTCAACGTTTTTTATCCTACCTCTACATTTATTTTTAACGATCATATAAACAAGCCTTAATATCTCTCTTCAGATACCCCACTGAAAAATTTTTTATTACCGCAAATCAAACTATCAACTCTTTCCTTTTCTATACCTATCTAATATCATTTTCCAAAATAGACTCAGCAAGAGTTTCAGCGCGCCCCCCAGGAACAAGATATAATGCAAAATAGTTTTTGGAAATATTATAAAACAGAATCACATCTTTTTGACACTACGAAATTGGCATATTTGTTGCGCTTTAATAAGACAAACTTATTAGTTGGTTAAAATAATTCAGTTTATACTTTAAGTTGACTTTATCATATTTAGCGGACAGAAATATTGTTGGATCTGCCTTGCTTATTATTCAGCAATTCACTGCTAAAGGGAGCTTATTATATACGGGCAATCATGCTTTGTAAATATGACTCAACCTACATTAGTATGAAAAGTCAAATTAATTTTATTTACAAAAGGAGTGCAAATTATGTCTATGAGAAGAAGAAACATTAAAGGTTTTGGTTTGCCAAGACCCCGGGATGAGAGGAATCGGATGTTTGACGATTTTAGTCGAGGATATTGGCCAAGGCCGGTAAAAGAAATATTTGGAGGAGACAGAGTAGTTGAAGAAGATTGGTTTCCCAGTGTCGATGTATCAGAAAAAGACGAAGAAGTAATTGTTACAGCGGAAATTCCCGGTGTAGATCAGGAAGACCTGGAGATTACTTTTACCAGAGACGTATTAACTATTAAAGGCGAAAAGAAAGAGGAAGAAGAGACCAGGGAAGATGAATACCATCGCGCCGAGAGATGCTATGGCTGCTTTCAGAGGTCTATATCCCTACCGGCAGGTATAGAAGGAGAAAAGGCAAAAGCTAAGTATAAAGATGGTGTGCTGCGTATAACCTTGCCTAAATCTGAAAAAACAAAACAAAAGAAAATTAAAGTAAATATAGAGTAACAATTAAATTTATACATACAGGCCTCAAAATGTATTCGGGGTGAAACGTAGGAAGAGTTATTAATTCATTTTGAGGCCTTATATATCAATATTTAAGAAATCTTAGGAAAGGAAGAAAATGAAGAAGATTATAAAGAATACAAAATTTTTTGTGGTATTTTTTTTAATCCAATTACTAATATTATCAAATATGATTTCATTTGCGGCGGAAAATGATCTGAAAGATAAAGACATAAAATCAGCACTTGAAATTGAGCTAACAACAGATGAAGGTGTAGCTTCACACTTAATAGATGTCAATATAACGGATGGAATAGTAACCTTATCAGGTTCTGTGGATAGTATATTGTCAAAGGAACGGGCTGTTAAGGTCGCCAGATCGATTAAAGGCATTAGATCAGTAGTTGACAGGATTGAGGTCAAACCTGTTGAACAGTCAGACAATCAGATACGCAAAAATGTCGAGGATGCTCTGTTTAACGATCCTGCCACTGATTCATATGAAATAAAAGTTAAGGTTAATGATGGTATGGTAACCCTTAGCGGAAATGTTGACTCTTACGCTGAAAAAGACCTATGCGAGCAAGTTGCTAAAGGTGTTAAGGGCATCAAGGAAATTGATAATAATATTTATGTCGATTATGAACTTGAAAGACCAGATTATGAGATAAAAGAGGATGTAGAAAAACTCCTGGAATCAGATATTAGGGTAGATGATGGTCTTGTTGAAGTCGAGGTTGTTGACGGCAAAGTTAATCTGAGCGGAACTGTAGGTAGTTCAGAGGAGAAAAACCAGGCAAAGAGCAACGCATGGGTCAGCGGAGTTAATTCCGTAGATGCCAGCCAGCTTAACATTGAATGGTGGGCTCGTGACGAAATGATACGGCAAGATTTATATGCAGACCTGTCTGATGAAAAAGTTGAACAGGCGGTTAAAGATTCCTTTGTATATGATCCTAGAGTCTGGTCTTTTAATATAGATGTGGACGCAAGTAATGGATCAGTTACATTAATGGGTACAGTAGATAACCTGAAAGCAAAGAAGGCGGCTGAAAAGAATGCTGAAAATACCCTGGGGGTATGGCGGGTCAAGAACCGACTGAAAGTGCGCCCTGAAGATGAATGGAAAGACTCGGAAATTGCAGAAAATGTCCGGGAATCACTGCTGATGGATCCATATATAGACCGCTATGATTTAACTGTTTTGTCATACAATGGAAAAATCCATATGTACGGCGTGGTTGATACATTCTTTGAAAAAAACAGGGCGGAGGATATAGCATCCAGGACAAAAGGAGTTGTGGATGTTCAGAACAGCATTCAAGTTGACTTTGTTACGGACTGGAGAACTCAGACATGGAAGCAGGATTGGGAAATTGTAGAAGATATAAACAGCGAGATGTTCTGGAGTCCGTTTGTTGATTCTGACGATATTAATGTAGCTGTTGATGATGGAGTTGCAACGCTTACAGGTACTGTCGCAACCTGGTCTGAACGTCAAAGCGCTACAGAGAATGCTCTTGAAGGCGGGGCCTTTCGGGTTATTAATAAACTCAAGGTAGACAAGGGTTCGGGTTACTGGCCATTTTAGTCTACACTCTATTACTCAGTAAAAGCTGATTTAATCACAATAGAAGCGGTTAAATCCCTCTTTGGAAAAGAAAGGTAGAATTGCTTATAGCAATGTTTTACAACCTTATTTAGCAAAAACCTATCTTTATCATCACCTTGAAAGGTAGGATTGAAGGAACATATAAAAAACATGATTAACCAGTTATTATGAAGATAATAAAGGAGTAAAAATGACTATATGGCATTTTATATTTGCCATAATTATTGGGGCTTTATGTACTGTAATTTTTACCTGGAGATTACGCAAGAATAAAGCATCGGCGATTGTCTGGATATTTCTTTTTATCATTACCATAATAGCCTTTTTCAGCGTTTTAACAATAGGTAAATTCGGTCCCACTTTTCACGGAATTCACTGGCTGCCGTTTTTGCTGGTTGGATTGCTGTTGATAATAACAACAAGTTCCATTGTCATACGCAATCGTATATTGAATGAAAAGAAGGAAGTCAAAAATATAGAGAAAAACATAGAGGTTGATGAGAAGTTATAATTCGCATTTCTAAATGAAAAGTAATAGGGAGACAGATATATATGGAAAGTAAAAGCAAGTACATTCGCTGGTTGGAGGAATTGAGCAATGATGATGTCCCCCTTGTGGGCGGTAAAAATGCGTCACTGGGAGAGATGATCAGGGAATTAAAGGACGAGGGGGTTCGTGTTCCAAGTGGGTTCGCGACAGTTGCTGAAGCATACTGGGATTTTCTGGAAGCCAATGATATTAAAGATAAAATCAGTTCGCATCTGGAAGAATTGGAAAAAGAAAATCAATCTCTGGAAAAGACCGGGAAATCTATACGAAGGCTTATAAGGAGGGGAAACTTTCCAGATGAGGTAGCTTCAGCTATTCTGGATTCCTATAAACAGCTTTGTGAAAAATATGACAGCGACGAGGTGGATGTAGCCGTCAGAAGCAGTGCAACTGCAGAAGACCTGCCTGAAGCCAGCTTTGCTGGTCAGCAGGAGACTTTCCTGAATGTTACAGGGGATGATGAATTAATGGAAGCGTGTCGGAAATGCTACGCATCCCTGTTTACTGACAGGGCCATCAGCTATCGGGAGGAGAAGGGATTTGATCATATGAATGTAGCCCTCTCTGTGGGTGTCCAGAAAATGGTGCGCTCTGACAAGGCCGGATCCGGGGTGATGTTCTCATTAGATACGGAAACGGGTTTCAGGGATGTGGTGGTTATAAACGCCGCCTGGGGGCTGGGAGAAAATGTAGTACAAGGTTCAGTTATACCGGATGAATACCTGGTTTTTAAACCCCTTCTGGATAAAGAGAATTTTAAACCTATTGTAGATAAAGTCCTGGGCGATAAAAAGAAGAAAATGATATATACAGGGGGTGGAAGCCAAACTGTAAAAAACGTAAATACATCAAGACGTGAACAAAATTCATTTGTCCTGGAAGATGATGAGATACTTCAATTCGCCAGGTGGGCCTATGTTATTGAAAAGCACTATGACAAACCTATGGACATTGAGTGGGCAAAAGATGGCGAATCGGGGGAATTGTTCATTATACAAGCCCGACCGGAAACGGTGCAATCTCAAAAAGAAGCCAGCGAGATGAAAAGATATAAACTTAAAGAAGACGGTGAAAAAATTCTTGAAGGTCTGGCCATCGGACAGGCCATTGCCGCGGGGAAAGTACAGGTAATTAAAAGCGCGGACAATATAGAAAGCTTTGAGGATGATTCTATACTGGTAACAGGTATGACCGATCCTGATTGGGTTCCTATTATGAAAAAGGCGGCGGGAATAATTACAGATCACGGTGGTCGTACATCCCATGCCGCTATAGTCAGCCGGGAATTGGGAATTCCGGCTATAGTCGGTACAGGTAACGCCACCTCAGTTTTAAAGGGAGACCAGGAAATTACCATATCTTGTGCTGAAGGGGATAAGGGATTTATATACGAGGGAATACTGTATTTCGATGAGTCGGATATAAACCTTCAGGATATGCCCGAAACTAAAACAGAAATAATGATGAATATTGCCAGCCCTGACGGGGCGTTTCGCTGGTGGCGGCTGCCTACGGATGGCATAGGTCTGGCTCGAATGGAATTTATAATAAACAATATTATCAAAATTCATCCTATGGCCCTGGTACGATTCGACGACCTGGATGATAGGGAAGTTAAAAATCAGATTGAGGACTTAACTCAGGGATATAAAGATAAACCAACATACTTTGTGGAACAATTATCCCAGGGAATAGCAAAGATCGCAGCTTCTCAATATCCAAAACCGGTTATTGTTAGAATGAGTGATTTCAAAACTAACGAGTATGCCAACCTTATAGGCGGAAAACAATTTGAGCCGGAAGAGGATAATCCGATGCTTGGTTTTCGTGGTGCTTCGAGATACTACAGCGACCGATACCGGGAGGGATTTTCCCTTGAATGTCAGGCGATAAAACGGGCCCGGGAAGAATTGGGATTCGATAATGTGGTTATGATGATACCCTTCTGTCGAACCATAGAAGAGGCTGATAGGGTTTTTGAGGTTATGTCAGAAAACAATCTGAAGAGGGATGATTCGGGTCTACAGGTTTATATGATGAGTGAAATTCCATCGAATATAGTATTAGCCGAAGAATTTGCCAGTAGATTTGATGGATTTTCTATAGGTAGCAATGACCTAACACAGCTTATTCTTGGTATTGACCGGGATTCGGCTGAATTATCGGAGCTTTTTGATGAGAGAAATGAGGCGGTTAAGAAGGTTATAAAAGAGCTTATTGAAAATTCCCATAATTCAAATACAAAGGTTGGTATATGCGGACAAGCACCAAGTGATTATCCTGAATTTGCAGAATTTCTGGTGAAGGCTGGTATTGACTCTATTTCATTGAACCCGGATAGTATTGTTGATGTAAAAAGAAGGATAGCTGAATTGGGAGGTGGATAAAATAAATAAAATTTTATTTTCACTACTAATTTACAGGATTAAAAGAAACATGCAAGGGGGAATTTCAGATATGAAAAAGTCGGAATATCAAAACAAAGTAGAAACGCGCTTAGATGAACTGGACAAGAAGATGCGTGTAATCGGAGACGATGTTGGTAAAATGGAGGAAAATGTACAGCAGCAGTATAAAAAATTACGAGATCCTCTGCACGCCAAGTTAGAAGAACTGCGAAAAATATTGAAAGAACTAAAAACATCCAGTGACGCCGAATGGAAAGACATTAAAAGCGGCGTAGAGGTTGCACTGAAAGATCTTGAAAAAGGTTTTGATGGTTTGGTTTCAAGTATGAAAAATTATATATCAATAAGCGATGTAAAAGGAGATACGAAAATGAAAGTTTCTGAGATTATGACAAAACACCCAAAAGTTTGCACACCAAAAGACAACGTGAGTGTTCCTATCGGGATTATGTGGGATTTTGACTGTGGTGACGTTCCAGTAGTAACAAGTATGGACGGAAAGCAGTTAGTCGGTATGGTTACAGATAGAGATATTGCCATATCTGTGGTCAAACATCATAACGCATCCCCTTCGGATGTTAGTGTGGAAAGCTGCATGTCATCACCAGCTATAAGCTGCAAACCTGATGATTCAGTGGAAACAGCAATTCAGCTTATGGCAGAGAATAAAATCCGCCGTATCCCCGTGAGTGATGATGATGGCTGTTGCGTAGGTATTTTATCCCAGGCTGATATATTAAGACAGGAACTTGATTGCGAAACTATCCTAAGCATGTTACAGCAAGTTTCTGCTCCACAAAAATAGGGAACTTATTTAACCTTATAAGTTAAGGATGAAAAATTTGCCTGGGAAGGTAAAATTCTTGCTGAATACTGCAACCGATACTACCATGGTTATTCAGCAAGAATTTTTATTCTGCCGGAAGGAATTAATTGAAATCTGGAATTACGAATGAATAATAATGGGGTGAATAAAGGTGATCAGCAGAGACCGTGTTCTGGGTTTTATAATGGCGGGAGGTCGGGGAAAACGACTAAAAGTTCTTACCATAACTAGATGTAAACCTGTGGTAAATATCCTTGGTCGCTACAGGATATTTGATTTTGTTGCGACAAATATCGCAGATACAGGAATACGTAATTCAATAGTAGCGGCACAATTTCAATCGGAATCCCTCAAAAACTACATAGGTGATGGTAAAACATGGGGGTTTGACGGTATTAACAAAAACATTGAAGTAATTGAACCTGATAAAGAGGGCTTAGCTTTTGAGGGTACGGCTGATTCCGTTAGAAAAAGCATCAGCCGGATTGATAGGTATAATCCAGAAGTTATACTTATACTGGGAAGTGACCATATATATAAAATTGATTACTCTGACGCAATAAAATATCACATAGCAAAAGAGGCTGATATTACCATAATGACAAGCCTTATCCCGGAAAAAAATGTAAGTGAATTTGGTCTTATAAAGATCGATGGATCTGGTCGGATAATTGACTTTGCTGAAAAACCAACGGATAAAGAGATTATCGAAAGCTTCAGGCTTACTCCAGAAATTAAGGAATATTTGGGTATAGAAAATACTAATTTTAACTTCCTTGCATCTATGGGTAATTACATTTTCTTTAGGGAAAGGTTAAAAAGATTTCTTGATTATCCCGGAGTGGATTTTGGTAAAGATATAATTCCTGCTATAAAGAAAAACAGCCGGGATATATACGCATATATCTTTAATGGATACTGGCGGGATGTTGGTAATATACAGGATTATTTTGAATGTAATATGGAGTTTATAAACGGAAAATCTCCAATAATTAATCTGGAAAAACAAATAAAGACTAAGGGTAAAAAAAATCATTCACCTATTAAAAATGCAATTCTTAACTCCGATAACATTATCCGTGAATCGAGTATAATAAAAAATTCCGTTTTAGGAAGCAAAATTACAATTGAAGACCAGTGCCTATTAGAAAACTGTATAATACTTGGCAATGATATAAACAATAGAAATGGACATTATGCCAATCAAATAGGCAAAGGTTCGAAGCTTAGCCACGTTATTCTGGATGAAAATGTCTGGGTTGGAAAAGATGTTAATATTAATCCATGTAACGGAACTTATGAACAGAGAAAGAAAACACTAGAAAGTGTAGGCTTAAAGCCATACAGAGAAAACGGAAGTGAAATCACTAAAGGTGATTTTTATATTGAACCTGATTCTGGTATTCTGATAATCGGAAGACAATGTGAAACTAAAACAAAAAAGATCGTTCTGCCTGATGGTATTAGATGCTGAATTTTCTTATCAGAAGCTAATATCAGAACGCAGTATCTCTTATTAATAAAAGGAAGGTTATTATGAAAATCGCAGTTGAAGTCAGTATTTATCCTTTACATCAATCCAAAATATCACCACCTATCGAAGCAGCGTGGGAAATCTTTGATAAATGCGGGTTGTCGTATGAGAAAGGTGAGATAAGCACCCTGGTAAAAGGTGAATTTGAAGAGGTGTTTGATGCACTTAAAGAATCCTTTGAGAAAGCTGTTGAGTTCGGTGATACAAATATGTCTGTTACCATGACCAATATATGATACAGATAAAAATCACCAACATTATTGAAAGCCTTCATACAAGCTACTGGTTTTTGCCTATGTTAATGGTAATAATAGCCATTGTATTCTCTGTGATAACAGTTAGGATTGACGGGATTATCCAGGAAAAATGGACTAAACCCGATTGGATTCAGGCTATTGGCATTGAGGAAATACGTTTACTCATTTCCACCATAGCAGGATCCATGATTACCGTTACAGGTATTACTTTTTCTATTACAGTAGTTGCTTTATCCCTGGCGGCATCGCAATTTGGTTCCCGTTTGTTGAGGAACTTTATAAGTGATAGAAAAAATCAGTTTGTATTAGGTGTATTTATATCCAATTTTGTATATTGTCTTGCAATTCTCTTCAGCCTTCGTCGTTCAGAGACGGATGTATTCGTTCCACATGCCTCTATTGCCTTTATATTACTACTAACTATAACAAGCCTGGGGGTACTTATTTTCTTCATACATCATATAGCGGAATCAATACAAGCAGAAAACATTATTTCTACAGTCAGCAAAGATTTAGAGGATTCTATAGACCAGGTAAAATCACAGGAAGCGGAGAATCCGGGATTTCATAATGGGTTGAGAAATGACGATGATATTCCAGATGATATGGATAAAAAGGCAAAACCAATATCAATATATAAAACTGGATACATTCAGGCCATTGAATATGAAGATTTGCTAAAGGCTGCGCAGGAATATAACTGTATATTTCGACTTGAATATCAACTGGGAGGTTTTGTCATAAAGGGAAACAAAATCTTAACAAGCCGCTCACCGGAAAGCAGTTCTGATAACAAAATTAAGAAATAGATTAATGAAACGTTCTTGATAGGCAACAAACGTTCCATGAGTCAGGATGTGGAATTTTGCATTAACCAACTTGTTGAAGTAGCAGTAAGGGCTTTATCTCTGGGTATCAATGACCCTTTTACTGCTATAGGATGTATTAATCATCTTGGGGCGACATTGGCTAAACTTTCTGGAGACAACGCTTCACCCTTATATATTTATGATGAGAATGGCAAGCTCCGCATTATCACTAAACCTTTGACATTCGATAGACTGATGGATTCAGCCTTTAACCAGATACGGCAATATGGCAAGGAAACCGTAGCGGTACAAATCAGATTGCTGGAAATCATTGCTGAAATCGCCTCGCATACTGTCGGCGCAAATAAAAAATCTATATTTAGGCGTCATGCTAACATGATTAAACTTGGGTGTTCAAAAGATATGGTAAGAGAAGATTTAATAGATATTGAGGAAAAATATAGGGAAGTCATAGAAACACTTAAAAACTAAAGAATTGGAGAACAAAAATGAAATACGATGATTTTATAAAAGAGGTACAGACTCGTGGTCGCTTGAGTTCCCAGGGAGAGGCGGTACAGGCTATACGCGCTACACTGGAGGTACTTGGACAACGCATAACACAAAAAGAGGCGGAACATCTTGCATCAGAACTGCCTCAGGAAATCGGGGTATATCTCCGGGATGCCGGAGATACTGAAAGATTTGATCTGGATGAATTTTTCGAACGCGTCAACAAAATTGAAAAAAGTTCTGTGGATTTGGCTGAAAGCGTTCACCACGCCCGGGCAGTAATTTCAGTTGTTAAGGATGCCATATCTGAAGGTGAAATAAATGATATCCTGGCCCAATTACCTGATGAATTTGAACCGCTGTTTAAATCTGGTAGTGAAGGTCCTATGAATAAATAATCTGATTCAATCGAGGGATGATGGAAATTGCCTATTCATAATACTGATATTGCAGATATATTTAATAAATTAGCTAATCTCCTGGAAATTAAAGAGGCTAACCAATTCAGGGTAAGGGCCTATCGAAATGCAGCCAGTACCATATCCAGCCTTTCAAAATCAGCGGCGGATATGATAGAGGATAGCGAGGATTTGACTCAGTTGCCCGGAATTGGTGAAGACCTGGCTGGAAAAATTGAGGAAATTGTAAAAACAGGCAGTCTTGCACAATTAACGGAGATTGAGAAGGATGTTCCTGCTAATCTGGATGAACTCATGGATATCCCCGGTTTGGGTGCTAAAAGAGCCAGGAAGCTCTATGAAGAATTGGGAATAACAAGCCTTGATGAACTGAAAAAGGCGGCAGAATCAGGCAAAATAAGTGAAATAGAAGGCTTCGGGCAAAAAACAGAGGAAAATATTCTGGAGGAATTAAAACACGGAGGGGAGGGGGAAAAGCGAATCCAAATCAGCGTAGCTGAGGAATATGTCATACCTCTGATAGATTATCTCCAGGATATGGATGGGGTGAATCAAGTTGAGGTGGCCGGAAGCTACAGGCGCAGAAAGGAAACTGTAGGCGACCTGGATATTCTCGTAACTGGTGACACTCACAACAGGATAATTGAATATTTTATAGAATATGATGAAGTGGATGAAGTGGCATCCAAAGGTGAAACTCGTTCCAGTATTGTGCTTAATTCTGGAATTCAGGTAGACTTGAGAGCTGTATCTCAGGGAAGCTATGGAGCCGCCCTTCTTTATTTCACAGGTTCAAAATCCCATAATGTCAAACTGCGAAATATGGCCATAGACAGGGATCTAAAAATCAACGAATACGGCGTATTTAAGGATAAAGAAAGAATTGTAGGAAAAACAGAAAAAGAAATTTATGAAATTCTCGATCTATCCTATATAGATCCAGAACTGCGTGAAAACAGGGATGAAGTTGAAGCATCTCAAAAAGGAGAACTACCTGATCTGGTAACATTGGAGGATATTCGGGGAGATCTGCAATGTCACACAAAGGCCAGTGATGGTCACGCAAGCCTGAGGGAAATGGTGGAAGCGGCCAAGGAAAAGGGATATGAATACTTGGCCATAACTGACCATTCTCCACTAGTTGCCGTAGCTAATGGATTAGATGCTGATGGATTAGCAGAACAAATAGACAAAATAGATGAGTTAAATAGCAAGATCAATGATTTCTTGATTCTCAAATCCATAGAGGTGGATATTCTGGAGGACGGCTCTCTGGATTTAGGGGATGATATTCTTGAGAGACTTGATCTGACTATATGTTCGATACATTCAAAATTTAATTTAACAGAGGAAAAGCAGACAGAACGGATTATTAAAGCGATGGACAATCCCAACTTCAATATTTTAGCCCATCCGACCGGACGGCGAATTGGAAAGCGGCGTCCATATGAAGTGAATATGGAACGCCTTATGGAAGCCGCTCTGGAACGTGGGTGTTTTCTAGAGGTAAATGCCCATCCGGAGAGATTAGATTTGAACGACGTTTACTGCAAGCTGGCAAAGGAAATAGGTTTAAAAATCCCCATATCCACCGATGCCCATCGAAAAGATGAGCTTGAAAATATAAAATTTGGTGTATGGCAGGCCCGGCGCGGCTGGCTGGAAAAAGATGATGTTCTAAACACACGGAACTGGGGGGATCTCAAAAATTTGCTAAAGAGATCATAGAAATATCCAAAACTCAAAAATTAAATTTATATATTTCATCGTTAAAAAATAAACATACTGATATTTCTAAAATTAACTAAAACCAGATGCTGCAGTGCTTAAAGAGACACTAGCAAATGACAAGCTGAGGGAATTTTCAATTATAACCACACTAGAACCGGAAGAGCCTAATTTTTTAACGATTACATATAGGTTTAGTAGGTATATTACTTGGGCTTTTTGTTCTGGTGAAAAATATTGCTGAAAATATTACTATAGTATGGAGGGGTTATTAATGGCAACGTTTAAAAATCGAGTTGATGCAGGTAAAAAGCTGGCTGACAAGCTTTCTGATTATAGTGACAAAGATAATGTGATTATACTTGCATTACCCCGAGGGGGCGCACCCGTCGCCTTTGAAGTAGCAAAGAAAATTAATGCACCATTGGATGTATTTTTGGTTCGCAAACTGGGTGTACCCGGACGCGAGGAGCTGGCTATGGGGGCCATTGCATCTGGTGGAGTACGGGTATTAAATGACGATATACTCAGGATGCTGAGTATACCTGATGAGGGTATAAATAGGGTAGCAGAGAAAGAGCAAAAAGAACTGGAAAGACGCGAGATAGAATATCGGGGAGATCGTCAGGAATTAGATGTCAAAGGAAAGATATGCATACTCATAGATGATGGCCTTGCTACCGGCGCGAGTATGAGGGCGGCAATAAAAGCGCTTCAACAAATGGAACCAGCGAAAATTGTTGTTGCCGTTCCAGTAGGTGCTTCTGAAGTATGTGAGGGTTTTGAAAATGAAGCAGATGAAGTTATATGCGCGGCAACACCCGAACCTATTCATGCTATCGGGGCATGGTACGATAATTTTTCCCAGACAACCGATGATGAAGTGCGAGCTATTCTGGCAGAAGCTGATAAATTGGTAAAATCAAATGCTGGATAACATGATTCTTGGCTTTTTTTGGTTTGGTAAAAGTAATAGTTAAAAAATGGAAAATGTGTTTAGAAAATACCTTTATAATGACAACTAAATTACATCCATTTTTTAACGACTACTAAAATTAAAAATTACATCAGGAATTCTCTTTTGGAAAATGGTATTGCTTAAAGGAGGAAACCGTTATGGATAAAAAATCAGAAGTGAGCGTTGAGACAGATTTAATACAGATATCTCTTGATTCAGTGACTCTTGAAGGAAGTCTGAATATTCCTGAAGGCGCCCAGGGTCTTGTGCTTTTTGCTCATGGCAGTGGAAGCAGTCGGAAAAGCCCGCGAAATCGATTTGTCGCGGAGGAATTAGGCAAGGGGAATTTAGGTACTTTATTGTTTGATCTTTTAACGTCTGATGAAGAAAGCATCGATATTATGACACGGGAAATTCGGTTTGATATTGATCTGCTGTCCGAAAGACTTATAGGCGCAACGAAATGGGTGATGGATCAACCAGCTACTCAGGAGCTTAAAATCGGTTACTTTGGCTCAAGCACAGGAGCGGCGGCTGCCCTTATAGGTGCGGCTAATCTACCTGACGTTATCAGTGCGGTTGTATCTCGCGGGGGACGACCGGATATGGCCGAAGGTTTTCTGAATAAGGTAAAAGCACCCACGCTTTTAATAGTAGGCGGTAACGACTATCACGTTATAAAACTGAATGAACAAGCTATAGATCGTCTGTCATCAGAAAAGAAGATGGAAATAGTTCCCGGAGCAACCCATCTGTTTGAAGAACCGGGAAAACTGGAGCAGGTTGCGCAATTGGCACGGCACTGGTTCCAGACATATCTTACAGAACATAAATGAAAGGATAATAGTTATGGCTAAGAAAGTTGCTATTAACGGTTTCGGCCGTATTGGAAGATTGATTTTCAGACAAATAATGGATTCAGAAGATTTGGAATTGGTTGCTCTTAATGACATTGCACCGTTGGACAATCTGGCATATTTGTTAAAACATGATTCGGTGCATAAAGATCCCAAATCTTCCATCAAATATACTGATGATGAGCTCTTATGGGATAATAAAAAGGTTAAATTTCTGAGCATTAAAGACCCGGCTGAGCTTCCCTGGAACGAAATGGGAGTTGAGATCGCAATAGAAGCAAGTGGAATTTTTACAAATAAAGAAGACTCAGCCAAACATCTAGAAGCAGGAGCAGAAAGAGTTGTTATTACTGCCCCTGCTAAAGGAGATGTACTTACAGTTTGCATGGGAGTAAACGAGGAAAAATTTGATCCGGATAAACACAAGATCGTTTCTAATGCTTCATGTACTACCAATTGTCTTGCTCCTGTTGCAAAAGTTCTGGACGAGGAATTCGGTATAGTGACAGGATTTTTAACAACTATACACGCCGTTACCAGTTCACAGGCGGTTGTTGACACAGCAAGTAAGAAATGGCGTAGAGGTCGCGCAGCGATAATCAATATTGTGCCCACTACTACAGGAGCGGCTATTGCTGTAACCAAAGTTCTGCCGCATCTGGAAGGCAAACTGGACGGTCTGGCCATGAGAGTTCCGGTGGCTAACGGTTCAATAATTGATTTTGTGGTTCATACAGAACAAACAGTTAGTGTTGATAAGGTTAATGATACGTTTTGCAAAGCGGCAAAAACCAAAGGATTAAAGGGTATTTTGGGTGTAAGTGATGAAGAGCTCGTATCCAGCGATGTTATTGGCAGTGAATATTCAGCGATGGTAGATTTGCAATCAACAATGGTTTTGGGAGATAAATCAGTGAAGGTGCTGGCATGGTATGATAACGAATGGGGCTATGCACGACGGGTTGTGGATTTAACCAGTTATATTAGCAAAAATATATAGGATAACCTGAATCTACTTACCTTTTATATCACATTTTTAGGGCGTGTTAAACACGCCCTAAAAATGTGAGTTGTCCCAAGTTAATCGGTTATGTAATTATATTCTTTAATCATTATCATAAACTTAAGGAGAAAAAGATGATCCTTTGGCAAATACTATTCGCCGTTGGCATTGGATTTTTATTTACCGCCATATTCACCCTGGGATTCCGCAGAAGAGGGACGAAATCAGGTATAATACTATTTTTGATAGTCATAATACTTGCCTCCTGGGCCGGGGGATTATGGATCAACCCCACAGGCCCATCTATTGTCGGTGTATACTGGGTACCTTTTGTTATAGTTGGGTTTATATTTGCGATTATCCTGGCAGGAACACTCTTTACAAGTCCACAAAGAGAAATTGATGTTATTCATGCAGAACAAGCAGAATCCAGCATAGAAGATGCAGCAAATATATTCTTGTGGCTTCTTATTGGCATACTTCTTGTAATGGTTATACTTGGCTATTCTTTGAGATAAATTACATTAATCAGGAGGAAGCTATGTTCATTTGGCACATATTAACCGCCATAATTGTTGGAGTATTAGTTACTGTAATATTTGCCGTTATATTCCACAGAAAAGGGCCCTGGCAAAATGTGGGGATTTTCTTTCTTATTATTTTTCTGGGTGTATGGGCAGCAAGTTTATGGATTGTTCCTGTAGGGCCAAACATAATGGGTATATACTGGGTACCTGTGTTACTAACTGGACTGATTTTGGGTTTACTTATGATTGCAGCAACCCCCCAAACCCGCGTTTCAGAGGTACAGGAAGAGGTTATTGTAAAAGGTCAATATGAGGAGGAAAGAGAATACCCTGTAAAGGAAAAGAAAATAGATACCTTACTCTGGGCTTTTCTTGGAATTACATCAATTGCCCTTTTGATTGCTATTATTGTTGGTTATGTGGTCACAGGATAAAAAACAGAAGGCAAAGATAAATTTATCTATACTTCCTAACAGCCTTCATACTGGATAGGAGTTAAGATGGAATCGTTGAAATTATCTGAAAATACAGCGGCGGCGTCGACATCGAAGAGGGGGATAAATACATTTGGAGATAGTTCAGGTTCTAAAGTATACGAAACTGGTAATGATGTTTTTATGCAGATTTATATGAAGGAACTTGCCAGATACCCCACATTAAACGCTCAGGAAGAGAAGCAACTATTTACTGAATTTGACAAAGCAAAAGAGAATGGAGATAACAAAAAGGTTGATAAGATTAGAGAAAAAATCGTCTTATCCAATCTGCGATTAGTATTCAGTGTAGCAAAGAGATTTAACAAAAACAGTGATCTAAATTTTTTGGATTTTATACAGGAAGGTAATATCGGGCTGATAAAAGCGGTGGATAAATTCGATCATAGAAGAGGCAACAAGTTTTCCACCCATGCTGTCTGGTGGATACGTCAAAGCATACAGCGCGCCATTGTTAATTCTACAGGAACTGTTCGTCTGCCGGCACATGTCCAGCACGAAATTAAAGAGATAAAACAGGCAGGAAAAGAAATACTCAAAAATGGCAAAAAAATATCCATAAAAAACCTTTCTGATAAAACCGGAATTTCAACAAAAAAAATCGGAAAAATTATACGAGCCCAGAAAATGGAGAAAATCACTTCCCTTAACCATATTTTATCTGGAGATGAAAATAATGTATCGGAAATGTTCGATTTGATTCCGAATGGGGATACCATGTCTCCAGAATATGAAATTACTCAAAACGATCTTAAAAGCCATATAGAAAAAGCCCTTAGCGGTTTCAGAAAAAGAGATGCAGAAATAATAAGGATGCGCTATGGACTTAAAGATGGAAAAGAATATACCCTTCAGCAAATAGCAGATGTCTTTAATCTTAGTCGTGAACGCGTCCGTCAGATTCAGAATAACGTTCTAGCAAAACTAAAACGCATATGAAAACAGATAATTCTGTATCTTAAATTTATCTATTAGGTTCAATCTAAAATCTGCAAATCCCTATTTTTATTGAATTCATTGTAAATTTATACTTTTGATTGTGGAATGATTCTTGCGATTATCTGATTTATCATATAAAGTTGCCTATTTTGTTGTTTATGGAGGGGAAAATTATGAAGCGAATTTTAATTTTCTGTTTAATTGTAATTTTTATCATACTGCCCTTCTTTTCGGGCAAAACTCTAAATTCTGCGATAGGATCTGAAGAGAAAGCGAACATGCTATTTGGCGGCGAAGATGACGTAGATTTTGCCAAAAAAATGTGGAAATCTATAAAAGGGTATCAGGATTGGTTAATCAAGTCTGATATACTTCCAGGCAAATCCCATGGCCCTTTTGTACGAGTTTACTACAATATGGTAAGTGCAGATGAAAAAAATTACCATGCTATTGTTAAGGATAATCTCGATTCAAATAAGGAATTGACCGCTGTTGCGTTAATGGTCCAGAGAGAAGATGGATATGATCCGGAAAATGATAACTGGTTCTGGGTAAAATATGAAACTGATGGGAGTATTAGCAAAAATGACAAGGGATTGGCCCTTGCGGGTAAAGTAGCGAAGGGGATGGATATGGGTTGCATTGCTTGTCATAAAGGTGCTGCTGATAAAGATTATATATTTATCAACGATGAAAAAGCATATGGAAGATAATGCAGAAAGCCAACAGAGGCGTTGTGTAGGACATGACACCGTTGTGTCCTACACAACAACAAAAAGTTTTTTGAAGCAAAGGAGAAATTATTATGAAGTTCAAAGTAACTATAGACAGGGAAGAATGTATTAGCTGTGGACAATGTTGGGAGACCTGCTCCGAATTCTTTGAGGAAAATTCTGATGACGGTTTCAGTCAGGTAATTAGTGAGTATAGAATTAAAGACAATCCTGCTGAGGGAGAAGCATCGGAAGATTTGGAAGATTGTGTACAGGAAGCCGCTGATGTATGTCCTGTTGAAATTATAGATGTGGAAGAGATGAGCGATTAGCATTTCTATCAATCCTTAACTGACATTCAAGTATACTTGAATGTCAGTTAAGTGTTTTTTCATCTTTACTTTAATCAAAACGAATTTTTGTTCAAGGGAAAATTGTTCATGAATCAAAAAGGACCAAACCTTATTATTGTTATCGCCAACAAGTTTAGACAACAGGCAGTAGGTTACATGGAGCAAGATCCGGTTGTTACTCCAATTCTGGATCAA
>WJIO01000192.1 GCA_014730235.1 Candidatus Poribacteria bacterium
GACGAGTGGGAGC
Organism: Candidatus Poribacteria bacterium; assembly: GCA_014730235.1. Lineage (GTDB taxonomy): Bacteria > Poribacteria > DTPJ01 > DTPJ01 > WJIO01 > WJIO01. Next base: position 14 of record WJIO01000192.1, read on the forward strand.
AATTCCGATCTGCTAATTTCCACAGGGTTGATCTACGTAGCAATATTGCTAACATTATAGTGGAGTAATATTTCAAAACAGCATATTAAGTTCAGAAAAATTAGCTTTTTATCAAAATAAGATGTAAGAAATTTCTGAAATATACTTTTTTGGGGGATATGCAAAAAACCCATGATACAATTGAATTTAGACGCAAGTATTTGTATGCCAAGTTTTAGGGTAGGATTTGTGGTAGGAAGATATGTAGATTTGGTTAGAAAATAAACATAGATACTTATAAATAATGGGTTAGAGGGCATTTTGCAGGATCCTTGCTTTGGGCTTTATCTGGTGGCAAACCATATAATACCATCAATTTGCCACCAGATTTGGGATTTAGAAGCTGTCTTCCGGTTCCAGAATGTCAAAATCTTCTGGCGCTTCGTTATTTCCCGGCGCCTCAGCTCCCTTCTTGGAAATGATTGGGCAGTTGACAACGATACCTGGCTTCAATATTGTGACCAGACCCGCCTCTTCGGCAGCTAAGATTTCCGCAACATCATCGAAGACGACGCCTTCTTCGTCATAATGTTCTGATATATGTCCAGCATCAATAATGTCCTGAACAGTAACCTCGTCAGCGGTGTGGACCACGTTGACATTCCAATGGGGGGGAATAACCCGATTCACCCGGGATAAACAGTACGACTTGCGCTTGATGTTTACGGGGTGCTCCGATGACATAAATCTGGTTTTCCCCTCTTTCTGTTACGCCCTCTTCGACGCCTTGGTCGATATAGTAGATTTCCTCACCTTCATACCATCCGTTTACGGTTAAAACCCCAGCCTGTGCAGAGGTGACAGCCATCAATCCAATCGCAAACAGGACGAGTGCAATTCTTAAACGCATCTTAGTGTTCTTTTCTGAAAATGTGCAAAGCCATGAAAACCACCTGTAAAATCCAAGTCAATTTGACTTCGCTTGCTTAGTTTGGGGCTTCTCCTGATCCTATTGTCGGGATCACCCTATTAATCTTAATATTTAAAGACATCTATCATCAATAGTTTGTCTACCCCGAGGTGATTCTAAACTGTTACCATAGATATATTGCAAATCATATGCCAGTTAATAGCTTTACTCTATGCCGCGCCTTCGGGATGTATTTCACCTGAAAAATTGGCATTAAGTTCAAACATAATTGCGACAATGCTCGATACTGCTATATGCCGACCGGCGATGCTTTTGTGTCTTAAACCACAACGAACTGCTGGGGTTGTCGTTTCCGCATAGCCCCCTCATAGCATCTTCATAAGGTGGACATAATATCCGCATGGAATTCTATGGCAGTCGGTACCTAGCCCAACGAAGCTCGTCTTCGCGAACCAGAAGACCATAGCGACGCATTTTCTGCAAGAGGTAGGTAGCTCGATGCCTATCTGCGGAGAGAATGTCGCGACATTCAGCGTTGCTAATTCTGCCATATTCCCGAATATATGACAGTATTTTCTCTTCGTCTGTCGAGTCGGATGAATCCTGCTCGCGCGAACCGCTTTGAGCGCGCTGGATCATTATTTCCTCAATATGCTCGAGGTCAACTTCATCATCTTTGTCGATGCTTGATGCGGGATCTTGTTCAGCGTTCTGGGAATTGAGGTCAACAAGGTGTAGATGCTCCGGTCTGATTGTCGACTCACCACTGCTTCTAATCAGTCCATGCTCTATGATATTCTTCAGTTCCCGGACATTGCCCGGAAAAGGATAATTCATAATTAACTCTAAGACTTCTGAAGAGAGAGTTGGTCGGGGAATTCCCATCTCCACAGAAAGCATGTTGAGGAAGTGGTCTATCAACAGTGGCAGGTCTTCTTTTCTCTCGCGCAAGGGCGGAGCTTCAACTGTGAAGCGTGTCAGTCTGAAGTAAAGGTCCTCCCTAAATGTACCTTTTCTGATGCTTTCAGCCAGATTTTGGTTAGTGGCAGCAATTATTCTAACATCAACATGCCTCTCATGCGAACCACCAACAGGTATAACATGACCATCCTCTATCGTTCGCAAAAGCTTGGGCTGTAATTCCATGGTCATGTCTCCCACTTCATCTAGAAAGAGTGTTCCACCATCGGCAAGCTCGAAGTAGCCCTTTCGGTTGGAATCAGCCCCACTGAATGCACCCCCCTCAGCCGCTGATATTCACGGCGTTGATTATAATATCGAAGTCCGAGTATTCCAACTGAAATGAGCACGCCAGCAAAAGCGATCAGCAACGGAATGGTGATATGGGAATTTAAATACCACGGAGTTGCTATCTTTAGCGTCAGACTTGCTGGCTCAGAATAATTCAAATAGCGATTAATCGCCTGCACCTCAACAATGAAAGTGCCAGCCTTGGAGAAAGTATAATCAAAACGGGCGTCTTTTATAGGCTTACTCCAGCCTTTTTCAGAGTTCTGAATACGATGGCGATATTGTCGCTTTTCTGGAATGGTACTAAAGTCAATAGAATTGCAGCTAATGGTAATGCGGTTCTGGACATTAAAGACGGGAAGATTTGTCAAGTCATCATAAATTTTATCTGTTGTAACTGAAACGATTTCAACTTCTGGGGCTATGTCACTAATGTGGTAACAGGTAACGCCACCCTCTGTGCCAAACCATAGGAAACCTCCTGAATCCTGATAGATGGAAGATACAGTTTTACCCGCCAATCCATCCCGTGTATCCAGCCATGTCCATGCACTGCCATCAAAGCAGGATACCCCGCCTCCATCAGTCCCAAACCACATATTTCCCTTAATATCATGGAAAATGGCAGTAACATTGTTATGGGGCAGTCCATGTTTCGTCGTGATACTGGTAAACTGCCAATTATTATATCTGGATACTCCATCCCACGTTCCAAACCAAATTGCTTCATCTCGATCCCTGTAGATAGCATAGATCATCTTGCCTATCAGCCCCTCTGCAGAACTAAAATCTGTAAAGCTTCCGCCATCATATCTGGAAAGACCGACATCCCACATTCCGAACCATACACGACCCTCAAGATCATCCTGTATCGCATAGACGACATTTCCAGCCAGTCCATCCTCCTTTGAGAAACTGGTGAACTTACCATTGGTATATCTGGCAGCACCATTGTCTGTGCCTATCCATATATCACCATTTGGCGTTCCATGAATGCTGTAAACGATGTCACTCGGCAGACCATCACCTGTCCCGAAGTTGGTAAATTTCTCACCATCATAGCGAGAAATACCGTTATCCTCGGTGGCAAACCACATAAAACCATCCGGATCGCGATAGACATCTCTGACGCTATTGCCTGGAAGGCCATCCTGCCGGGTTAAATTGGTGAATTCGTCGCCTTCATATCTAGAAACTCCTCCATCTGTACCAAACCAGATAGTCCCATTGGGCGCACAGGCAATCACAAAAACATCGCGATGAGCAAGCCCGTCCAAGCATAAAAATAATGTTCCCTTCAGGAACTATGCAGCCTTTTTGTACGTAGCCCATAAATCATCCCATTCACCATTGCATACGAGAATGCGAATACTCAGCACAGCGTCTGCTC
>WJIO01000016.1 GCA_014730235.1 Candidatus Poribacteria bacterium
CAAAAATGTGACAAAATTTTTATATCCAGGAAGCTATAAAGACATTTTCTTCGACGTGTTGCCTTTTTGCTTTATATCATGATATTTAACAGTGAATAATTTTACACTTTACGAACGTTCCGGAAAGAGGTATATTTATGCCTGTTACCCTTTTGCTGTGCTGTTATCTGTTTACAAACGTTTTTTACAAAAGATTTTGCATCATGCAACCGATATATAAAGCAAACATAACATCAGGTGCGCTGCTTGTTCCTGAAAGCAGAAAAATAGCTGACCTTTTACTCAAAAAGGTATCGGCGGATGAATGGAAAAAAACTATTGAGGAGGAAAACATCCTCCAGAAGCTAAGTGTATTGTCAGCCAGACAGATATCCCGGCTTATCAGGTCGCGCCTGGAACTGATGACGCCGGAACTGTGGATAATGGTCAGGAACGGTGATTCCCGGTTGGCAACCCATGCCGTTTTTGCTGCGGCCATAAAGCATTCCCGAATCCTGGGCGATTACCTTGACCTGGTGGTCAGGGAACAATTTCGTCGTCTTGAAGAACGTCTGACTCCCAGAATGTGGGATGAATTCCTTCGGACATGCAAGCAGCGGGATCCGGCAATGGCTGACTTCTCCGTATCTACAGTAAAAAAAATGCGCCGCGTTGTCCATAATATACTCTGGGAAGTAGGATACATCAGGGATACGCGTTCATGGGAACTAAGGGAGGTGGAAATAGATTCGGCAGTATTGAGTTACCTGGAAAAGAGCAATGAATATTACGTTCTAAAATGTATAAAGGTGTGCTAAAGTGAGTATCAATAAAACTTTAGATGAGCGGCTGAATGAAATATTACCTACCATAACATCCAGCAATTTTCTACAAAAAAAGGGATTGGGAAACGAAATTCCTTTCCATATATTTGATTATCCACCGGAGGATGAATTACGGGTTCGGGAACATCTGCATTTCCTGATTGACAGGCTGGAAAAGCAATATCCTCACATAAAAGTCATCCATGTGGAACTTTTCAGGGTAATGATCCAATACCTGGAGGACCTGAATCTCCTTGAAAAGGCCTTTGAAATGGAAGCGCAAAAGGGATCCGAAGCCCTTTGGAAAGCGCTTTCTGCGTCGGTAAAACCGGAGCGATTCGTAAAGACGATTCTCGCCCGGCAGTTTGACTTTAGCCAATGCCATCTTATCCTGATGAATGGTGTAGGTAACGTATGGCCCTGGATACGGGCCCATTCCCTGTTGAATAATCTTCAGCAGTTAACAGGTGATGTGCCAATGGTTCTTTTTTATCCCGGGGGATATGATGGTCAGTCACTTCGTTTGTTTGGCAGACTGGGCGGCGATAATTACTACCGGGCTTTCAGGCTGGTAAAATAAAAGGGAGGAATACATGAAAATCAGGGAGCTTTTTACCAAGGATATTTCTCGGCCTATCAACGGTGTTGTTAAAGCCGACCAGCAGGATGATAAATCCATCTACCAGGAACTGGAGGAGTTTGTCGTTACCAGGGAGCTATCAGAGCATCTGGATCGCTTCTTCTCCGTATACCTGCAAGCCCTGGAAAATCCCCGGGATGCCGATGCGGCAGGAAAAATGGGCGTCTGGGTTTCCGGATTTTTCGGTTCCGGTAAATCTCACCTCATAAAGGTTCTGCACTATCTCTTTAAGAACCAGATTGTGAAATATGACGGCCAGGAAAAACAGGCCATAAAGTTCCTTGACGGAAAAATAGCCGATCCGTTCCTGTTTGGTAACATCCAAAAAGCGGTGACAAAAGACGCGGATGTTATCCTGTTTAATATAGACAGCAAAGCGGACCAAACAAAAAGTGATGATGTGCTTATCAGGGTTTTCCTGAAGGTTCTCAATGAATTGCAGGGATACAGCCCTGACTATCCCCATATAGCGCACATGGAGAGATATCTTGATCAGCTCAATAAGTTAGCAGTCTTTGAAGAAAATTTCCGTATGCTGACGGGTCAGGAGTGGAGAGAAAGCCGCGTCCATTGGCACTTTACCCAGGATAATATTGTGAAAGCCCTTTCGGAAACCCTGGGACAGAGCGAGGAAGCCTGTCAACACTGGGCACAAAGTGCTGAAGACGACTTTCCCCTTACCATTGAAAACTTCGCCAGGTGGGTGAAAGAATATCTCGACAGCAGGGGATCTGAACATCGCATTTTCTTCTTCGTGGACGAAGTTGGTCAATTTATCGGGGACAACAGCAAACTGATGCTAAATCTCCAGACCATCACAGAGAACCTGGGAACCCAATGCGGCGGTCGGGCATGGCTGATTGTAACATCTCAGGAGGATATGGACAAGGCCATTGGATCTCTCAAAAATACAGAGAACAAGGATTTTTCAAAGATACAGGGACGCTTTAACACCCGGCTTTCTCTGTCAAGCGCCAATACCGACGAGGTAATCCAAAAACGCCTGCTGGAAAAACAGGATAGTGTAATTGATGAACTTGTGGGATTATATGAACCCAACGCCGACATCCTTGGAAACCAGCTTACTTTTAGCCAGGATACAGGGATGACCCTCCAGGCATATCAGTCTGAGGTTGATTTTGTAAAAAATTATCCCTTCATACCGTATCAGTTCAAACTGCTTCAAAGGGTATTTGAGGGGGTTCGCAGGGCCGGGGCAACAGGGCTTCATCTATCTCGAGGTGAACGTTCCATGCTGGACGCCTTCCAACATGCAGGCATCCATGCGGCAGATAAGGATACAGGCGTTCTGGTTCCCCTGTATTGGTTCTATCCGTCCATTGAGAGTTTTCTGGATACGGCTGTAAGACGCACTATTCAACAGGCGGCAGAGCTTCCATCATTGGAGGAGTTTGATATAAACATCTTCCAGACGCTGTTTATGATCCGATACATTGAGGAGATTAAGGGTAACGTGAATAACCTGGTTACCCTGTGTATTGACCACATTGACTCGGATAAATTCGTCCTGCGAAAGAAGGTAGAGGAATCCCTTAGTCGTCTCGAAAAAGAAACCCTCATATCCCGAAGCGGTGAAAACTATTTCTTCCTGACCAACGAAGAGTAGGAAATAAGCCGGGAAATAAAGAACGTGGAGCTGGAATCCGGTACAGAAAGCCGACACCTGGGCAGGATAATCATTGACGATATATATCACAGCTTAAAAAAACATCGCTACTCAGAGACGGGCAAGGACTTTAATGTAAATTTCCTGTGCGATACGCAGCCTATAGGCGGATTAACCGATAAAAGTCTGTCAGTGTCGCTAATATCGCCTTTTTGCGAAAACTACGATCAATATAACCAGTCCAAATGTACTCTGGACAGCACAGAAGACAACGGGATTATACTCATACATCTTCCTGAAGATGACAAACTATCGTCAGAGATCAGGATTTACCTTCAGACGGATAAATACATATCCCGGAAGAACGATGGAAACCCGGAAGTTCAGCAGATACTGCGAAATCGCAAGGATGAAAATCAAGAGCGTAAAACCAGGATTGTGGAAGCTGTAAAAGAAATGCTTGCCGATTCGGAATATTATATCAACGGACAAAAATTCGATCCCGGTACCGATGAAGCCCAAAAAGCCCTTGCTGGTGCTATGGATTATCTTGTAGAAAACACATACAAAAAAATGGCATACATTGAGCACCCATGCTCTGATCCCCAGAAGGAGATCCAGTCTATTCTAAAAAAGGACGATATTACCGGGGACCTGGTGAACCTTAATGTAGCGGAGAATAACCCCAGGGCTATTACAGAAGTGCGGGATTATATAAGCAATTGTTCAGCCAGTAGCTTGCAGATGCTAGTTGATAGTCTGATCAGGGATCGCTATGGTTCCCGACCCTATGGCTGGAATGAATGGGAGACTTTGTTAATACTGGTCAAACTATTTGTCGCCGGAGAGATCCAGTTTATCAACAATAATGGAGTAGTTAAAAAGGAAGACTTGTCCGAACTTGTTGTCAGGAAAGTAAGTAACTGGAAAAAATTGACTATTAAACAGCGCAAAAAGGTGGATACAGAAAAGATAGAATCTGTGCGAAAGCTTGGTCAGTCGCTGTTTAGCGAGATGGGGCCTGATAAAGAGGATGCCCTGGTGGAATTTTATAGAAATCACTTTCAGACATGGGAGGAGGATCTTAAGGGATATGAAAAATTAGCTGAAACCGGCTTCTATCCGGGAGCAGACACAATTAGCGATGGCATTACTTTATGCAGAAAAATTTTAATCGCAAATGAAAACTTTGATTTTATATCCCGAATCGCTGAGAACAGGGACGACCTTCTGGATTTTGCGGATGAATACCATGAAGTTAATAATTTCTATTCCACCCAGATAAAGGTATGGGATAAGCTTCGCAACGCTAAAGCCCGATTTAGTATAAACAAATCCATGCTTGATAAGAACCCGGATGCGCAGACAGCGCTGACCCGTATGAATGAAATCCTGGAAGCCCCTGAGCCTTATTCCATTATCAAGGAAGGGGATGACCTGATAAATACGGTAGACAAAATTAACAGTGATTTACTGAAGAAAAAGCGGGAAAAGCTTTCCAAATATATTGGCGCGTTGACAAAGGAACTCAGGAGTAAGGGGGAATCCCTGGAATGTGATGAAGAAATAATAAAATCTTCTCAGAAATCGCTGGTAGGTTTCAAGGAAAAAGCGTCGGATGAAGGCTCTATCTCCAATATCCAGTATTTTAAAAATGAAGCGAATAAAGCCTTTAAACGCGAGTTAAAGCGCATGGCCGATAGTCAGGATAAGCCAGGCGCTGAAACGAAAGTGAAAGAGATGAAGGTGGTTAAGCCTGCCGCTCTTAATAAAAAGGTCTTCCTTGAAACAGAGGCTGATGTGGACGACTTTGTGAATGTAGTTGAAAATGAACTAAAGCAGGCCATAAAGGATGGCAAGAGGATCATGATAGAATAAGGTATACAAATGAATAAAAAGATAATTGAAAAATACGCTCCCGAAGCAAGAAAAGCGTTTATCCAGGCGGTAAAAGATAAAGCCGCTCTTTATGGTATTACGGAAAAAAAGGTTCTTCCCTGCGAGGTCAAGGGCGATTTCGCATTCATTAACGGGCGGCCCTTCCCCGGAATAGTTTATACCCAGCGGGATGAACTTCTGACGCGGATCAAAGACCACAGTTTCGGTTATATCATGGAGGAAACAGCATATACATGGTTTAACCGCTTTGCCGCCATCCGTTTCATGGAGATAAACGGCTACCTGTCTCACGGCTACCGGGTATTAAGCCATCCCCAGGGGCATAGCATCCCTGAGATCGTGGAAAAAGCCCAATTTGTAAACATGCCCGGTCTGGATAAGGACCAGGTTATCCGGCTTAAGATGGCCGGCGACAGGGATGAAGAGCTTTACACCTGGCTTCTTATAGCCCAGTGCAACGAAATGAGCGCAGCCATGCCTTTCCTGTTTGAGAAGGTTGACGACCCTACGGAGCTTCTCCTACCCCATAACCTGCTTCATACCGGCTCCGTCATCCGGGATATGGTGGAGACCATACCCGAGGAGGACTGGCGGGAGGTGGAGATCATCGGCTGGCTTTACCAGTTCTATATTTCCGAGAAGAAGGACGAACTTATGGCGGCGAAGAAAGCCTATAAATCTGAGGATATTCCCGCGGTAACACAGCTTTTTACGCCCAACTGGATCGTCAAATATCTGGTTCAGAACTCCCTGGGCGCAAAGTGGCTAAGGACATATCCCAATTCCAGCCTTAAAGATAAGATGGAGTATTACATCGAACCGGCGGAGCAGACGCCGGAAGTTATGGAAGAACTCAAAAGGATAACGCCGTCATCCCTGAATCCGGAAGAGCTGACAGTCATGGACCCGGCCTGCGGCTCCGGACATATTCTGGCGGAAGCCTATGACCTGATGAAGGAGATATACCTGGAACGGGGTTACAGGAAGCGGGATATCCCCCGGCTTATCCTGGAGAAGAACCTGTTCGGTCTGGAGATAGACGACCGGGCTGCCCAGTTGGCCGGATTTGCCCTCATGATGAAGGCCCGGAGTGACGACAGGGAGATATTTGGGCGGAAGGTGCAGCCAAATGTGGTGGTTATTAAAGGCAAAAGATTAGGCGCAGAGGCACAGAGATACAAAGGGACAGAGAATGGGGAAAATTCTTTGTGCCTTAGCGCCTCTGAGCCTTTGTATCTTCTTTTTGAAAACGCTGACACCTTCGGGTCTCTAATCCGTATTCCGCATAGTTTGAAAAAGAATCTGCCTGTTATAAAAGAGGAAATTGATGAACTGGAGAAAAAAGGCGATCTTTTATCTTACAATATTATTGAGGATATGAGACATATCGTAAGACAGACAGAGCTTTTATCATGTAAATATGATGTAGTTGTGGCCAATCCGCCATATATGGGCAGAAGAAAAATGAATCTGAAGCTAAAAAAGCTGGCGGATAAGGAATATCCCAATACAAAGTCGGATCTTTTTGCCATGTTTATTGAACGCGGTTTTGAAATGGCAAAATCCGATACAGGCCATAATGCAATTGTTACCATGCAAAGCTGGATGTTTCTATCTTCCTATCATAATATGAGAGAAAGCTTAATTAATTTCTCTGCAACTCGGAATATGGTGCATATGTCGAATGGTGTTATGGGTATTGCATTTGGGACAAGTGCCACCATTTGGTTTAATGCCAGATTACCGTCATATAAAGGTAGTTTTTCTTATGTTGATTATAGTGACCTATCACCTGATAATGTTCCAATAGAATTCCCAATAAAGAATGATAGGTTAAGAGAAGCCTCTTCTGAAGATCTCAAAAAGATACCTGGTTCGCCTATTGCATATTGGGTGAGTGATAAGGTAAGAGAAACATTTCAGGAGTCAGTAAAACTATCGGAAATTGCAGAGACTAGGC
>WJIO01000193.1 GCA_014730235.1 Candidatus Poribacteria bacterium
CCGAATCTCTTTAATCATTTTCCAAAAGTTGTTGTGTATTACTTTAAAATGATATTATAAATGAATGGTTAATTTATATATCGAGATTTAAGATGAAATCTTCAGTTTTTAGTAGGTTGAAATTTTTGGCTCTTGCGGGTTCAGTGTGGTAAAGATAAGAAACTTCTTTATGCTGTGATTCCTGAGAAATCAGAAATCCAGTCTTTATGCGGATCTACTGGATTCCTGCTTTCACAGGAATGACAAGCTGAGAAAATTTTCAAATTATTACCATACTCAAACCGGAAGAGCCAAAGTTTTCACGGACATAAATTTTATGCTTGTATACAGTCATTTTATTTGACATAATCGGCTTTACCATGATAAACTTATGTGGTCAGTCAAAAGGAGGAATATCAATATGACACTTCGTTCCTTTAAGGAGGAATCCAGCAAATTAATAAAGCAATTTTGCGATTATTTGAGGGTAGAGAGGGGTTTATCGGATAATACTATAAAAGCATATAATCGGGATTTAAAGGGATTTGTAAAATTTTTAGATAACAGTGGTCTTAGTTCTGTTGCAAAGGCAGATCGAATTACTATTTCTGAATTCCTGTCATATCTTTATAATAAAGGGCTTGCCTCCAGTACAATTGATAGAAAAACTGATTCAATTAAATCCTTTTATAAATTTCTTCTAAATGAAAAATATATTACGGAGAATCCTGCCAGTTTAATAGATTCCAGAAAATCCTGGAATAAATTACCGAATGTTCTTAGTGTTGAAGAAGTGCAAATGCTTATAGATCAACCTGATACTTCCACATCTCTGGGATTGAGAGACAGGGTTATTCTTGAAATCATATATGCAGCTGGACTCAGGGTTTCTGAATTGATCAACCTGCGATTAAACGACGTAAATACTGAAGTCGGTTATATACGTTGTCTTGGTAAAGGTGGTAAAGAAAGGGTTGTTCCCATAGGAGTCAAGGCCAGACAGTCTGTAGAACAATATCTGGATTCAGGCCGTCTGGATTTAAAACCAAAAGACGATGAACTTCTACTTAACTACAAAGGTGAAAAACTTACCAGGGATGGTATACGAAGAATTATACAAAAGATAGCAAAAGCTTCAGGTATTGAAAAAAAAGTTACCCCTCACACTCTTCGGCACTGCTTTGCCACTCACATGCTTGAACATGGTGCAGACCTTCGATCACTTCAGGAAATGCTTGGTCATGCGGATATATCAACTACACAGATATACACCCATGTAAACAGCAAAAGATTAAAATCAGTTCATGAGAAATTCCATCCCAGGGGTTAAATCTACTAAACATGAATTGCAGAAACCTGATATTATCCAACACACCGGAATTTGTTTATAACCTCTTGATTTCTATAGGTAAATCTGGGGAAAAAACAGGAGTTCCCGCATATGTCGTAGGTGGATTCATCAGGGATTTGCTTGTAGGCAGAAGAAATCTGGATATTGATATTGTCGTAGAGGGAGAAGGAATAAACTTTGCCAGACAGATAGCAGAGAAGATAAACGGAAAGATAAAAACCCATGACCAATTTGGTACGGCAGTTGTTATCCTGCCAGATGGCTTTAAGATTGATTTCGCTACTGCCCGGACTGAAGTTTATGAATATCCTGGCGCTCTTCCAACTGTCAATCCGGCTAGTATAAAGGATGACCTCTACAGAAGGGATTTTACCATAAATTCAATGGCAGTGAAGCTTACGGGGGATTTTGGTGAACTGGTGGACTGTTTTAACGGTCAGAGAGACCTAAAATATGGATATATAAGGATTTTACATGACCTCAGCTTTCAGGATGACCCCACAAGGATGTTTCGGGCCGTAAGATATGAAAAACGTTATGATTTTTCCATTGAAAAACATACACAGGAACTCTTACAGCAGGCTGTTTCAAAAGGATATTTGGAAAATATATCCAGACAGAGGATAAGGAACGAGTTATTTTTAATATTATCGGAGGATAATCCCCTTCCGGCAATTCAGAGAGTAGAAGAACTTGGTCTACTTAAATATATACATCCCTGTATAGAAATATATGGAGATATAATTAGTTTATTCGATAAAATAGGTGAATTATCTAAAAGCTGGGATCAGGAAACAGATTTGGTTCTTGTATATCTTCTTGCTTTACTGGATCAACTACATCTTGATAAAGCTATTGAGCTATCAGAAGATTTGGTTTTACAAAGCAAATATACAGATGCTTTAATCGCCTCTAAAATCAAAATCCATAATATATCTGAGCTTAACGGTAATCTAAGAAACAGTATAATTTATAATGCTTTTAAGGATATTTCCTCGGAACTTGTGTTGTATTTTATGGCAAAATTCGAGAATATTCGTGAAGCGGCTTTATACTATATTAACGAGATAAAAGACATAAAACCCATTTTAACCGGAAGAGATTTACTTGAGGTAGGTTATCCAAAAGGGCCTATATACTCGGAAATACTCGACAGGGTATTTTCCGCCCAGTTGGATGGCATAATATCAGATAGAAAGCAAGCACTTGAGTATGTTAAAAAGAATTTTTTCAAGGAGTGATTTATGGATACAATAGCGCAAGCAATTTTTACCTTCACCATATTTATAATTTTCGCCACTTTTCATGAATACGCACATGGATGGATGGCCAACCGCTTAGGAGATTCCACAGCAAAGCGCAGCGGTCGCTTGACGCTTAACCCTATTGCTCATATTGATATATTCTGGACTATAATTCTACCGGCTATGATCTTAATATCATCAGGGGGAAGATTTGCATTTGGTTCGGCAAAGCCTGTTCCTGTAAATCCCTACTGGCTGAATAAACCCAAGAAAGATATGATATGGGTTGGACTGGCCGGGCCTTCCACCAATATAGCATGGTCGCTTATTTTTATTATATTGATGAAATCCGGTTTATTTTCTCCTGCTTCACCTGTTTATTTGTTATTTTTCATATGTATGTATATAAACATTATACTTTTGGTTTTTAATATGATCCCTATTCCTCCTCTGGATGGCTCAAGGGTCGTTGAGGGTTTGCTTCCTGACAAATATGCTGAGGAATATTCCAAGATTGGACGATATGGTTTTTTGATTTTAATGGGCTTGATGTTCTTTGGTATTCTGGGAAGGTTATTTTCCTTTGTAATATACCTGATAATGATAATATTTTCCCTTAGTTTACCCCTTAGAGGTTTTTGATATCAATGCCAGAAGGTATAAGTCTGGATTTTAAGTAATACACCTAACACATTCCATATCCCGCCTACCAGGTAATCACCGATGATAAGTCCCATAAATAAAGGCACAGTTTTTCTGTATGTCTTTATCCCGCCGTGTTTGAGAATTAAGGACTTAATAAGCCAGCTTACGAATATGCTTGACCACATCCAGCTCATGCTCCAGTTGAGACTGCTGGAAAGGGGGTATGCTACAGGATGAAGACTCCACCATACAAACCTTGTATGCAAAAAGGATAACAGCATAACAGCACCAAAACCCACACCTATAAGCACCCTGGCCGTGTTTTCGGCTCCGGGTTGATAATATATCCAGTTTTGCAGCCTGTTGAAGGCTTCGTAACCCGCGTTCCATGTAAAATCACCGTAATGATAACGGGCATAAAGATAGCACCACATAGCCACAGGCATGGCTATAGCTGTGGCAGCGATCATAACCTTTACCAGGCGTTTGCTATCCATCTTGGACTGTTCGGCTAATTTTAATCCCTCTATCTGGTGCGGCATGGGGTTACAGCGATTGCTCCTGTTAAAGCTCCAGAAAAGCGAAAATACCGAAAGGTTCTGGGGACCAATTGGGCGCGTTCCTATTGTCTGAACCATTATCATATCGGGGCCGATACGAAATAACTCGTTTACAGGAGGCCCAAGTTCCGCCCTTATTCTGGCGATGGATAAGGATATGGTAAAATATATGCCGAAGAATATGGGAAAAATCCATAATGACATACCGGCCCGAATGCAAAAAGCCAGTATACCTATCATGCAAATCAATATACCAATAATAGCCGTTCGGTATCTCATTGGCTCTCTTGAATCATCCAGCTTTTCATCACTGTTATTTCCAGAGACACCAAAGGCGATCTTAAATACATTAACCAAATGACGGCGCAAAGTCCAAAGGGCAAAAAATCCAACGGCTATGTAAGCACCGGAAGCCTGAGATTTGTAATATACATAGGGAAATTCAGGGATTTTACCAAGTCCTAAAGCATCGGCTTTAATTATCTGGGCTTTCCAGAGCAGGTAAAAAAACCAGCACGAAAACGAAAGGTTAAGGGGCATAAAAGTAGCAATTCCAATTATAAAGGGGAAAAAGCATATAGGAGTCCAACCCATGGAACTCCAGGGCTTTTCTGTAAAATATCTTCCCAGTTCAATTGATCGGGTGGGTATAAGGGGTATGGCCGGGAAAAAATAATGGAAGCCGTTGATCAGATCAATACCTGCCGCAATGCCAAAGCCTATCCAAAGCATCTTATTCTTGTAAAATTTGGCAGATCCGCCGCCTTCGGTCATTCGTAGAGGTAATTGTATTATAGGATAGCTGAGTTTCTCCTCTTCTGTCCATTTCCGACGTATGATGACATTGGAAAAAAGCATAACCATCATGAGCATAAAGAAAAATGCGCTCCACCAGATGATGGGTTTTGCCCAGGCCTTAATATGATTGATGGTATGAAAAGTCGTTTCTCCTTTATAATAACCTTCCAGAACTTTCAGGTTATCAACTGTCAGCCATCGGGGGATATATCGCCAGAAAAGGGATTGCCATTCATTTTCTGGAGTGGCATAATAAAAGGGATGTCCCAGCAGGGGTATAAGTACCTGCACCATGTCCAGACCCGAAACAATAGTTGTCAGACTGAGGACAACATACACCGTCAGCATTTCCGCCTGAGTAAAGGCCTGCTTCGGTAAAAAACGTTTCAGAAATATGTTTATAGTCAGCAATACTAACAGGTTGAATATAACAGGATAAACTAGGGACATGGCCGTGGCTGTAGGCGTCTGAACAGAGATAAAGGAATTCGGTATTACCAGTATCATGGATAATATAATAGCCCTTATGGTTATTTTGCCTTCTTTACCGGAGTTTGATATTTTACCTTTATTCGACATTTTTAAAATTATTTCCTGTTTTTAGTTGTTTTAAAAGATAAATTCACATATTATACTGCTGAGTATAAAATACATATTATTGATAAGGGAGGATAACATGATCATAGGAATTCCAAAAGAGATTAAGAATAACGAAAACCGCGTTGCGTCTACATATAACAGCGTTAAAGAATTATCCGGAAACGGTCACCGGGTTCTTGTGGAAACCAATACAGGATTTGCAAGCGGAATAACCGACGAAGAATATACAAAGGCCGGAGCAGAAATAGTAAACTCCGGTAAAGAAATCTACCAGCTTTCGGAAATGATAATGAAAGTCCGGGAACCGCTACCCCCGGAGTTCCCTTTACTCAGGGAAAACCAGATTATATTTGCTTTCCTTCTGCCAGAACGAGACCCGGAAATGACCAGAGCTTTTATTGATAAGAAAGCCATTGGTATAGCTTACGAAAAAGTCCGTAAGGATGATGGTTCAACCCCTATATTGGAATCCATGAGCAGAATAGCCGGCAGGTTAGGCGTTTTCATGGGCGCTCAGTATCTCCAGATAATTAATGGAGGCCCTGGAATACTGTTAGGTTCAGTACCCGGAACAGACCCCACTTCTGTGATGGTTCTGGGTGGCGGAACTGTGGGTTTTAATGCTGCCATAACAGCCGCTTCCCTGGGGGCCCGGGTTTTTGTAATGGAAATAAAACCTGATAGGATTGATTACCTGAATAAAAACCTGCCAGATAACGCCAAAGCAGTTAAATCCATACCAGAGGTAATAAATAAACAACTGGCTGAAACAGACTTGGTAATAAACGCCACTATATGGCCTGCTGATGCCAAAACCCATCTAATAACCAGAGACATGCTCGGAATTATGAAAAAAGGAGCGCTAATAGTAGATGTAAGCGCCGAAGAAAATGGGGCTATCGAAACATCCATAGTCAAGACACACACCGATCCTACTTATGAGGTAGACGGTATACTGCACTACTGTGTCCAGAACATGCCCGGGGCAGTACCCAAAACTGCCACGCCAGCCCTGGTAAGTGCGGCTTTACCTTACGCCATGAAAATCGCCAACGAAGGCTGGCAAAAGGCCATGAGAGATGACAAAGCCCTATTAAAAGGCCTTTGTCTGGTAAGTGGTAAAGTAACCCACGAGGAAACGGCCAGAACACAAAATCTTGAATATTATGAACCCAAAAGCGTAATTTAAAAATTTGAAATTCCTGTTCTTCTGGTTTTAAGCTTGGGAATAGAAAACTATAATCTTATCATTCCTGCTAAAGCAGGAATGATAAGATTATAGTTTTAAACAATCAAATACTTAACTGATCACCGATCACTCTTCCCATAAATTCTCAAACTGTCAATATCGCAATCGCAGTACCAGTTACCAAAGCGCCATCCCAGGTTTATACGGGTTTGCTGTCCAGTGGGTAAGTTAATAACTCTGTCGCCGTAGCGTTGGCCTTCATCCTCCCGGATCTGCTCTTCTCCGTCCAGATACAGCTTGACCCTGTCGTGATCCCAGGTGATTAAAACATGATGCCATTCCTCCGGTTCCCAATGTTCTATGTTGCCTTCGGCTGAACCGTGTAGATGCCCTACATGGTCTTTCATACGCACTCTCAGGTCATAATAAATTGTGCATGCGCTTAGAGATTCGACCAAGGGAGTTTCGCCCTCAACATGGAATACTGCCCTCTGGCCCGGATTGGTGGGGTTTTTCTTGAAGTGAAGCTTTACCCACATTTCCATAGAACCTGGAGCCCGAAGCATATCAGCAGGCGCAGGTAACCAGACATAGCCGCCTTTGCCTACAGCAACGGCTTTGCCCTCTTTACCTTCCACAAATTCCACATCGCCAACTATCTGACCCATTACATCACCATGGGGAGTTTTACAGACCAGATCATCCTCGAAATCCGCTTGCAGTAGCAGTTCGGCTTTTGGTTCCGGTATGGATTCAGGAGCTTTCTGCAAGACTGGCTGCGGTGGAGCCGGTAGTTTTTCACCGGTTATATTTTTACGATAGAAATAAGCCGCTGTATGGGGTGATGTGCGTGCATCCTGGGAAAACTGCTTGCCGTCGCTAACCGGTTGCATTTCCCGCACTCTCTGCCAGAAAGCCCTGGTGGCCACAGCCAGGTAACGTTCATCTCCGGTCATCTCATACCCAAACCTGTAGGCATCCACTATAAGCATATTCAGGCCTATATTATTATCCATGCGGTGAGGCCGATTCATGGCATTAAATTCGTATACAAAGCCGTTTACCTCTGGATTCCACATATTGTCAATAACCCAGTCCAGGCTGGTGACAATTGCTTTCCGTAACTCTTCGTCCTTTGTGATCCTGTAATATGCAGCCAGACCATCGTGAAGCTGGCCAGTCATAAACACCTTACAACCATCCATCATCCATGAACGCCACCATTTACCCTCTCGATATGCTGCTAACGGGTCTTTTGCGTAACCTTTAATAAAATCCACGATCTTCCGGGATGCGTCCAGATACCTCTGATGACCCGTTACCTCATAGGCCCTGCACAGGGCCAAAAGGGGCCATCCTAACTGCCTCTCTGCACCTGCAAATATATTTCTCAGCTTATCAAAACCTTCTCCGTCAGCTATACTGGCGGTGCGGTCTGCTATCATCTCCACAGCCTCAAGACTTCGCTCATCACCGGTGAAATAGTAAGCATCAACCGGACAGTCAGTGAAAACATGTCCCCACTCAAGGCCTGTAGTAACTTCTTCATGAGTCTCTGCTCGTTCCCTGTAACCGTGAAAACGCTGGTCACCGGTCTCCTGATTTACGTCAATGTCAATAAAATGCTGATTGCAGGCTACCGCAAAATCATAATACTTACGATCTCCACTGCGCGCATAAAGCAAAAAGCAAGCATGCCCGGTGTCATATTCCAGATCACCCCGGGTTTGCTTGTTGCCGTATCCGCCATGATAATAATCGCCGTAATGGAGTATACCATTTTCTAGGGGAAGCGTCTGCCTCTGCTCATACAGGTTATCAAAGCTTTTTTCAACCTTCTGATCGTATTCTTCAGTTTGAGCCGCGCCAGCCGGAGAAAGGGTGCTTAGGGCATCAGTAGAACACAAATATTCAGGCGTTGTTATGGCCAGTAGAGGTTTCTGAAAAGCCCGGATTCGATTTAAATGAGTTTTTTCTCCGGGGTTGCCAAAGCTATATAGAATATGATGGGTCTTGGCCCTGGTTCTGCCCAATCTCAGGATTCTACCGCTTCTGGCACTCCATAAAGCCAGCTTTAAATTACCCTGAGAACATTCAATTGATTTAGGGCATAAATGCCAGAAATCTCTTACAGCCACACCCAATGAGGATTTATTACCTTCAAGCAATCCCCAGCCATCCAGAGGATTATAGGAAGTTTCAAGACTATCTTCCAGACCTGATTGACAGACAATTTCCGTATCAACGGATACCAGGGCTTTTTCATCTGCATCCAGCTCAACTGTCTTTATTTCTTCACCCGGCATAGTGAATTTAGCAGAATAGCCAACACCAGGGGATAGATCCAGGGAAATCTCCTTTACTTCATGCAGTTCCGGTTGTCCAAGACAGATAAACGTGTATTCAGCTTTAACGTATGATTGACCTGCATAGAACCTCAAACGGGTATCTAGCTTATAAAGTCTGCTCTGTTCTGGTCCTTCAAGCCATCCCACCACCCGGATAGTTGCTCTTAAAGGCCCGTTTTCCTCTATCTTAATCATATCCGGCTTTGCATTGGCTGAATCATGCACAGTTCCATCTTCCAGAATAAACCTCATGGGCGTTCCAGTAGAAAGCACTTTATTTTCACCATCAGAATTTATGACAGATACTTCACCGAGAACAGTCAGCCTATCCTTTGGTACAGTGGCCGTAATAGTGCCGGTATCAATGGTTATGGAATCAGGTTCTTCTTTTACAACAAGACTTTTTTCCGGTAATATCAGATCACCGGTCTTGAGATAATAACTTTTACGTTTATTCGCGGGACAATTGGCAGGGAACTGCACCAGAAGCCATTTAACGCTGCTATCGGGCCACTGCCCAAGAATCCTGGTTTGAGTAGGTAAAGATTCACCGTCCTCTGTTTCCACATGCACAGTATCATCAGGCTTAAGAGCACCCTCAGCAAAAGGCACTCCTGAGCAAATTATCTCATCCTGCCGAGTTACACCAATGCTATCCTCAATAACAATTTCCACAGGTGCAAAATCATTTGCCGAATTGGCTACAGCAAACGTATTTAAAAGCATTATAGATTGAGCGCACATAATGGCAGTTGTACCAAACACCATAAGTATTTCCCCCTCTATAAAATTTGGTTCTTCCGGGGTTAGTGTATTTATGATTGAAAATTCCCTCAGCTTGTCATTCCTGCTTCAAGCTTTTTTAAAAAAGCTTGAAGCAGGAATGACATCA
>WJIO01000194.1 GCA_014730235.1 Candidatus Poribacteria bacterium
CAACGGAACTGCCCGGGGTCCCAACCTTCAGTACCCCACTGAATCTTAAATGTGCCTTCGGAGTCAAACTTCTGGATGCGGTCATTCCATGTATCAGCTACATATACGTTACCGGAACTGTCAACGCATATACCGGCAGGCCCACGGAACTGCCCGGGGTCCCAACCATAATTACCCCACTGAATCTTAAATGTGCCTTCGGAGTCAAACTTCTGTATGCGGTGATTATCTCTATCAGCCACATATACGTTACCGGAATTATCAACAGCTACGCCAGCAGGCTCCCGTAGGCCCATTATTTCCTCTGGCCACTGCCGCACAAACACATATTCTCCTTCAGCCTTTACAACAGTTGAGCATAATAAAAACACCGCCACAGCCAATAACAGGTTAAATATTCTTTTACCCATAGCATTCTCCCTTCATACACTTAAGATCAGCAGCCATTTCCTTTTGCATATTATAACGCTCATCTCCCCGAATCAAGCTGGGGCCATGTTTTATTCATCAGGGATATATTTTCTTTTGTAATAATCCTCAAAGGCCCGAATTTGACTTTAATTTTTGGGTCTTGTTCTCCTAGTTCTTCATCATAACCGAAATCGCTATCTTTTGCAACAGCAATTGCAATGCTTAAGGCCTCAATTCCTCTTTCGTATAACATCCTGTCAACTTCTGCGTCGTGATTGCCGTTTTTTATGGCCATACAGGCGTTTAGTTTTGCACCTATGCCAGCAGTGATGATCCGGTCTGTAAGCCTTCTTTCTTTTACAGCTTTTACTGCACCCATTGACAGTTCACTACTGCATGCGATAATTGCCTGGATATTATCGGCGTATTTATTCAGCGTTTCTCTTGTTGTCTGGGCTGCAAGTCTTTCGTCCCATTCAGGGTGATATTCATCTGCTACAACCCTTATGCCTTCGCTTTTTTCCAGTATTCTGTATATGCCCAGTGTAAGCTGTCGGGAAACATTATCGTTGCGTGGGCCTTCTAATATAATTACATTGCCGCTTCCATTAAGACGCTTTACCACGAAATCAGCTATAGCTTTACCGGCTTCAAAATTATCAAATTTGACATATCCTTCTACATGGGTATCGGGAGGCAGGGGGTCATTTAGTAATACTACAGGTATACCAATTTTATGAGTTTCTCTTATAATTAATTCCCGTTCTCTGGAATGATAATGGCTTAGAATTAACGCCGCTATATCTGATTCTAAAATTGTCGGAAAGCCTTCTTCACTTCTGACTATTTTTGCACCATATTTTTCAGCGTTATCTTCAATACCCTCATCCATCACCATACAGTCAAATTGATTCGCTCCGGAAAGGATAACGCCTATTTTTGTGCGTTCTTCTCCCTTATCACATGCTGTCAACACGATTAATAGAGTTGTATATATAAAGCAGAAAAGCACAAGGCGTAAAACACCCTGTGCTCTTCCGTTATTTTCGGTTTTCCTTTGAAGCTTCACTTACTCGTCCATTTTACCTTCTTCACGCAGTTTAGCATGAGCGGCTGCCAGTCTGGCAACAGGAACGCGGAATGGTGAGCAGCTGACGTAGTTAAGACCAACTCTGTGGCAGAAATCTACCGTCTTGGGATCGCCGCCGTGCTCGCCGCAGATACCTACTTCCAGGTCATTAGTAGTTGAGCGACCTTTTTCCACAGCGATTCTGATGAGTTCGCCTACACCCTTTTCATCAACAGTCATGAATGGGTTGACTTCCAGGATTCCGCCTTCGATGTAGTCCTGAAGGAATTTACCTTCTGCATCGTCGCGGCTCATACCGAAGGTTGTCTGAGTCAGGTCATTGGTTCCAAATGAGAAGAATTCAGCAAATTCGGCAATTTCATCAGCAGTCAGAGCAGCCCGGGGAAGCTCGATCATGGTTCCAACCATGTATTCAAGTTCAACACCGGCTTCTTCCAGAACTTCCTTGGCGACTCTGTCACATATTTCCTTCTGGAGTTCCAGCTCTCTTGCCTGACCTACCAGAGGTATCATGATTTCCGGAATAACCTCTTTGCCCTTCTTGGCAACTTCAACAGCGGCTTCAATAATGGCCCTGGCCTGCATCTCGGTTATTTCAGGATAAGCGATACCTAAACGACAGCCACGATGTCCCAGCATGGGGTTAGCTTCGTGAAGGGATTCAATCTTGTCTTTCAGCTTTGCCAGGTCAATACCGACCTCTTCAGCGAGTTCCTTAACTTCCTCTTCACTGTGTGGCAAAAACTCATGAAGCGGTGGGTCAAGGGTTCGGATAATGACCGGCAGGCCTTCCATAGCTTCAAA
Source organism: Candidatus Poribacteria bacterium (assembly GCA_014730235.1). Lineage (GTDB taxonomy): Bacteria > Poribacteria > DTPJ01 > DTPJ01 > WJIO01 > WJIO01. The sequence continues at coordinate 2,306 of WJIO01000194.1, forward strand.
TATTTCAATAAAGTCCTGTCTCTGCATAGGCAGAAGCTTTTCCAGGGCTTTTCTTCTATCTTCTTCGTTATTGGCAACTATCATCTCACGCATAGTGGTAATTCTGTCTTCTTCAAAGAACATGTGTTCTGTACGGCAAAGACCAATACCCTCAGCGCCGAATGAGCGAGCGCGTTTTGCACCGGCAGGAGTGTCGGTGTTGGTTCTGACGCCAAGTGTCCTGATCTCGTCTACCCATTCCATAAGTTCGCCGAAGTCGCCGCTCATGGTTGGTTCGATAAGCTCAACTTCACCCAGCATGACTTTACCAACGTGACCATCCAGACTGAGTACATCGCCTTCTTTGACAACAATATCCCCAGCGGTGAATTTTTTACCTGATTCATCTACGGTAATATCACTACATCCAACAACACAGCATTTACCCATGTCACGACCAACGATAGCAGCATGGGATGTCATACCACCGGTAGCAGTAAGTATACCCTGAGATGCGTGCATGCCGCCAACATCTTCGGGAGAGGTGAAATTACGCACCAGGATGACTTTTTCGCCCAACTTAGCCATTTCCATAGCTGTTTCTGCGGTAAATACGGCTTTACCAACAGCAGCACCAGGGCCAGCCGGAAGACCTTCACCAATTACTTCAGCTTTGGATTTTGTGTTAACCATAGGGTGAAGCAATTGTTCGATCTTTTCAGCAGGAACACGAGAGACGGCTGTTTCTTTGTCTATCATGCCTTCTTTTACCATTTCAACGGCGATACGGACATCAGCCATAGCGGTTCTTTTACCACGTCTGGTCTGAAGTAACCACAGTTTTCCTTGCTGAACGGTAAATTCCAGGTCCTGCATATCTTTGTAATGCTTTTCCAGCTTTTGTTCGATTTCACGAAGCTGATTATAAACTTCTGGCATAGCTTTCTGAAGTTCATCCACGTGGATAGGTGTTCTAATACCAGCAACAACGTCTTCGCCCTGGGCATTGAACAGATAATCAGCGAAGAACTTGTTTTCACCTGTGGCCGGGTTACGGGTAAAGGCGACGCCTGTTCCTGAGTCATCACCCATGTTACCAAAGACCATAGTCTGAACATTAACAGCAGTAGAGCCTTCATCATCGCTAATACCGTTAATTCTTCTGTAGATAATAGCTCTTTCAGAATCACGGGAGCCAAATACGGCGTCTCTGGCCATCAGTAACTGATCCATAGGATCCTGTGGGAATTCTTCACCCATTTCACGCTTGTATATTTCTTTATATTTTTCGATCAGTTTTTTCAGATCGTCAGCATCCAGATCAGTGTCCAGTTCAACGCCTTTGTCTTTCTTCATCTCGGCTAAAGCGTCTTCAAAAAATTCAATGTCGACACCCATGGCCACGTCACTGAACATCTGGATAAGTCTTCGATATGAATCATAAGCAAAACGAGGATTACCGGTCTTTTTTGCCAAGCCCTCAACTGTAACATCATTAAGACCGACGTTTAGTATGGTTTCCATCATACCGGGCATGGACATGGCAGCACCGGAACGAACAGAAAAAAGAAGAGGATCTTCAGGATCGCCAAATTTCATCCCCATTACTTCTTCTACCTTGGCGATATTTTCTTTTATTTGCTCATCCAGGTCTTCGGGATATGTTTTATCATGGTCGTAATAATAACGACATACTTTAGTTGTAATTGTGAAGCCCGGTGGAACGGGGATACCGAGATTAGTCATCTCAGCCAGGTTAGCACCTTTGCCACCCAGCAGTTTTTTCATCTCGGCTTTTCCGTCTGCTTTACCGTCTCCAAAAAAGTATACATGCTTGTCTTGAGACATTCAAATCCTCCAATTGTTAATTTTTTTATGAACAAAACGCATAGTTCAGCCTATGTGAAAGCTATGATAGGAAATTCAGGAACGAAGTTTCTAATGGTGGGACAGGCGTTTATCTGTCCGGTTGGGTGAGAACCCGGTCTAGTGGAATTTATTCCTAGACAATAATTTTGTAAAAATATCTTGATTAAATTCAATCAATTCCCGAATGAAAATGTTAGCATACTAAAGGATAACTGTCAAGTAAAGAATTAAGACACAAAGCATAAATTTCTTGTCCGGATCCAAGCATAAAATTTATGTCCCTGTGTTATTGTGAAGAACGGTGTAACAAATAAAGTTTGGTTCTTCCGGGTTCAGTGTGTTAAAGATAAGAAACTACTATATGCTGTCATTCCTGCGAAAGCAGGAATCCAGCATTTGTGCTGATGATTCCGGATTCCTGCTTTCGCAGGAATGACAGGCTGAGAGAATTTTCAAATTATTACCATACTCAAACTGGAAGAGCCAAAGTTTTCACGGACATAAAGTTTATGCTTGGATTAAGACAAATTTAGTCATATTCAAATGATCATATTATAGATATGCCACTAACCTCTGTAAATTATAACATATATTAATTTAAATTTCAACGGATTGGTTGAATAAAAATACATTAATAGATTTCCTTTGCCAGAAATTAACATTTTAATTGAAAATTCTCTCAGTTCGTCATTTCTGCGAAACTCTTATTCCCCTTTGCTCAAGCTTTTTGAAAAAGCTTGGTTCTTCCGGGTTTAGTGTGGTAATGAAGAAAGATAACAAATTATACAAATTATAAAGGAAAAACCTACTTTTCATGTCATTCCTGCGAAAGCAGGAATGACAGCATAAAGAAGTTTCTTATCTTTACCTCGCTAAACCCGAAAAACCCTTTCTTTTTTAGTTGATCTGGATATATCAGTATTGTATCATATTACGAAAGGGAATAATAACATTTAATGCAATTATTTGCACATTTCTGGTTACTTTCATAAGAGTTGTACCGTCCAGACCTATTGCATGTGAATTCTCTTATACAGATATTATCATCTGGACATCAATATTCGGCGTTGTCATAGCATTATTTTCCTATGGCGCATAACTCATGGAATTTACGGCAAAACACATATCCGGGGGCAGGTTTACATATACGTTTCGGCCCTGATTCAAATGCCACTTCTGCCAAACCTCCAGCAGAAGACAAGCATCCCTAAAAAGCTATGGAAGAATATGCTGAAAAAAAAGAAAAATATATGGTAGTTTTAAGGGGATTTTTGGTTCTCCTGGCTATTTATTTGACTGGTTTTTATAATTATTTGTTATTTCACAGTCTGGCTGAATTATTCAGTATTGTTGTGGCCTTCAGTATTTTTACTCTGGCTTATAATTCCAGGAGATTTATTGACAATAATTACCTGCTTTTTATGGGACTTGCTTCCTTTTTTATTGCAATACTGGACATGCTGCATACTCTCAGTTACAAGGGTATGGGAGTATTTCCGGGATTCACTGCAAATCTACCTACCCAGTTATGGATCATGGCCCGTTACATGGGCGGTATATCTTTCCTTATCGCCCCACTTATGCTGAAAAGAAAACTAAATATCGGACTTATTCTCATTATTTACTCAGCAGCTTTATCTCTGCTACTTCTATCATTGTTTTACTGGCGTATATTTCCTGATTGTTATATAGAAGGCTCAGGATTGACGCCCTTTAAGATAGTAAGTGAATATATTATATCTTTGCTTTTATTAATCTCTGTAATATTATTATACTTAAAACGCAGGGAATTCGAAACCGGTATATTCTATCTTCTTTCAGCTTCTATTATTGTTACAATTGCTTCAGAATTAGCTTTTACTTTATATATAAGCGTTTACGGCTTTTCTAATATGCTGGGCCATTTGTTTAAGATAGTAGCATTTTACCTGCTATACAGAGCATTAGTGCAAACAGGACTGGTCAAACCTTATCTCCTATTGTTCAGAAACCTCAAAAACAGTCAGGAAATCCTTAAGCTAGAGCGGGATAAAGCCCAAAAATATCTGGAAGTTGCAGGCGTTATTATAATTTCAATTGCTCCGGATAAAAAAGTAACCACAATAAACCGTAAAGGCTGTGAAATATTGGGATATCCAAAGGAGGATATTATAGGCAAAAACTGGTTTCAGAATTTTCTACCGGAGAATGTACGGGATGAAGTAGAAAATGTATTCGAACAGTTGATAAAGGGAAAGACAGATATTTATGAACACTACGACAGCCGTATAGTAAATAAAGATGGCGAAGAGAGGATAATATCATGGAATAATACTGTCCTTACCAATGAAGATGGTAAAATACTGGGAACATTAAGCTCTGGTGAGGATGTAACCGAAAATATAATTATGGAGGAAAACCTTCAATGGGAACTAATGGTAAATACAGCCATAGCAGACCTGGCAAACGAATTAATTAACCCTTCATCTACAATAGAAAATATTACAAACAAAGTTTTAGAACATGCAAGAAAAGTAACAGAAAGCGAACACGGATATGTATCTTCTATCGATCCCACCACTGGAAATAATGTTAGAATTGCTATAACAGACTTTTCAGGAAATAGTTTTTTAATACCAGACAAGAATAATAACATTGTATTTTCTGCTGATAAAAACGGTAAATATCCGGGTTTAAGGGGATATTCTCTTAACTCCCGCAAACCCTTCTACACAAATTCACCTCAGAACCATAAAGTGTATAAAGGTGTTCCCGAAGGACATATCCTCATAAAGAATTTTTTATCAACTCCTGCTGTAGTTGGGGATCAACTTATGGGACAGATAACCCTGGCTAACTCCAAAAGAGATTACACAGAACAGGATATTAAAGCTGTAAAACGAATGGCTGATATATATGCTCTGGCTGTCCAGAACATGAGAGCTGAACAGGCTTTGAGAAAAGCACTGCAAATATCACAACAAAGGGAAGCTGAAAGTTCGGCTTTACTCGAAGGTTCTCGGGCAGTTCTTGAGTACCGGGATTTTAAAAGCGCAGCCAGTTCCTTGTTTGAATATTGTAAAAATATTGTAGGGGCTACAGCCGGGTGCATTGCATTGCTTTACAATAAAGGTCAGGAATATGATATTCTATATACGGACAACGGAAATTTATCATGCAATGAAAACTCGGATGATCAAATACCCATAATGGAGTTGCGTCATAAAGTTTACAAAACCCGTAAAGCCATTTATTCTAACCGTATTTCCGTATCCGGAGATCGTTCCATAACTATAGAAAACGTTTTGTTTGCACCTATGATAATTGGAAAAGAAATGGTAGGATTGCTGGGACTTGCTGACAAGCCCGGTGGTTTTAATGAAAAAGACACATGGCTAGCGTCTCTGTTTGCTGAATTTGCCGCTATCGCTCTACATAACAGCCGAACTCTGGAATCTCTGGAACGAAGTGAACAAAGATTTAGATCTGTAATTCAGACCGCAAGTGATGCTATAATTGCATTTGACAGCGATTTTAAAGTAGTCTTCTGGAGTGAAAGCGCAGAAAATCTTTTTGGTTATCCCTCCGAAGAATCTGAGGGATTATCTGTATTGGAAATAATTCCTGAAAAATTCCTGAACATATGCAAAAACGAGCTACCCCAGGTTAAAAAGACAGGAGAAACAAATAATACATTTGAAGTGACGGCTATGCGAAAAGATGGAATAGAAGTACCAGTAGAAATTTCCCTTACTTCCTGGTCTGCCAGGAATGAATTATTTTACACTGCCATAGCAAGAGATATAACAGATCGTAAAGAAGCGCAAGCCAAAAAAGCCGTAGAGCACGAAGCAGAACGTCAAAGGGTATTGAGTATGCGTTCAGACAGATTACGTTCTCTTGGTGAAATGGCTGCCGGTATTGCTCATGAACTCAATCAACCTCTGGTGGGAGTCAGGGGAATGGCCGAACACCTGGTTATAAGCATTGAAAGGGACTGGGAACTGACAGATGAGAAAATTCGCGATCGGGCATCAACCATAGTGGAACAGGCAGACAGAATGGTTCATATTATTGACCATATCCGGGTTTTTGCCAGAGAAGCAGGAAAACCAGAGGTAAAAGCTATAAAAGTCAACCAAATAGTCAGAGCAAGTATGGGGCTTTTGAAAACCCAGTTTCGTTCCAGAGGTATTCAACTGGAAAGCAATTTATCCGAAGGTCTACCTGAGGTTATGGCGAATCCATATTCCCTGGAAGAAGTGGTTATTAATCTTCTTATCAACGCCCGGGATGCCGTAGAAGAATTGATGAACGAAGGTTCAGTCACCACTACCCCAAAAGTAACACTAAACACTACAGAAAAATACACGGGCAGCAAAACATTTGTTAGCATAGAAGTTACAGACACAGGAACAGGTATCCCAAAAAATATAATTGAAAAAGTTTTTGATCCCTTTTTCACCACCAAAGGCCCGGATCGCGGGACAGGCCTGGGTCTTTCCATATCCAAGACTATTGTGGAAGAATTTGCAGGTAAGCTAGAAATTAAATCCGAGCCTGGAAACGGAACTACAGTAACAATAATGCTGTCAGTTCTTTAATATAATTACAGAAAGGATATTTATGATGGCAAAAGCACTAAGAATTCTTATAGCCGACGACGAACAAATTGTCCATCAAACTATATCTGCGTATCTGTCTGATTTAGGTCATAATGTTGATGGTGTCTATGATGGAATAAGTGCCATCAGCGCTTTTAAAGAAAAAGAATATGATCTGGCCTTTGTAGACATAAGAATGCCGGGTATGACAGGTCTTTCTGTAATGGCTCAGATGAAGCAAATTAAACCTGATATGGCTGTAGTAATTATTACAGGTCATGGCAATATGGATTCCGCTATTCAATCCCTGCGGTTAGGTGCATTGGATTTTCTGACAAAACCAGTAAAGCTGCTTGAACTGGATGTGATTATCGAAAGACTTAATCAAATACGGGCTCTTCAGAAAGAAGAAAAACACCTTCGGGATACTATAAGGGGAATACAGGCATCTGAAGAAATTAGAGACAGGAATCGCCAATTTATAGGAAAAAGCAAGGCAGCAAAAGAAATAAGACAAAAGATAAGTCAAGCCGTTGAAGCAAATTGCGATACAATACTAATCACAGGAGAAACTGGAACAGGAAAAGAGGTAGTAGCGAGGGAAATACATTTCCTTGCAAGCCCTGAAGACCAGCCCTTTATTGCTGTAAGCTGTCCAGCATTACCCGAATCCCTGGTAGAAAGTGAGCTTTTCGGTCATATAAAAGGTGCTTTTACTGGAGCAACTTCAGAACGCGCTGGTTACTTTGAACTCGCAAACGGAGGAACACTGTTTCTGGATGAAATCGCCGATCTATCAAAATCAACCCAGGCAACAATGCTCAGGGTGTTAGAGACAAGAACCCTTCGCCGTATAGGTGGTTCAGATGAAATAAAAGTCAATCTGAGGATCATTGCAGCTACCAATACATCCCTTAAGGAATTAACGGAAGGAAATAAATTTCGCTCAGATTTATTTTACAGACTTGACGTTTTCTCAATATATATACCCCCGTTAAAAGAACGCCGGGAAGATATTATACCACTGGCTCAACACTTTTTGACCAATTATACATCTCAACGAAAGCTGGAATTTAAGGGGTTTACTGATAATGCCTGCGAAACTTTATTGAATTATGACTACCCGGGTAATGCCCGAGAACTGCGCAACATAGTGGAAAGAGCCGCCATAATAGCCCGTTCTGGGTGGATAAGCCCGGAGCATATGAATATGCCTGTAAAAACCAAAAATAAAAATTCTTCTTATAAATCGGATAATTACGAGGGAAAGCACGAACATGAACAAATACTTAAGGCTCTGGATGAAGCAAAATGGAATCGCCGGGAAGCCGCAAAAATCCTTGATATGCCTTATTCAACACTCAGATATAAAATGCAGAAGTTTGGTATTTCATAAACTTCACCTAATCCAATTATCCTGCCTCTTAGCAACATTTGCTAGCAACATTTGCTAAAAACCTATCAAAAACAAAAAAAACTCAGATTAGCATACCCTCAATTATATTCTTTATATATAAGACTTTACGGCCTTTTTCGGTCTTTTGGCATCAGCTTTGCTATTTTCCTTGTTTGAAGGATTATTAATAATCTAATAAATGAGGAATTATAATATGAAATCTTCTTTACGTATACTCATAGCTGATGACCAGCCTATAGTAAATAAAACACTTATAAGCTATATTAAAGATCTTGATCATCAGGTTGATAAGGCTTATGACGCTGCCACTGCTTTAGAAATTATTAAATCCAATAAATACGATTTAACCATAATCGATTTACATATACCAGGAGCAAAAGGCCTTTCCATAATCGGCAAAATTCAACAACTAAAACCTGAAATGCCGATTGTAGTGATAACCTGTAATGGCAATATAAACATGGCTGTAGAATCCCTACGTCTGGGAGCGACAGATTTTCTAACCAAACCTATCAGAATGCTGGAATTGGAGGGGGTTTTAATTAAATCAGCAAGACTTAGCAAGCTTCATTCTCAGCAGACACAAAACATAAAAAAACTGGAAAATGAATGTGATGCATTAAAAGCAAGAATAAGTAAACTTACAATGCAGCTTAAAAAATAAGTGGTTTGATCGGCAAGTAACGTCTGTTCTGTCATTCCCGCAAAGCAGAAACCCACTTAGAAAAATAGATGTAATTTGCTAACAAAGCTTATCGATCAAGCCAATAAGTTAGTTTATTGACAATATAATATATATGGTAAATTATTAGGTTCTTCCGGGTTTAGTGTAGTAAAGATAAGAACATTCTTTATGCTGTCATTACTGCGAAAGCAGGAATGACAAGCTGAGAAAATTTTCAAATTATTACCACACTCAAGCCGAAAGAGCCAACTATTATAAATGGAGAAAAGCCTATGCAAATAGTACATGCAGAAAATATTACCACAAACAGGATGCAGGAATTTGAACTGGTAGCCCTTAAACATATAGATTCACTTCACAGAACAGCCCTTTATATGTCCGGTAATGAAGATGATGCACTGGATCTGGTACAGGATACATACTTAAGGGCATACAGATTCTTTGACAAATTTCAGACTGGCACTAACTGTAAAGCCTGGTTACTTACTATCCTGAGAAATACTTTTATGAATTCTATAAGACGGAAAAAACGCAAGCTACAAACAATTCATTTATCTGAGATGGAAGAATATGGCTCAGAAATATCCGATGAATCAACGCCTGAAGATGACTTACTTAAAGACAAATTCGATGATGATCTAACAGCGGCTATTGAATCACTTCCAGCCGTATACAAAAAGGTAGTTTTGATGTCGGATCTTCAGGGATTATCCTACAAAGAAATAGCCGATTCAGTAGGATGTCCCATTGGTACTGTAATGTCCAGATTGAGCAGGGGCAGAGGATTGCTCAGAAAACGGCTGAAAAAATACGCTGTTCAAAATGGCTATATATAAAGAAGGAGGGATAAAAAGCCTAATTATTTGTATTATATTCAATTGGTAGTTTTTCATTATTAAAAGAGGAGATATGAAAATGGAGAGTATTTGGAATCAAATTTCTCAAGCTTTTCAAACCTACGCACCAAGTATTCTGGCAGCATTAGTCATTTTGATACTTGGATGGTTTTTTGCTTTGATTATTGCTGCTATAGTGCGCGGTGGTCTTCGCAAAACCGGTTTGGGACGAAAATTAGCAGACGCTCTTGGTGACAGCGTTCAAGCTCCGGGAGTAGAAAGAAAAATTGGAAAGATCACATATTATATTGTGATGATACTGGTGCTGGTGGCTTTCTTCCAGGTATTAGGATTAACACTGGTAACAGGCCCTCTTAACAGCCTGCTAAATCAGGTCTTTGAATATTTGCCCAAAGTAGTAGGTGCAGCGGCTTTACTGCTTATCGCATGGGTGGTAGCCACAATCCTCAGGCTGATAATAAATAAATCCTTGGAAGCCCTGAAGCTTGATGAACGAGTTGGCAGTCGTTTTGGGGCGGAAGAAGAAGAAAAAATAGTCCCACTGGCAAACACCATAGCCGATGCAGTATACTGGATAATCTTTCTGGTATTTTTACCCTCGGTATTGGGTGCTTTGGGGTTGACTGGACTTTTGGTACCTGTGCAGGGGATGATTGACAAGGTTCTTACTTATCTGCCTAACATACTGATGGCAGCTGTTATAATAGTTATAGGATGGTTCCTGGCCAGAATAATCCGACAGATAGTAACAAAACTGCTGTCCGCTGTTGGGGCTGACCAATTGGGAGAACGCATCGGCATGAGCAAAGTTCTGGGGGATCAAGGACTTTCCAGCGTAACAGGTATGGTAGTATATGTACTCATACTGATTCCGGTTTTACTCGCTGCATTAAATGCTCTGCAACTGGATGCCATAACCCAACCCACCAGTAATATGCTTAATATTATACTATCAGCCATTCCTTCCATATTTGCAGCGGCTATTGTTTTGATTATAGCCTACATGATAGGCAAGGTAGTTGCTGGATTGATTGCAAATCTGCTCTCCAGCGTAGGATTTGATAGATTGATGGCAAAGATAGGTATAGGTGGGAGCACTGAAGAAGGAAAATCGGCCTCGGCTGTGGTTGGAACGTTGGTTCTTGTCGCTATAATGCTGTTCGCTGCCATTGAAGCGGCAGGCATGCTGGGTTTCACTGCCCTGGTAGATATGGCATCGGATTTCATGGTACTTGCAGGACACGTTACCCTTGGATTGATAATATTCGGGATAGGTCTTTACCTGGCAAGTTTGGCAGCCAAAACAATTCGCGCAAGCGGCACGAGTCAGGCAAATTTCCTTGCCGGTATCGCCCGAGTTGCAATATTAATGCTAGTAGGTGCTATCGCTTTAAGACAGATGGGACTTGCTAACGAGATCATAAGCATTGCATTCGGCCTGCTTCTGGGTGCTATAGCAATTGCTGTAGCTATTGCTTTTGGCGTTGGCGGCCGCGACATTGCAGCTAAGAAGCTAAAAGAATGGACTGAAGCAATAGAAGCCGAAGATTAAACACAAATTCTCCTCCAGGCCACAAGCGCTAAAACCCGTTTCTGTATCAGAAACGGGTTTTATTTTTTTATTAATGTAAAATATATACCATAATATTCTCCCGCTTACGTTTCTTTTGCCTCGTCTGAACTCGCTTTTTAAGACATTTAATTATTTCCAAATCTGCTTTTTGCATATTCCTTTCCAGTCTTTTTAGAGCTCTTTTGCCGGAATGGTTTGAATAACCCAATATTATATATCCATCGGTTTTTATATAATTTCTCACCTGTGTAAGAAATCTTATTACAGTCTCCTGTTTTCTATCATAAGTAGCCAGTTCAGCCCGGCTTTTAGGC
>WJIO01000195.1 GCA_014730235.1 Candidatus Poribacteria bacterium
ACTCATTAGCTCCAAGAATCTGGGAAAATTGGCCATGATCGCTGTTTTATTTACTTCAGCTTATGTGGTCAAAAGGTTCATAAAAAGAGACCGTAAAACTGCCGATGCTGTTCGTAAAGAATTGGGAAAGCCGGATCGGGTGTTGGAATTTCAGGACGGCTTTGATCACTGGAAAATCGAGTGGTATGGGGAGAAAATACTGGCTTTCCGAAATGGTTATATAAGCGAAAAATATCCTGAATCAGTGATTAAAAATAAGGAAAAGAATGACATTAAATAGAATAAGCTTTGTTCCTTGTGCTATTGGATTAGTTTTTATCTTATTGATAAATAATACATCCAGTTCCAACCCCTTTGGCGATGCAGACCGTTACCTGTTTAAAAGTATCAGCAATGATATGCAAAATGATTTTCTCGATGATATTGTTCCGTCGGTGCAAAGAATGGGAGAACCCCAATTTTATATGGGTGTATGTACTCTTTTATGCGCTTTTGGCGACGAAAAAATGTATGAAACCGGGAAGCTGGCCATGGCCACATTTATCGAAGCAGGATTTGTAGGTTATATCATGAAGCACATAGTCCGAAGCCCAAGACCAGGGGAAGAAAATCACTGGGACAAAACCTCGTTTCCGTCAGGTCATGCTGTAGTCGCTTTTTCTCTGGCAACGATTGTAGGTCATCAGTATCCAAAACTTCGTATCCCCGTCTACCTGGCAGCTTTGGCCACAGGATTATGCCGAATATATCTGGGGCGGCACTACCCCAGCGATATACTGGGCGGGGCAGCTATCGGTGTTTTAGGCGGAATCCATGTAATTAAATGCCAGAAGACAGTGCTTAGTTTATCTTTTTAACCATGAAAAACATACTGCTGATAAGATTTGGTTCTCTGGGTGATGTGGTACTAACCACACCGACGATCCGGGCAATACGTAAAGAATTTCCTCATGCCAGAATTGCTATGCTGGTAGGTGAGCGATCTGCTGATGTTTTAACTACCAATCCACATCTGGATGAATTGATAACCTTTGAGCGTAAAGCAAGGGGTTTGTCGGAAACGCGTCGGATAGTAAGTGTATTAAAGCAGTATAATTTTGACGTAAGCATAGACATGCAGAGGAAGTTTCGTTCCAGCCTGATTACTTATCTGGGAAATGTAAGACTTCGTATCGGCTATCATGAACCCAAAGGTTTTCTGTGCAGCGTAAAAATCCCCGAAGATGAAAATAAACATGCTATAGATAGAAACCTTGACTTGCTGAAACCTTTGGGAATAGAGACTGAAGATATAAAACCCGAGATATTTATTCTCAAGGAACATCAGGATTTTGCCCGGGATGAATTGGAAAAACTAGGGGCGAATTTTGAATATCCAGCCCTGGGGATGTTTCCAGGCGCAGGATGGCGGCATAGATGCTGGCCTGCCCAGAAGTTTGCTGAAGTCGGGGATATGGCCATCAGCAATAAAAACGCTTCTGTGGTGGTACTAGGAGGGCCAAAGGAGTCTGATATCCTGGAAGATATATCTAACAGAATGAAAAACAAACCCATACTCATGAAGGCAAACATGACTATCCCCCAACTGGCAGGGGTGATCCAGCAATGTAACCTTTTTATCAGCAACGATACGGGCCCCATGCATATCTCAGTGGCGGTAAACACCCCAACTATAGGCTTATTTGGCCCTGGTAATCATATTAAATTCAGACCTTTAGGAGAGCAAAACACCTTTATCAGGCATAACACTCCATGCAGTCCATGCAAGCAATTTACCGACCGCTGCAAAGACAACATCTGCATGAAAAAAATCAGTGTAGACGAAGTGTGGGAAGTAGTGAAAGAGAAATTATGAGCGGACAGGAGAAAAGAATTCTTGTTATGCAAACTGGAGGATGGATCGGGGATATGATACTCCTGACTCCAGCCCTGCGTTCTCTGAAACAGGAATATCCCGATTCTCATATTGAAATCCTTGTCAACCCCCTGGTTAATGAACTTATGAAGCGGAATCCATATTTGGATGGAGTGATTGTCTACGACAAACGAAAAAGCCAGAAGGGCTACCGCAAGTTGTCACAATTATCCAGAGACCTTAGAGACTGTGAATTTGATACAGCTATAATAATGCACCCAAGCTCTATTAGAAGCGCGTTTATAGCTTTTAAAGCCGGTATTCCTAAGCGTATAGGTTCAGAAGGTAAAGGCCGGGGTTTGTTTTTGACAAAAAAAGTAAAACATGATAAAAACATTCATGAAGTCCGACGATATATGGAGCTCATTGAACCAATAACAGAGCCAAATTATGATGACAGACTGGAATTCTGGGGCATCAGGGATGAAGATAAAGAATTTGCTACAAATGCCTTTAATGGAAAAACCAGGCCTCTTATCGGGATAAATCCCAGCACCACATGGCCCACAAAACATTGGATGCCGGAAAGATTTGCTGACTTAGCTAAAAGATTGCATAACGATTTGGGAGTCACTGTTTTTTTCACCGGAGGCAAAAATGATGATCATCTGCGGGAAAAACTTTTGTCAGCTAACAATTCAGCCCTGGATTTCATAGGCAAAACAAACCTCTGGCAGCTTGGTGCTTTAATACAAGAATGTGATTTATTTATTACATGCGATAGTGGCCCTGTGCATATTTCGGCGGCTTTAGGTATTTCTACCGTCTCATTATTTGGCCCGACAGACCCCTGTCGTCACAGACCATATGGTGAGATTCATGAAGCCATTCGTAAAAATGATCAGTGTGGTCCATGTTATAGCCGAGAATGTAGAAAAAGTGTCTGTATGTCCATGATTCAGGTTGATGACGTATTTAAGGTTGTTAGAGATAAGCTAGGGGAGAAATTCCATTGAAATTCCTGCTAAGCCTTTTTTGTATTTCTCTATATTTATTATGTGGCGTTTCCAGTGGGGAGACAGAACTCGAATTTATAATATCATGCCGACAGGAAGCTATACCCCCGAATATGGAGAAAATAAATACTGATAATGATTATACAATCTCGGAGGAAATTCTGACAGGTTCTATCAGGTTTTACCAGTCATTCATTTCAACTCAGGATTCAGCAGTCTGCAATTTCCAACCCAGTTGCTCTCACTTTGGTATAGCGGCAATACATCATATTGGAATATTAAAAGGCATACTGCTTACTTCTGACCGACTTCAGCGATGCAATGGGATGAATATAGACAGATACAGCATGGATCATACAACTGGAAAACTTATAGACCCAATTGAATTCTATTCTTTACTCCTGCCATGAAAATTTATCCTGTAATTTTAATCTTCATTATCTTGCCGTTAATTCTCAATGCGGCAGAGCCTGATTATTACTCGCCGGAAAATATGCTGAGCTTCGCTGATCATCTGTATGATGATGAAGATTATCTTCGGGCAGCTGAGGAATACAAACGGTATATATTTCTTTCAACAGATGATAAAAACAATATATTATATAAAATAGGTCTTTGCTATCGTTTGGCTTCCAAAAATGATTTGGCTGTGGAATATTTTCGCAAAACTGCTGATAATACAACGAATGATAGACTTAAGCATGCGGCTGTTTATCAGACTGCCTATACATATTTTTTAGCAGAAGAATATGATAAATCCATTACCATCATAGACAATTTGGATGTTAAAGAAAAAAATTGGTTTTATACCCTCAAATCCCTAAATTACCTGCATCAAAGAAAATGGTATAAAGCTAGAGACATTCTCGACCAGATCAAAAACTTGGATGAGAGATTAATTTATATAATACCGGAGTTAAAGGCAAAATCTACAGCAGGAATAAATATGAAACGAAAAAAGCCGATCCTGGCGGCTTTGTTTTCCGCTGTACTTCCCGGTTCGGGGAAAATATACTGCGGGGAAATAGTAGATGGACTTTATTCTTTTGCCGTTGTAGGTTTATCAGGTTTGCTGGCCTGGGATGGTTTTCGGAAAAACGATGTAAATTCCATACAGGGATGGATTTTTGGTAGCTTATCCGTAGTTTTTTATTCGGGTAATATATACGGTTCAGCTTTATCAGCTCGTGTTTATAATTATTCAAAAGAAAATGATATTATCAATTCAATACCAAAACTACCTGAGTTCCTGCCATGAAATACGTTATATTAATTGCATTTATAATAACAGTAATTCAGGCATATTCAGCTTTATCAGATACCTGCCTGGAAATGGCAGATTATTTGATTAATGAGGGTGAATATGAAGATGCCATAACTGAATATAAACGCTTTATCTTCTTTAACAAAGAAAAACAGGAATCTCTGGACTATGCCTATTATAAAATGGGATTGGCCTATCGCTCTATACGCAGATGGCATGAGTCAATCAGGGCTTTGAGGGCATCCATCCATACTTCTCAGGATCAGGATTTATCTCAACAGCGACGGATAATCTTATCAACTACTCTTATAGCCAGCGGCGATTGTAACCTGGCCAATATCGAGCTTATGAGAATTATACGTTCAAACGCCCGGACTCAAACCAAAAAACAGGCACTATATTTTAGTGGAGTATCTTCCCTATACATGCAGGATTGGTTTTCAGCACGAAGGCTGTTTCGGGATTTTTACGATTTTTTACCTCGGCAGGATTCAAAAGAACGATTTAAGGTTGTTGATTCCATACTAACGCAAATACCGGATTCCTATAAATCCATAAGGAAAGCAAAAGTTATGTCTATTATACTCCCGGGATTAGGGCAGATATATGCCAATGACTGGCGCAACGGGATAAATGCTTTTATAATTAACAGCCTTGGTATTGGTATGACTGGATATTATTTTCATAAGGGAAAAACAAAAACAGCGTTCCTTATATCAGTATTTGCATTGAGGTTTTATGTGGGTAATGTATATGGGGCAGTTACAAGCGTTGAGAATTATAATATCAATCTGGAAAGGCAAAATACAAACCGGATACTAAAAGTTATTGGAATGGATGAACCGGGTTTTGTTGATAATGAATCTGAATAATGGTATAATCGGATATGTTTTGTTTAAATATTAAAGTTGTCCAAGGGGGATTTTACCATGCGCTCAGATAATATTTCTCGGATACTTGTAGTTGATGATGATCCTATGTTTCTGAGGGGGTTTTCCCGGTTATTGAAATCAACCAGCTATAAAGCTGATATAACAGGAGCATCGAATGGCTCAGAAGCATTGAAAATTGTTAAAGAAGAAAATACTGATTTGATTTTTCTGGATGTCATACTTCCGGATATTGATGGTTTGACTCTATTACCAAAAATACAGGAGATACAAAAAGATGTCTCAGTCGTTATGATAACAGCCCAGAGGGATATGAAGATGGTGATACGAGCTTTACGGTCAGGAGTTGCAGATTTTCTAAAAAAGCCTATTGATTTAATGGAACTTGAGGCAGTTTTGGAAAAATCCATAAGGTTTAGCTCTATGAACCGGGAAAGCCATCGTTTAAGAGATACTATAAGGAATATTCAACAATCAGAGCAAATACGCGAATCCAACCGAAAATTTATCGGCAACAGCAAATCGGCAAGAGATATTCGTAATCTTATAAAGCAGGCTGTTGAAGCTCAATGTGATACTATACTTATTACAGGCGAAACCGGTACTGGCAAGGAAGTTGTTGCAAGGGAAATACACTTTCAGGCAAGCGGTGAAGATTCACCTTTTATAGCTGTCAGTTGTCCTGCCATACCTGATACGCTGGTGGAAAGCGAAATTTTTGGACATGTAAAAGGTGCTTTTACCGGTGCAACGGAAGACAGAGCAGGTAGTTTTGAACTGGCTGATGGCGGAACTCTTTTTCTTGATGAGGTGGGAGATCTATCCCTATCAGCTCAGGCTAAGCTTTTAAGGGTTTTGGAAACCAGGAGCCTCAGTCGTGTAGGCAGTGCAAAAGAGATAAGCGTAAACGTAAGGGTAATATCGGCCACCAATGCACCTCTGGAAAAACTTGTGGAAGATGGTAAATTTCGTTCCGATTTATTCTACAGGTTAAACATATTCTCTATAAATATCAAACCGTTAAGAAAACGGAAGGAAGATATAATTCTATTAGCTGAACATTTTTTACATTTGTATATAAAACCGAGAGGAATAGAGCTTAAGGGATTTTCCGATGATGCAAGAGAAGTGCTTTTAACCTACGATTATCCGGGTAACGCCAGGGAACTTCGTAACATAATAGAACGAGCGGCGATTATATGTCAATACGGGAAAATTACGCCTGAATATCTTAATCTGCCAGTAAATACTAAGACTTACAATATTGTTTCAAGATCAGAGTTAGAAAATAAACAGGAAGACACGGAAAAAGCCCGGATAATCAAAGCCTTGGAAGAAACAAAATGGAATCGTAGTAAAGCAGCTAAAAAGCTTCAGATGTCATATTCAAAGCTTAGATACAGGCTTCGGAAATATGGAATATCCTGAGTTCTTATTATTATTAGCATCATCGGTAATATTGACAATAGGCGATACTGTTTTAACGATTACATAACCGTTAAAAAATGAAAGGGATATTTATAATATTCACCCTTTTTTCTAAAATTAACTCAAAAGGCATTTAAGCTAATTCATATTTGGGGTATCATAAACAACTGACTGAAAAGCCTTTAGTGCCCCTGTTATATCAGGCATTCCCCATATATTTCTTCCTACAGTCAAGCCTTTTGCTCCGCTCTGGATAACCTGAGATGCCATTTTTAGTGCTGATTCAAGAGTTTCAGTTTTTGGGCCTCCTGCTGCGACTACAGGGATTGGACACTCTGAAACTATCTGACGGAAAGCTTCTACCTCTCCACAGTAGGGTGTTTTTATAACATCAACACCACATTCAAGCCCACATCGAACAGCCCAGGCCACCATTTCGGGTTTAAGTGATATAAACGGACCATCTTTTCCAAATTCCCGAGGATATATATGTAAAATAACTGGAAGGTCAAAATAGGCAGCATCTCTGACGCAATCGGCCACTATATGCAGGCGTCTACCTTCATGTTTTCCACATATAAAGGCAGCAACCGCCAGGGCATCTGCACCTAACCTTACGGCATCTTCTGCATTTGCTACTTGTTCTTCTACAGTGTCGTCGGGTCTTGCTATAGTACTTTGTATAATAAAAGGAACTTTTCCCGCAAACGGCATCCAGGCTGAAGCAGCTATACCCTTATGCATTGTCACAGCATCCGGCTTACCTTTCACAAGTGCTTCCAGAGTTTTACTTATATGTCTTATACCATCAGGTATTCCATGTGCACCTTTACCATATGCAATAAAATGATCTACTGCCACTGACAGAAACTTACCTGATGGATGGTTAAATATACGTTTAAGCCTGGTCGCTTTGCCAATGCCCATTTGGTTTTACCTCCGTTTTTCTTATAAATAATAAAAAATTTTGTATGTAAAATTTCACCAAAATCCTTATTGAGGCAGAAAACTTAATATTCCTTGTCTAAATATGAATAAATCATACTGCAATTTTTGTTTAAATAAATGGAATACATAATAAAATTGATATCAATTTTCATCTTTAATATTATCATGAAGACTTATAGATTGTAAACCGTAAATTATTTTCGCAAATGCAGGAGATAACAGTTAACAAATCACAACAATGTATTGAAATTACTAGGTTTACGGAGAATCTATTATATTGACAAAAATATATTGATGAGGTAAAATAAGATCAGAAAGCAATATTTAGTAAATATTATGGCTCTTGCTGGTTCAGTGTTGTTATAATTGAAAATTCTCTCAGCTTTGTTATTCCTGCCTTTGCAGGGATGACAGCATAAAGAAGTTTCTTGTCTTTAAAACACTGAACCTGGAAGAACCAATATTATTAAAGCTCTTATAATTAAGTAATTAAGCTTGTTTATTGATGACCCAAGGATCAAATAAAAAAACTACACAAGGATGTGATAACAGTGAGGTATTCGCATGTTTTGGTAATATGTGTTACTTTTACTGTATTCGCTTTTTCCTCTGTGTTTCCTCAAGACAACCAGATATTTATTCCCGAACCTGAAATTTGTCCTACCGATAATAATGAATCTCCGTTAGATTTAGACTGGCTTGTTGAGCGTTATGATCTGGACTGGATAGAACAGCATTTCGATCAATATTACGGGGAATATTACAAGCCCTGTGAGGATTTTATTAATAATAAACCCAGAGAAATTGCTGGTAAATTTGGATTGAGTAATATATTTGTGGATCCAAATTTTCAGAGATATGAGGATACTAAATTAGTTCTGAGCAGGAGTTTCTGGGATAAAAAGTTTGTTTTTAAATACTATGCTCCAGTAGGGGATTTAACGAAGTTCAGCTTATCTGTTTCTATAAAACCATATGATTCAGTCAGCTTTATAGCAAAAGGTGATATAGACGGAGATTTTAGTATTGCTATTCTAGCAAATAGGCCTTTAGGACGGCTAAAAAAGGAACCGGAGGAATTAAGGCGTATCAAGCAATACCTTAATAATGCCAAAGGTGTACTTTATTAAATTTGGCTCTTCCGGGTTCAGTTTGTTAAAGACAAGAAACTTCTTTATGCTGTCATTCCTGCAAAGGCAGGAATAACAAAGCTGAGAAAATTTTCAAATTATTACCATACTTAAAACCGGAAAAGCCTTAAATTTTAGTTAAAAATTCCTATTGCTGTCCAGAAGTATAGTAACAGGCCCATTATTTACCAATTCAACCTCCATAAAAGCCTGAAAAATACCCGTCTTTACTTCCAAACCTATATCCTTTATAGCCGATACATAGAATTCATACAATTTTTCTGCTTCATCCGGTTTTGCTGCGTTAGCAAAACTTGGTCTGCGACCTTTACGACAATCACCATATAGAGTAAACTGGGATATAACCATTATATCACCTTTTATATCTATAAGAGACAGATTCATTTTTCCTTCTTCATCCTCGAATATTCTCAGGTTTGCCGTTTTGTCCGCCAGATATTGGGCGTCCTGTTCTGAATCACCTTTACCAACACCCAACAAAACCAGCAATCCCCTGGATATAGATGAAATTAACTGGTTATTTACTTTAACTGAAGCCTTATTTACCCTTTGTATAACAGCTCTCAATATTTATTCCTTATATTTATTTTGAATTATTTGGAAGTTTGATCTATGTCCACCGGTTCATATCCGCAGTAGATACAACCTAGCATAAGCTCTGATACTACCTCGAATTCCGGTTTCAGGTATTTTTCATGATTAAGAACGCATTGGGGGTTTGGACATTTCTTATTTACCATAACAGTTCTGGGAGGGGGTTCAGACTTAACAGAATCAGGTATTTTCAATGCTCCCAGCAGAAGGGCTGTTATGGCCATACGAACCCGTACACCATAGCCTGATTGCCTGAAATAAAAAGCCCTGTCGTCTGTATCCACATCATATGCTATTTCATCTACTCGAGGAAGAGGATGAAGTATAATCATTTCTCTTTTTGCAAGATCCAAAAGGGATTTATCTATAACATATTTACCTGATACGGAATTATAATCAATATTTTCCGGCAAACGCTCCTTTTGTATTCTGGTCATATAAAGAACATCCAGTTCAGGGATAACATCCTCAAGCCTTGTAGCTGTTTCTATTTCCCTTTTATATTTTAATTTCAACCTTTTTTTAACGTTATCAGGCATCTGTAAAGCTTCAGGAGATATACATACTATATTAGCACCTAATCTTGCCAAGGCATATACCAAGGAATGAACAGTTCGGCCGTATTTCAAATCACCGCAAAGACCTACGTTCAGTTCACCAATTGGCCCCATATGTTTTCGTATGGTATACAGATCATAGAGTGTTTGAGTTGGGTGTTGATGGCTGTTATCGCCGCCATTTATTACAGGAACGCTTGCATAATCAGCCATAAGTTTTGGTGCACCGGCCAGAGGGTGTCGTAATACAATAATATCTGCATAATCGGACATAATACGGGCTGTATCTGCAATAGTTTCACCTTTTACAACAGATGTATTATCCGGGTTATCAAAGCCCAAGACACTACCTCCCAGACGCATCATTGCACTTTGAAAAGAGAATCTGGTACGAGTGCTGGGTTCATAAAACAGAGTTGCCATTATTTTACCACGACAAAGAAGCGGTGTTCCAGATTCGATTATACCAGCCATATCGTCGGCTATATGAAATATATGTTCTATCTGCTGGTTTGAAAGATCGTCTATAACTATAAAGTCTTTCACTTTTTTGACCCCCCTCATTATCAGAGCGTTTTCAGACTTCCAGTTAATTCCTGCAGTGATTTTATGTGGTTATCTATCATAAATTTTTCTATACCTAATATTACCTCTGAAACTGCCTGTGGATTAACAAAATTTGCTGTACCCATTGCCACTGCCGATGCACCGGCTATCATAAATTCTACTGCATCTTCGGCTGTCATTATACCACCCATACCGATCACAGGAATATTAACAGCATCGGCAACCTGCCACACCATTCTTACGGCTACAGGACGGACAGCAGGACCGGAAAGTCCACCGGTAATGTTAGCCAGCTTTGGCTTTCGTGTCTTTATATCAATAGCCATACCCAATAAAGTATTAATTAGAGATAGAGCATCTGCTCCGGCTTCTTCGGCATTTTTGGCAATAGTGACAATGTCAGTTACATTTGGAGTAAGTTTTGCTATTATTGTAAGTTCAGTAACAGCCCTTACGGATTTTACCAGATTAAACGTGGTAGAAGCATCTCCCCCGAAGGCCATACCACCACAAGATACGTTGGGACACGATATGTTTATTTCAATACCGGATAATCCTTTGACAGAATTCAACCTGGAAGCCAGTTTAACATAATCTTCTATATCTTCGCCAGATATGCTTGCTATTACAGGAACACCAATTTCACCAAGAAAAGGCATTTTTTCTGTTATGAATTTCTCAAGACCTACATTCTGCAATCCAATAGCATTCAACATACCCGCGGGAGTTTCACATACTCGGGGTGGTGGATTTCCTAATTTTGGTTTCAGAGTTATGCTTTTTGCTACTATGGCCCCTATACTTGCCAGATCGATGAAATCCGCGTATTCTTTGCCATAGCCAAATGTCCCAGATGCAACCATAACCGGGTTTTTCATGGAAATATCTGCAATTCTTACTGAAAGCTCTGGTTTACCGATTTCTATTAATCCCATATTAACTCTCTGGCATTAAACACAGGTCCATCCTTACAAACCATTTTATATTCCAATTTATTACCAGAACTTACAACGCGACATGCGCAACCCATGCAGGCGCCGATACCACAGGCCATACGCTCTTCCAGTGAAACATAGGTCTGAATTCCTTTTTCTTGTCCTATATAAGCCACTGATTTAAGCATAGGTATGGGACCGCAGGCAAAGATGCAGTTCTGTTCTGTTGATATTATGCCATCATTTATAAGTTTTAAAAGTAATTCTGAAACAAAACCTTTGTAACCTCTGGAACCGTCATCAGTAGCAATGTGTATTTTGACCCCCAGATCATTCAGGTCGTCTTCCCCAATTAACTGTTTTTCTGTAGCTACACCTAATAGTACATGTATATCCTGATCTGTCATACCCTCTATAAGACTCATAAGGGCAGCAATACCCATTCCACCTGACACTATTATAGCTTTCTGGCATTTTTTATCCACAGGAAAGCATTTGCCCAATGGACCTACAATCAACAGATTATCTCCAACACATTTTTCCGCAAGGATTTTAGTACCTTTTCCTACCACACGAAAAAGTATCTCAAACTCTTCTCCCTGAGATCGAAATACAGCCAATGGTCGGGATAAAAGGGGATCATAGGAGTTACTAACCTGAACATGTATAAATTGACCGGGTTTCGAGTTTAAAGCTATATATGGACAATGTAGTTTTACACGAAAGTGTTCGGGTTTAACCTGATCTATAGAAATGATCCGTGCATCCGTTATTCTTTTTGGTACGCAAGTCTGATTATTTACCAGGAAAGACAACCCCTTTAAAGCCCATTTACTTAGGGATAATATGGAAAAAAGTGATTTTTCTTCATTATCACACCAAACCCGAAAGAATCAAAAAGTTAACTGTAGGTTGGAATTCACAGACTTAACTAAATCTTATGGCTTTAACCAACTAACTAACAAGCTTGCATAAGCACACCTGTTTATTAAAAGATTCTTAATTTTTTGTCTGTAAGGAAGTAAGCCGGGATGCAAATCTCCAACTTTGGCCCTAAAGGCCTGCATATTGTCTAAAGAATATACAGCAATCCTTGGTAGGGAATAGGGATACTTAAAACCAAAATTCAACAATTCAGGACGCAGACAAAATCCGATCTTATATTCCATTGTTCTGGTTAAATCTATAACTTTATCGTTGTAACAACCATAAGGATAGCTCAATGAGAAAATAGTCTCTCCCAGTTTGTCCTCTAATTCATGCTTTGATGCCTTAAGCTCATATTCTAATGATTGATGATCCTGAGTTGTAAAAAATTTATGATTTACGCCGTGTGACCCAAAACAAATACCGTTAGCAAACATATCTTTAATTTGAAACCAATTCAGATGCTTAAATCTTGGGCCAGGGCTTTTGTCCCATATGTTATTTTTGCCTACATAGCCGGTAGTAATAAAAATAGTAGCCGTAAAATCATACTTGTGCAAAATCGGGTAAGCGTATTTATATACACCCGCATAACCGTCATCAAAGGTTATAAGAATAGGCTTTCTTGTAGAAAGTAAAGGATTTTCTGAAACAGATAAGTCTGAATTTGAATAATATCCTACTATATCCTGAATTTTCAGGCTCGTATATCCTTCATCTTTCAGAAAACTGATTTGTTTTTCAAACCTTCTGGGTGATATAGATGTTACACCCAATTCCAGCTTTTGATCGACTTTATGATAAGCGAGAACCGGAAAATTTCTGTTAGCTACCTTCCCTTGCATTATTTATTTCTTTTTCCAGTTCTCCTATCCGTTTTTCCATTGTCTGAATTTTTTCCATTAACGCCGGAAGTCTGCGCATACTCGCCTGAACTCGTAGTTCTTTTGTATGAGGCATGGCAGGACTGCCTGAATAAATGCAAGGGCCTGGAGGAATATCCTTACTCACTCCCGAACGAGCGGCAAATTGGGCATCATCACCAATAGTTATATGCCCCACAACACCGGATTGGGCAGCCAGTATAACTCGATCTTTGATCTTTGTGCTGCCAGCAATTCCCACCTGAGCGATGATTACACAGTCTTCACCTATTTCTACGTTGTGGGCTATCTGAACCAGGTTGTCAATCTTTGTTCCGCGACCTATTATGGTTTCCCGTAGGCCTCGATCAATAGTCACACCTGCCCCTATCTCCACATCATCTTCAATAATGACTGTACCGATCTGAGGAACTTTGTGGTATCTATCGCTAACCTGAGCAAAACCAAACCCGTCACTGCCAACAACAGTTCCGCTGTGAATTATAACCCTTTCACCAATCCTGGTCTCTTCTCTTATAGTAACGTTGGGATATATATAAGTATCATTGCCAATCTCTGTATTATCACCTATATATACAAAAGGTGATATTACAACCCTTTCACCGATTTTTACATTGTCTCCAATAAAAGCATATCCCTGTATCCAGGCGTCTTCACCAATTTCTACATCTGTACCAACAATAGCCTTTGTGTCTACGCCTTTACCTCTTTTTTGTCGATTTTTAGCAAAGGCTTCAACAACTTTGGCCCAGGCCCAATATGGATTTTCAACCTGAATCATTGGCTTATCGTTGTATTGAATGGTTTTCCAGCTTATAATGGCGGAAGCTTTAGTCCTTTTTATCTGGGATACATATCTTGGATTAGCGACAAAGGTTATCTCTCCATGCCGGGCCTCCTTAATAC
>WJIO01000196.1 GCA_014730235.1 Candidatus Poribacteria bacterium
AAACATCGCTTTGTGTGATTTTTGGCCTGGCTATATCCTGATACTGATCTGGCAGGTTAGCGCGCTCCATCATCTGAATTGGCGGTTTCAGGATATTGTGACGCCGTCTTTGAATTTGTTTCACCGACTTCAGTAACTGCACATTCATGGTTTCTTTAGGTTTTTGGATATTGTGCAAAACAAAGCTGCCCATTAACAAAAACGCAGCCATGTGTATACATAGAGAGATAAGAAAAAACTGCAAACGTGTATTACTTTTCCTGACTATAATTGTCGAAATCATCTTTTATCACTTACTTGTATAAATAATAGGCCCTTCCAGCAGTGGCCATTATGCTATAGGCTAAGCTATTAATTAGCGGGAAACGCATTAAGGTTTTTTCACGACTTATTAGTTAATACATTTGGATCTTCCGAATTGAGTGTGGAAATAATTTAAAAACTTTCTAAGTATGCATTCCTGAGAAAGCAGGAATTCAATATTTATGCGGATCTACTGGATTCCTGCTTTCGCAGGAATGACAAGCTGAGGGAATTTTCAATTATAACAACACTAAACCCGGAAGAACCATATATTTTAATCTTCCTCATAAAATAGATTTCTTGACAATTATTATTGCAAGACACATACCAACATCTTGTTTTCCATAAAAACACTATAAAGCCAGTATTATCAATACTTCCTATGCATATTTTATAGATGTAATACATTATTAGATGTATATTAACTGGGCACTAGAAGTTTACATTTAACCTTAAATCATCTGTAAATGCGCAACATAACTTGTTTTAAGCAAATGATCACAAACTATACACTAGTTTCGGGGTTTATTTCAATTTCAGAAAAAAACTCATATTGACAATAAATATCTAAAAAGTTAAACTGTTTTTATCCATCAGATAAATTGTATTGCTGAATTGTTTTTTACTTTTAAGGAGAAATTTTATGCCCACCAGCTATAATCAATTAAGCGAACATATCTATATTTATTATGGAAACATAAATGTCGGCATATTAAAAGATAACAACAGGGCTTTATTATTTGATTTTGGTGATGGCGCAGTATCCGAAATTCTGGATTTGATTGAAATAGATGAGATAGATATGATTTTATTTACCCATCATCATAGGGATCAGGCATCGGGTATAAAAAAAATATCCAGCAGTGATATCCGATTGGGAGTTCCTGTTCAGGAAATCCAGTGGTTTCAGGATGTGGAAAGCTTCTGGAACAATCCGGAAAAACGATGGCATATATACGATATACATCCCCATACCCTTATGCTTTCGGAATCCGTTAAAAATTTTGAAGTAACACCCTATAAGGGTGGAGATAATATAAAATGGGGGCAGGCCAGTATTTCAGTCATGGATACACACGGACATACTGACGGAAGCGTTTCTTATTTTGTAGAGGTCGATGGAAAAAAGATTGTATTTTCCGGGGATGTTATATATGACAAAGGTCAAATCTGGGAGCTTTACAGTCTTCAGAAAGGTGAAACTACCTCCGATTATCATGGCTTTTTAGGAAGTAGAAAAGAATTGAAATCAAGTCTGAATAAAATCCGTTCTATGAAGCCTGATATGCTGATACCTTCTCATGGCAGGATTATGAATAGACCTAAAGAAGCTGTAGATTTGCTGATAAAAAGGCTTGATGAATGTTATGATAAATACGTGGCTATTTCGGCCCTGCGGTATTATTTTCCCGAAATGTTTGCCAAATTCCAGGACAGAGAAGGGCATATGCCTATAAGAAAAGGTAAACCAAATCCTGAATTTTTACGCCATTTCGGGACTTCGTGGGTCATAATATCCGAATCGGGTAATGCCTTTGTGCTGGACTGCGGGGGACAGAACGTTATAAAACAACTTCAGGAAATGCAAAAATCAGGGGAGATAGAAGATATAGATGGCCTATGGATAACCCACTACCATGACGACCATGTGGATGCAATACCCAATTTCAAGAAAGTCTTCGGATGTCCTGTATATGCTGACTCCAGTGTGGCCATGATTGTGGAAAATCCCAGAGGATTTCGTTATCCATGTATATCCCCATCAGTAATTGATATAGATAATGTAACTAGGGATGGAGAATCCTGGAACTGGGAGGAATTTAAATTCACAGCTTATCATTTCCCGGGACAGACATATTATCACGGTGGCCTTTTGGTGGAAGGTAATGATTTAAAGCTTTTCTTTGCAGGAGATTCATTTACCATGTCGGGGATTGACGATTATTGTTCAGGCAACCGCAACTGGTTAGGCGAAAACACGGGCTTTGATCGATGTCTCAAACTCATGCAGGAGCTAAAACCCACTCACATTTTTAACTGCCATGTAGATACAGCCTTTGATTTCACCCAAGAAGAACTGGACTTCATACGGAAAAACCTGAGTTATCGTGAGAAAATATACGGCGACCTTTTCCCCTGGGATTCACCAAATTATGGCATGGATGAATACTGGATCAGATGCTATCCATATGATCAGGATACAGAAGCCGGGAAAAATGTGGAATTATCTGCTAAAGTTTATAACCATTCAGAAAGGAAAAAATCTATTGTATGTAAACCAGAATTGCCAAAGGGATGGGAAGAAGTAGCTGAAAAATCAACACAGGTAAAACCCAGGACCGAAGGTAGTCTGACTTTTAATATTAATGTGCCGAAAAACCTGGATAAGAGTATTCTGGTTATACCTTTTCATATAATCTATGATGGACGGAATTTGGGACAGTTTCGGGAGTCCATGTTGTTTATCAAATAGCTTAATCTGAATGGTTTACTCGCTAAATAATAATCAATGATTTTCGTAGTAGTGTTACGGCATGCCTTGTACCTACTTAGTACACAGATTATCGTTAAACTATGAGGTGGTCTTTTTTGAAAAAGCTAATTATCCTGATAATTTTAATTTCGTTATTAATATCCAACAACTCAAACCCGGAGGTAAACATGGACAGAATTCAGATATACAAAGAAAACCCCAGATACTGGCAGTATAAGGGAAAGCCGGTTTTACTCATTGGCGGCTCAGTGGAGGACAACCTCTTCCAGATACCGGATATTAAAGAGCATCTCGACCTGTTAAGCTCTGTAGGCGGTAACTATGTCCGTTGCACCATGAGTTGCCGGGACGAGGGCAACGTGTGGCCCTTTAAGAAGGTTGGCGATCTGTATGAACTGGAACAATGGAACGACGAGTTCTGGCGGCGTTTCAGCAACTTTCTGGAACTAACATCTCAGCGAGATATAATAATACAGATAGAGGTATGGGCTACCTTTGATTACTATCGGGATAACTGGGAAGTAAACCCCTTTAATCCCAAAAACAACAGCACCTACACAGCCGAAGAGACCGGCCTTCCGACGGTTGTAAAGACCCATCCCACCCGAACGGAAAATAACTTCTTCTGGTCTGTGCCAAAGGAGAACAACCAGCAAACAGTGTTGAAGTATCAGCATAAATTTGTAGAAAAGATGCTTTCTTACTCCCTGAAATACGGCAACGTGCTTTACTGCATGGACAACGAAACCAGCGTTACACCGGCCTGGGGTGAATACTGGTCAAACTACATCAAGGACAGGGCGAAGGAAGCCGGTGTAAGCGTTGAAACCACCGAGATGTGGGACGCATGGGATTTATCCCACAAACAACACAAGAATACCTTTGACCATCCTGAAACCTACTCCTTCTGTGACATATCCCAGAATAACCACCAAAAGGGCCAGACTCATTGGGATAACACACAGAAATTCCGGGCTGAATTATCACTCCTCAGACCCATAAACAACATCAAGATATATGGTGCGGATACAGGGCGTTTCGGGGATGATCGGGACGGCCTGGAAAGGTTCTGGCGTAATGTATTGGGAGGATTCGCATCTGCCCGATTCCATCGCCCGGATTCGGGGCAGGGGTTAAATGAAAATGCCCAGAATCATCTCAAAAGTATGAGAATGCTGGCTGACAGCATGGATATATTTACCTGCAAACCCGGCAACGATTTGCTGTCAAACCGCAGTGAAAACAGCGCATATCTCACATCAAACCCCGGCATCGAGTATGCCGTATTCTTCCCCAACGGTGAACCTGTGGATATTAATCTTAAAGATGCTGAAGGTAATATAAAGGCAAGATGGCTGGACATTGCCAAAAGCCAATGGGCCAAGGATGAAATTCTACCGGGCGGTAAAGTTGTTACTTTGACACCTCCCGGAAAAGGTTACTGGGCCGTATTGATGAATAGGTAAAGGAGCTTCATTATGTATTGTATAAAGAAAAAGTCACTTAACCCACCGGTATTCCTGCCCGATGGTTCAGAGTTTAAGACATGGGAAGAACAATTAAGCTTCACTAAAACCTATTGGGTGGATAACTCCAATCCCTCGGCATCGGATGATAATCCGGGAAGCAGAAATGAACCTTTTCGCAGTATAAACCGGGCGGCTAAGCTTTTGCAACCCGGGGAAAGGGTGGTTGTAAAAGCTGGCGTGTATCGCGAATGTGTAAAACCCGTAAGAGGCGGTCTGAGTCCTGATAAGATGATCAGCTACCAGGCCGAACCGGGGGTTATAATAAAGGGTTCTGAGTCAGTAACCGGTGGTTGGGAATTTGCTGAGGAATGGAATTACTCCCGGGATGAATATAAAATCTGGACTCTGGAACTAGACAAGTTAATTAAGGGGTCATATAATCCTTTTGGTGTTATTAATCTGCCTAAGTTTGTGGCTCAGACATGTTTTACGCCGCTACCGGAGCTTATGTCCGGTCTTTTGGGTCGTCGGGGATTGGTTTTTCAGGATGGCAAACCTCTCAAGCAGGTGAGTAAATACTCCGATCTGCATACATCCGACGGAACATACTGGACGGAAGCAAACGGACAGGTTATTCATGTAAGGTTTTATGATGATATTGATCCAGACGTAGCGGAAATAGAGATCACAACCCGGGAACAGGCTTTTGCCCCGGTTGAATATGGTCTGGGATTTATACATGTAAGTGGTTTTGCCATCGAACAGGTAGCCGACGGTTTCCCCTGGCCCCAACGGGCGGCTTTATCAACCATGCGTGGACATCACTGGATTATTGAGGACAACACCATAAGATGGTCAAATGCCCTGGGTATTGACGTTGGCAGGTCTGAGGTTGATATGAAACTGCCGGAGAAATGCGGTTATCATATTGTAAGAAGAAACACTGTAGAGGACTGCGGAATATGCGGCATAGCTGGAACAGGCCCATTAAAAGAAACGCTTATTGAAGAAAACCAGATCAGCCGATGTGGATGGCATAATGTAGAAAGATATTACGAATGTGCCGGTATCAAAACCCATCATAACCATGATACCCTTATCCGAAGAAATGTCATCAGGGACATGATGAACGCATCGGGAATATGGATGGACTATGGAAACCAGAACTCCCGGTGTTGTGAAAACGTAATCATAAATACAGATTCCATATTTGGCGGCATATTCATGGAAGCGTCTCATATTCCCTGTATGGTGGATAACAACTTTATATGGGGTTCAACAAGTCATGGTATATATGAACATGATACAGACTATCTCACCATTGCCCATAACTTCATAGCGCATGCCGACGGCGCGGGGATATGCCTGAAACTGGGGCAAACTGATCGCTGGGTGAATGGTCGGGGTGCTACCGCCCGAAAACACCGGGTTTTGAATAATGTTATTACAAACTGCGGTCGCCTGATAGAAATATCCAATATTGATAACGTTTCAGATGGAAACATTTTTGGTTCTCACTCAGAACAGGGCCCACTTCGCATCCTGAGACCTGTGGAAAACCATAATTTCAAAAGCTGGCAGGATTTCATGAGTTGGGATTTAAACGGAGTCCAGGGAAACGTTGAGGCTGCATTTGATCCTGAAGCACTGATCCTGAAATGGTACTTTGATGGTGAAATACCCGAATGCGAGCCGGTTGAGGGTATACTTGAGGATATAATCGGCACAGCGCGACCCACAAATAAAGTCGAACCCGGGCCCTTTGCCAAAGTTCCCGATAAACCAAGTCAGATTTATCTCGATCCTCGCCGCCACAAGAGATAATTTATATACAAATTTGGTTCTTCCGGGTTAAGTGTGGTTATAATTGAAAATTTCCTCAGCTTGTCATTCCTGCGAAAGCAGGAATACAGTCTTTATGCCGATCTACTGGATTTCTGTTTTCGCAGGAATGACAGCATAAAGAAGTTTCTTATCTTTACCACACTGAACCCGGAAGTGCCACAAATTTTTATTGTTTGACGACGTAAAATTAATTGTATAGATTGGGTTTGGAAAATCCAAACCCAATCTATATAAGACTTTTCAACTACTAATCATCGCAAGGCTTCATCAATCATGGTCAAGTAATTTTCTACCGGTATATAATCGGGAATACTGTTTCCTGAGCCTATGGCAAATCTGCCGCCGGGAGAGCAATCATCTATAACTTTTCGGACATATTTTCTCAGATCATCCGGTGAAAACCTGGTGAGTTTATCAACATCTACACCGCCTAAAACACCAATACAATCATCCCACTGTTTTTTAAATTCGGCCATAGGGATAATCGCGTCTTCAAAGCTGTGTTTTGCGTCTATCTTTACGAAATCAATCAGGTCGGGCATTATCTCATTAACGTTGCCGCAGGAATGTAGAAAATAGGGTAAATCGGCGTCATGAGTCATTTCCGCAAACTTTTTATGCCAGGGCAAGGTATACTTTTTCAGGTCTTTAGGTGAGATCATAGTGGCTGTCCTGAAACCCATATCATCACCGGGGAATATAGCTATGACTTTCTCCAGTTGCAATAGTCTTTCATAATATTTAGTCATTAGCCCTCCCACTCGCTGACATACAGCGTCCACCAGATTAGCCTGATCATGCAAGGCTATACAGAGGGTTTCGTAACCCATGAGAGAACTTAAATGCTCATACATCCCACCGGCATGACAGACGATCAAACCCATACCATCCGGCAGATTCTCATTAACATACTCATAGGGGTAAAAATTCGCTTCTTTTGGGTCTGGCCAGGGATATTTTTCAAATTCCTCCCAGTTTGTGATAGGTCCAGCAGCAGTTTCGGCATAAGAGCGTCCAGAATCACCACCCGGGCGGCTGGGACGCGGAAAACTCATGGATAATTCCAGACGTACAAAATCATAACCGAGTCTATACCAGAAGGTTATAAAATTATCCCAGTATGCGGTTCGACCTTCGAGAGTGGATGGATCGGCCCATTTACACCCCATCATCTCCAATACAGGTTTCATTACCGGGGTGTTTACCAGGTATTCTACAAGTCTTGGGCGATCTTGCTCTTTGTCTGTCAATACCGCGCTTAAAAAGGCTTCATAATCGGGTTTTGGATCTGCCAGGGGAACTTTCAGTTTGTTCATATATTCCTTCCTTCTGCCATTCTATAAAAAATGTGTGCACTATTATACTTTTATACTTTTGCAAAATACTTATTTTCGTACTTATAAAAACTATATCACAATTCCCTGTTGACTTCACGAAAAAAAACAATTAAAATGCCAACGAGCCAGACACGATAATAAACACACGCCCAAATTATGGAGGTAAAACAATGTCTGAAATAAGGATTGGAAAAGGTAAAGATTGGTCTTTCAGGGGTTTTTGCCTGGGAGTTCCAGCACAGAATGATATGGATATTTTTAAACGCTTAATCACCGAAGTAATGCCTGAATATAAATGCAATGCCCTGGTATTACTTATTAGATACCGATACCAATTTAAAAGTCACCCGGAAGTTGCTGATCGAGGAGCACTTACAGGAGATCAGGCGGCTGAATTGGTGGATATATGCAGGGAAAGTGGAATTCGTCTTATACCAAAAATGAATTTGATGGGACATCAATCGGAGAAAAAGCGGGGATCGGAGCAGGGGTTACTGCGGGCCTTCCCGGAATTTGACGAAACACCGGAAATGGACGAAGTTCGCTACTGCCGAAGCCTTTGCCCCCTTCATCCTGAAGTATCCGACGTGGTCTTTGATCTGGCTGATGAAATAATAGAGGCTTTTAACGCCGATGCCATCCACGTCGGGCTGGATGAAGTATTTGAAATCGGGAAATGTCCCCGGTGTAAAGATATTAATAACGCTAAATTATTTACCGACTGGGTTAATACCCTTCATAGCCACTTAACCGGTGAGAAAAACGCCGAAATGTTTGTGTGGGGAGATAGATTCCTGGACGGTGAAAGCACAGGTTACGGCGAATGGGAAGCTTCCAGGAATGACACATGGAGTATGGTGGATGATGCCGCAAAGGATATTGTTATCTGCGACTGGCACTATGGAGTTCGGGAGCAATATCCCTCTGTGCCATATTTTACCGGTAAAGGGTTTCGTCTGTTGGCTTGTCCCTGGAGAAATATAGACGCGACAAAAGCTTTTGCCGAATACCTTTCGGAAAACATGAACGACAGGGTTATGGGAGTATTACAAACCAGTTGGTGTAATGCCGGTATGGTAGCCCGTTACCTTTGTGATGAAGATGATGAAGTTGAAGATGTTGCCAAGCAGGTTGGAGAATCATTTAAGTTTCTTATGACTTTTTAATTATTTGGCCCTCCGACCCGGATGTGGAAATGTAAAAAATATTTTCCGATTAGTAATCGTTAAAAAATGGATATAATTTAGTTGTCATTTCCTGCGAAAGCATGAATCCAGAAAACACATTATGAAGGACTGGATTTATGCTTTCGCAGGAATGGGCATATGACTATATTTGTTGAGTATTAAGCCAGCTTTATTCATATCAGGAGATTTTTATGGATATTAAATATATTGTAGTTTTTGGTTATCTGGGGTTAACGCTTCTTCTAGGGATATATAGTTATCGGTATTCCAAAAAGTCTCTGGCTGATTATTTTCTGGCCGGGCGTGGGATCGGACCTATTGTTTTATTCTTTACAATGGCAGCCACTAACTTCAGCGCATTTACAATTTTTGGTTTCTCCGGTGAGGGATACAGATCAGGTTATGCCTACTATCCCTTGATGGGATTCGGCACTGGCTTTATGGCTTTGAGCTTTTTTGTCATTGGTCGTCGGGCCTGGTTGATGGGTAAAAAGCGAGGATACATAACACCGCCGGAGTTAATCGGTGACAGGTTTAAAAGTGAAAACCTCAGGCTGATATATCTGGCTGTGATGGTAATATTTACGCTGCCGTATATCGCATTACAACCCAGAGGCGCAGGTCTGGCTCTGGAAAGCCTGCTTGGTATTCCATATTTCCAGGGCGCGGTCATAATTACTGTCTTTGTGCTTATATATGTATTTCTGGGAGGTATGCGAGGCATTGCGTGGACGGATGTTCTACAAGGGATCATGATGCTGGTGTTTATGTTGATAGCTGTCAGAATTGTAGCATCGGCCTATGGCGGATTATTCTCTGCCAATTATGCTGTCCGTTCAGAATATCCCGTATTATTTGGCAGACCAGGCATGGCTGGAAAATATACTATAGGTCTTACCTTGAGCTATATGATGCTGTGGTTTTTCTGTGACCCTCTGTTTCCCCAATTATTTCAGCGTTTCTTCGCAGCCAAAAACGAAAAATCCCTGAAAGTCACCATGATCCTGTATCCCTTGATTACAGGTCTGCTTTTTTTACTACCTATAACCATTGGTGTTTTGGGCAGACTTACCTTCCCTGATCTGGAAGGTAGAGCTGCTGACAGCATACTCCCTATGCTGTTAAACGAACATACGGCTGGTTGGTTAGGTGCTCTGATCCTTTCCAGCGCGCTGGCGGCTTTAATGTCCACCGCTGACTCTCAGTTTTTAACTCTCAGTTCTATGTTGACAAGGGATATATATGAGGTAGTTCTGAAACGTGAATCCAAAAATGAGCATATTATCGGTCGGGTTCTGGTGGTTATACTTGCTGTCATCGGTCTGGCCTTAGCGTATAAACCTCCGTCAACTATATTGCAGATCGCCACCCAGACGTTTACAGGTCTGGCCGTGCTGTTTCCTGCCACCTTTGCGGCTTTATACTGGCGGCGCGCAACGGCTAAAGGTGCAATATGGTCAATACTTGTGGGTGAATTTCTGGTTGTTTTGTATTATCTCAAGAGCACTTATGCCAATGACCCTGAATTTGCCATGCAGTATACATGGGGAGCGGATGTGTTAAAGGTTATACCAACTTTCGGACTACTACCAGTAATACCAATACTTATTGTAACTTCCCTTGTACTTATCATAGTTTCATTATTTACTTCGATTTCAAAAGAACACGTTGAAGAATATTTCAAAGATTTACCCACTATAAACCCGGAGAAACGAAAATACATGTATCTATGGATAGCTATATTCGGTATAATGTTTATCGCCAGTATAGACTTCTGGGCCTGGGGTTCAAATACTATTACTTTTCTGGGATACCCCTGGTGGATTTGGTATTTTATCGGTTTAAATCTTATTCTTACAATTGCAATGGTTGTATTTTCAAATAAATACTGGACTGATTCTTACAAAGAAGGAGAATAATTCATGGCAAAAATAGTAATTATCGGCGCAGGAAGCGGATTTGGACAAAGGCTTTCCCTGGATATAATGGCCTATGAAGAGCTTAGAGGTGGAACCATAAGCCTTGTGGATATAAACCCGGACCACCTCGATCCGGTGGTAGAATTTGTGAAGAAAGCCGCCGAGGTAAACAACGTGGAGATGACTATTGAAGGGGCAGTAGAACGCGAGGATGTTCTGAAAGGTGCTGATTATGTGATAACAGCCATTAGCGTCGGTGGCCCGGCTTATGAC
>WJIO01000197.1 GCA_014730235.1 Candidatus Poribacteria bacterium
CTCTCTTGGTTTGCCACTCAGATGATGTATAAACTTGGCGAAGAGATCCTTTCCAGTACCCGTTTCACCAAGGATGAGGATTGGTGAATCCGCTGGCGCTAACATAGCTCCGGTTTCTAGAACTTTTCTCATAGTAGGATGATCCCCTACTATACCAAGTTGTCGCAAAGTCGTCTCTAAATCTGGTATAGGAATATCAGGCACATCTGGTATACAGGAGCTGGCCCGAACAATTGGAATGCCGGGAGACGTCAAATCAACAGTCGATATAAGAGGTTGTTCCTTACTTACAAATCGGCGTGGTCGGACGTGAAGGATATGTGCCGGGATTTCTCCGCTTGCAGCCAAAAGAAGCCAGCAAGCGTGCATCTGTGGTGTTCCGGATGCCACTGAAATGAAGAATTCGGCGTTCTGGATTTCTTCACATATATGGCAAAAATGGGTACGTAATCCTGCCAGGATACTGATATAATCCGTTGGATCATCCAGGTATAATTCTCGCACCTCGACTTTGAGATTCGCATATAGAGAACGTAGGGCTTCTGCTGTGTCAGAAGCGTTTTTTGCAGTATTTGGTGTTGAGAAGAGAAATATCTGATCAAACGGTTTTTCAGCCACAAGTGAAAGAATTGGGCCTGATTGCTCCTCTTCACCAACTAATCCCATAGAATAGGGATCGTGAAATCCTGTGAAAGTAAGTAAAACATTCATATGCTTGTATATGCTTGAAAATTGGGAACATTTCTTCTATTCCAAGAGATGCTAAAAGGCCAAAATCTCCCTCACTTTAAATGCAAAAGCCCTGCGGAGCGAGTCAAAATAGGAGTTTTGTTTCCACCATATATGCGCCCAAAATCTATTGGAGTAAAGTGCTAACTTCTGTATTCCTCTTACTCATTCAAAAAAGGCAAATAGATAATCAGCCATCTATGTCAATGATCTGGCAGAGTCCAGATTGGGATACCGACGAATAATTCTATGATTGAAGTGGCGATTATTTAGGACCAGCGTGTTCTCTCAGTTATTGTAGGAAGAGTATCTATATTTTTTTGATAGAGAATTTCCTGGGATTCTATACGGCACACGAATATCTATGCTGAAAACTAGCGTAAAGGAGCAACGGCAAAACTCATAAAAGCCCTCAATTCACACATAACTATTTTTCTGCACTCATCAGCATCTTCAGGCTTTAAAGGCTTCATATGCGCCGCCCTATTTCTGTAGTATGCAATACTCTTCAGTTTGTCTAGGAAGCGTTCTGAAAACAGCTTATCTGTGTCAAAATGCCCTTCCAGAAATTCTCTCAGTCTTATATATTCACTCTCCTGATTTCTAAGATCCCTATCTCCCTTACTCAATATCCGTAGGCACTCTATCATTCCACCAAATGTCTTCCTTTCTGAGCCAAGAGCTCGATATATTTTTGCCAATAGCTCATTTTCTAGACATCCGCAGTATTGAAAAACCGCAAGCCGATATACTTCCATTACAGCTTTTTGTGGGAAATCTTTATGCAAATATCTAGCTATAGATAGCATTTCCTGGGTTCCATTATCTAGACTATCCCAACAATCATTCAGTTCATTCTTAACTTCTATTAAATATTTGTCATCTTGCTCTGCATTTGTTTTTTCCCTCGTTACTTCTGTGATCCTATTGCTAATTTCTATACAGTGCTTGATTATTCTGTAATTGCCAAAGAAGTCTTTGCAGTAGTTTTCCGAATCAGTCTCAGTTTCGAAGCTACGCCAGCCACCATCTCTCTTAATCTCTCCAATACCTTTAAATGGCGTCTCTTTTATCTTGTCGACCCATGCGCAGTTCCTATGTATTGTGCATTTCCTATCTGGCTTATCTATATTGACCCAAAATAGCATTTGTATATCTTCCTTTATTTAATTACCCATGTAAATCCAATTTTTGATCTCAAACATTGGGCTGTATCCCTAATAACGAACATTGAATTAGCCCAGAGTTGTGATTCAACTATCTACTCCTTAGGCTTAACCTACGTTATCAATAGTCGCCAATTTTGGGGAAATTAGGTTTCCGACTGTTATTATGACAACCAAGTTCCGCCGAATATAATCCCAATCCATTGGACAAAGGATGAGATAGATTATTTCAGGAAAAAATGCGCACTTCATAATCATGCAGTAAATTTTGGCGTATATGTAGACCTGAAACGGGCGGATAGATTTGTCAGATACAGAGAATTACATTGATATTGGATTTCCCCCCAAAAGAATCGCTTTTCTTTACCCACAAATGTGGGAAGATATGTTAGAATGATTGTATAAGCATTATGGACAGAAATCAACACATATTTATTGGGGGACACTCATGAATTCAGATTCACAATCATGGTCAGAACAAGAATTCGGCAATGCTGATCTGGGTGACAGTCGTCGCACTCAACGTCTGATTAAGTTAGCAGAACAACGGGGCTGTCAACCCAATGCCTCCATTGCCCAATCGTGCGGAGACAATGCTTCAGCAAAGGCAGCATATCGTTTCTACGAGAATGAAAGCATCTGTATGTCAGACATCCTGTCCAGCCATCAACAAGCTACTCAGAAACGCATAAACCAGGAATCAGTGGTTCTTGCTGTTCAGGACACTACTCAACTGGACTACACCAGTCATCCTGCCACAGAAGGTCTCGGGACTTTGCACAAGAAGAAGCAGCGTGGTATTCTTATGCATACAACCTTTGCGGTCACTCCACAACGGGTACCCTTAGGCATCATCCATCAACAGATATGGACCAGGCCTGTTGAGGAGTTTGGCAAGAAGCACAAGCGCAAGCAACTCCTTATTCATGAGAAGGAAAGCTATAAGTGGCTTATCAGTCTGGAAGCATCGTCCCATATGCAGAAGGAACATCCCACCACCAAGGTAGTGAGTGTAGGTGACAGAGAAGCCGATATATATGAGCTGTTCATATCATCTCAGGAACTCTCTCAGGATATATTGGTGCGTGGTGCATGGGACCGCAAGGTAGAGCATCCAGAGAATCACCTGTGGTCATCCCTGGAAAGCCAACCATTTGCTGGACATGTAACCGTCACAGTTCCCAGGAAAGGCAAACAACCAGCCCGTCAAGCAGAACTGAGTATCCGATATGCTAAGGTGACACTTCATCCCCCACAGCGACCCAAACCAGTAGAGCTTGCACCTGTAACTATATGGGCAGTTCTGACACATGAAGAGCATCCCCCAGAAGGTGTAGAAGCAATCACATGGTTACTTCTGACATCCATATCTGTCAACAGCTTTCATGAAGCCTGTATTCTAATACAGTGGTACTCATGTCGATGGCTAATCGAGATATACCACAAGGTTCTCAAGAGTGGTTGCCGGGTTGAAAAACGTCAGTTTGGCACCGTTGAGAACATCAAACGTTATCTGGCAATAGACAATGTAGTAGCTTGGCGCGTGGTCTACCTGACTATGGTAGGACGGGAAACACCTGACATACCATGCACTGCTATTCTAGAAGCTCATGAGTGGCAAGCACTGTATTGTTTCATCCACAAAAACAGTAAACCACCTGATGAACCACCTGCTCTGAAGCAAGCTACCAGATGGATTGCTCAACTAGGTGGCTTCATGGGACGCAAGAGAGATGGAGAACCTGGTGTCATTGTCTTATGGCGCGGCTTGCAGCGTCTTCACGATATTGTTGATTCCTGGCTTATTTTTCACCTCCATTCACATGATTCCCAACATGTGGGTAAAGATTAGAAAAGAATCGAGGGGGAAA
>WJIO01000017.1 GCA_014730235.1 Candidatus Poribacteria bacterium
CAATATCACATCATTTTTGTTTACCCATTCCGGTATAGTTTCCCTGTATTCTTTTACATTTCTTGTAGCTATAAATTTTGTATTAACCTTAAATTGATTTTCATTAGCCAAAACATATCCTTTATTTATTCTATATTGGTAACTGTTTTTTCTGTACTGATATTACCAGTGGCATCGGAAGCTTTTATGGCAATAGTATGCTCTCCTGATTTTAGTTCGCTGATTTTTATTGAAAATATTTCAATGCTGGAATCAAGTATTTGATCCGAAGGGAGTATCATCTTCCAGTCTTTTCCATCAACAGAATAACTGAGTTTCTTTACATAGCTTCCGGCATCTTCCACTTTTCCCGTAAGAGTTATTATATTTTCAACAACGGACTCCACTTCCAATTGAGAAATTACCGGAGAGGTATTGTCAACATAGAATGGATCGCTTATCTCTTCTGTCGTTAAGGCCATATCATCCGGATTATCAGGAGAATCAGTAGCTACAATTTTAAGTAGATAAGTTCCATCCGGCAGGGATTCAGTGTCCAGGGAATGGGACGTATCTCTAAGTTCCTCTTTCAAAAGCTTCCAGTTTTTTTCTTCCGTTCCACGGAAATAGATGCTGTATTCCATAGAATCACCATTCGGATCTCTGGACTGCCATTTTATATCATTTGTACCTTTAAGAGGGGCTTCCTGAATATTACCTTTTCCCGATTCTTCATTTCCACCGCCGGGTGGGCCTGGAGGGCCCTCGTTTCTTTCATTTCCTGAAGAAAATCTTATACCTGCAATTCGCGGTTTAAGATTTTTCTGAAGGTAAGCCACCATTACACTATTCAAAACCGGTGTTGTTTTACCATCGTCGGATGTAAGTTTTGCTTTCCATTGAATAAACCTGGCTGGTGGGCTTGTAATGGTTGATCCTGTATCATCTATATAGTCTTGCGACCAATCGCTCCATGTATCATCGGGTTTTTCTGTGTTCCCTGATCTTGTAGAAAATACTATATCTGTTCCTTCTGGCTGATTTGACTCCCACCATATTTTACCCCATTTGGATATAATAGAAGCATCCTGATTCCGGGATTCCAGCGTGCCTTCTTTGATGTAATCCGGGGATAATTTGTGTATTTTACCTGAATTTCCGGTGGCTATCCATAACTCACCGGTAGCCGATGATTTGTGGATATCAAGAACCTGGGATTCCTCGCTGTCGGCTATCAATGCCCATTCGCCGTCAGTAGTAATTGAATATATCTTTCCATTATCACCTGTGCCAGCAATTAATATACCATCGTCCATAGTAATAGAATGTATCAAAGGCTCAGGGCATCTCCATATGCGTTTTACTACACCATCAGGTGTTATACTGTAAATGGATGATGCTATATCCTGATTGCTTCTGCCTGTTCTTGGCACATTTGGGGAGCTGGGTTCGTCCTTGCTGGGTTGTGTTTCCCCTGAAGCTGCTGCGACATATATGTTATCATCCTCATCAGAAACCATGCTGCATATTTCTCTTTTGGAAGTGTCATATACAACGAAAATTTTCCCTTCCTGGGATATTTTGTATATTATCCCATTACCCTCAGTGCCGGCGTATATATCTTTTCCTGACTTTAAAAGGGATTTTATGTGTGTGTCGCTGGAATCATAAACCTCTTCGCCTTTGCCATCGGGGGAAACCGTATATATTTTACCATTTATGCCAGTTCCAGCATAAAGGTTACCCATATCGTCAAAAACCATCGCCCATATATAATTTTCACCGGAAGTAAAGAATGTTTCCGGAACCCGATCAGGTTTTATCTTGTATATTAAGCCATCCGGAGATGTACCGGCGTATATATTATCCTGTTCATCTACTGCAAGGCTGAATATATCGGTTTCAGGTGAATCAAATAACAAAGAAGCTTCTCCTGAGGGTGTAATCTTAAACAGCTTTCCATTATCCCCTGTGCCGGCGTAAATATTGCCTTTGGAATCCTGAGCCAGACACCAGACACTGAGTTCTGGAATTTCGCCCTGTATTGATATCAATTCTCTAGACAGGATTACCTGGTTTTTACCAGAGATGGAAACATTTACCGGTTTGCCTGCGTTAAAATCTCTGTGAGACCTCTGTTCCCATACAGTTGTTGTAACTCCCGGGGAATAAGACACAAAGGCAAATAGAATTAAACAGATGGTCATCAAGCAGATGTAAAGTCTTGTTTTTGGTTTAATTGTCAAGGGAAGTCTCCTTATATTTAGTTATCTGGCGTTTCTATCTATTTCCAAAAGCAGTGTTGCACTGCCTGAGATCACATATTCAGTTTTTACACTTTCCTTCATAAATGTTGTACCTCGTGTAAAAGCATTTTCACCGGCATTCATCTGAGAATCTATTACTCGAAAAGTTGACAAGGGTAAAGCCGGTAGTTCCTGATCGCCAACGGTAACTCCTATCTTTGGAACGAATAGCTCAATTACTATATTATCATTGCTTATTTCTTCCTGAATAACTCTTATCAGATGATCCATATCCTTTATCTGTGATTTCATAGGCGCTCTGGCCTTATTCCAAGCGACACTGGATGACGCGCTGGAAATTCTCAAGATGGATAGACCTTCAGGCGCATCTTTTGGTATTTTGACCGGAATGCGTTTTACAAAGGATTCACCCATATATGGCCTGAGAAATACGGATACTTCAACAGAACCACCGGGTTTTACCTCTTCTTTATTTAATCTTACAGCATCAATTGCAGCGTTTATTCTTCCGTTTTTAACTGACATCTCCAATTCAATATTTTCAATATCAGCCACCGTAAAGCTGTTTTGCATCAGTGCATAAAATGGCATGGCAAAAGCCGATGCCACAGAACCGGGAGAAGAACCGGAGAATACATCTTCTTGTGTTATATCAGGATAATCTTTTATGGATGCTTTGTATTTAATTCTGATTGTATTATCCCCTAGAGCTTTGAATGAATGGTATATAGAGCTTTCTACTGTTGAGCCAATATACATAGGAGAAAAAGTTTTATGTTTGGCGATCTCATAATCATATTCTGCTATCTGAACATCATCCTGAAATATCTTTACATTCATAGGTATGAATTCCGGTTCGAGATTAACTATACCCATTATTCCATGCTGACTATCGTAAGTAATAGTTCCTACGGTCTTTAACGGCGCTGCACTTTTAGAGGATGACATTAAACTGGGAAGCAAAAGCCCACATTCTCCTGCTGTCATAGGAAGATTTGCACTGCCCAAACCATACATGGGATGACCAAAAGCCAGAATTTTATTTCTATACACATGAGTTATTGTTCCAGAAGCATAGGCGCTTAAATCACCTTTTACGAATTCAATGCCGATGACTGAACCCGGCTTTAAAGAAATATTTTCAACACCATTGCTTGATGAGCCACTGCCACCCTGAAGTGGAACCATTCCAAACCCCTTTAGGTCTTCAGACATTTTATTAATAGCTTGAGGATGAAAACCTGACATCATAACCGGAGTTTGAATGGGAATAATAGATGGGGAATCTACATTTGATATAAACTCCGGGAACATCTCATCCCTTTCCAAGTAAGACATGGTATATCCCTCTGAATCTGTTTTATCCAGCATTTCCAGCATCTGAGCTATGGGTGTAACTCCGGCAATGGGTTTCTTAGAAAAGGAATAAGTATAAGCAAGAGCACCTATCATCTTACCATCTATATAGATTGGACTTCCACTCATACCTTTCATTACGCCGGTTTCATCCAGGGGTTCACCGGAACATAAAACCCAGATAATATGACTTTTAGGTCCGTTGAAATTATAATCTATGGCAAGAACTTCTATATTAAATTCGCTGATCTTGGTTCCCTCAAAGACAGTCTTCCCTATACCTTTCATACCCGGTTCTATTTTGTCTATAGTCATGAATTTGCTGTTATCTATTTCATATGCTGTCGTAATAAAAGTCGTAATAGAAATAGATAACAGGATAATGATTGCAAAACAGATTAAATTTTTCAAAAGTTTATTCCTCCTGAAGCTCAGTATTAATAATATTAGCATATTCTTCCAGTAAACGATAATCAGTTTTTGCCAGCGCTATTCCCTTTTCGTTTCCACCTACATAATACATGTAGACGATATCACCGTATTTAAGTAAAAAGGGATCCCTGACATTATTTTCTTCCCAGTCTAATTCTGGTGTAAATACTTCTTTCCATCGCTTTAATTTACCCCAGTTTTTCCAATTGTCAGTCAGTGTACATGTTGCCAGTTTTATGGATTCGCAGGATAAATCTGATTTTGTATATGTTGAATAGAACATAAATAGGACATCATCGACAATTATTACAGATGTATGACGGATTCTATCATATTCTTTTTCTTCTGCCAGGGGTTCGATAAGGGGATTTCGTGGCCAATATTCCCAGTGTATCCCGTCTTTTGATTTAACCAATCCGTGCATTTTTTCAGATTTAAATATACCGTATATTGTGTCTTTGTATTCAAAAACCCTGAGATATGATGCTCCACGCTGCTCCCATTTACAGGAAGGATCGCTGGATAATATGGGTGCATCGGATATTGCCTCAAAGGTTATTCCATCTTTTGAACTCCCGATCACCGTATCCTGTCCTGATTTTAAACCTGACCCATGAGGATAACACAGAAAAATCCCTTTATCTTTCAGACAAGTCATCT
Source organism: Candidatus Poribacteria bacterium (assembly GCA_014730235.1). Classification (GTDB taxonomy): domain Bacteria; phylum Poribacteria; class DTPJ01; order DTPJ01; family WJIO01; genus WJIO01. The sequence goes on from WJIO01000017.1 coordinate 4,695, forward strand.
CCAGTGCGCTGATATGCCCCTTGATTCCCGGAAACTGATCAAGAGTAATGATGGGATTTTCTTTGTATGGTGTCCATGGGCCTTCGGGATGGGGAGATGTAGCCAGACCAATACCTTTGCTGTGATGCGGTGCATAATACATGTAAAAGCGGTCTAATGATTCAATGGTATATCTGGACATGTCCAATACGGTTGGAACCATAATAGTTTTTCTTCTGTTTGCCCAGGGAACAGCCGATAAATCCAGGAGAGGTTTGTCTTTTACGCGTGTAATTCTAATTTTGGGTAAAGATGACATTTAAATGTATCCTTCCTCATTAGTTGTTTATGTTCTATAATAATTTGGCTTAATATAATATTGTTTCCCAGATTTGTCAAGTAATATCCAGATAATTATTTTTTCGCCAGTGGTGAATCCGGCGGCAGGAGTATTATTTCAATTCGCCTGTTTTTTGCTCTTCCTTCAGGTATATCATTGCTGGATATGGGATGATATTCTGAATATCCAACTGCTGCTAATCTTTCAGGATCAACTTGACCTTTATCCTGAAGGTATCTAACGGCAGCGGTTGCTCTTGCTGTGGATAACTCCCAATTTGTGGGGAACTTACTTTTTAGATCACTGCCAATTGGTACATTATCAGTATGTCCTTCCACTAGTATTGCTCGATCCGGATATTTATTCAGCAAATTCTTTGAAATTTTATTCAGCACTTCACGGCCTGATTCTTTTATCTCCGCTCTTCCAGAATCAAACAGCACCTTATCCATAAGATTAACCGTTAGTCTTCCTTCCAACTCAGTTATTTTGATTTCTTTGGACTCTATTTCCTGCTTTAGACTGCTTGTTAATTCTTCCAGAGACAGCTTTTCCTGTTCAATTTCCTGTTTTTCAGCAGTAACCTTACCCATCTGTTTTCTGAGGTCTGAAAGAGCAGACTCTAACATTTCAGCCTCAGTAGTTTTGGCTTTCAATTTACTTGAAGTCGTTTCTAACTGCTTTTGCAGGGAATTGATTTGATTTACAAGATCCTCATTTTCATTATTTGCAGAGACGATATTTGCCGCTAATTCCTGGTTTCTATTTTTATAAACAGAACAATAGCTTAATCCTATTACAGCAATTACCAGCAAAATAAAGATAGATATTCCACTTATGATCATTGATTTACTCATAATTATCAACTCCTTTGATTGTTATATTTTATCGTCACCAGCGACTTTTTTATATATTATTTTTAATCCTTTTAGAGTGATATCCGGATCGATAATATCTACTAAATCCGATTCAGAAGCTATGATTTCTGCTAAACCTCCAGTTGCAATAACTTTAGGTTTGCGTGACAATTCTTTTTTTATCCTTCTTATAATCTCTTCCATCTGTCCCAGAAAACTAAAATATAGGCCGGACTGCATGCTTGATATAGTATTTTTGCCAATAGCCTGGGTTACAGTCCTTATATCTATTCTTGGAAGTAATGCTGCCCTCTCTGACAGCATTTCAGCGGAAGTTCCTACACCGGGAGCTATAGCTCCGCCAAGATAACCACCTTCTGATGATACTACATCAAAGTTTGTGGTTGTGCCAAAATCTACAATAATCAAAGGACCTCCATATTCTGAGTAACCTCCGATAGCATTGGCTAGTCGATCTGCACCTAGTTCCCTTGGATTATCATAAAGGATCGAAGCACCAATTTCCAGATCGGCATTTATAACCATGGGTTCTATATGAAATGTATGGGAACACATTTCCGTTAGACGATTTAAAATTGAAGGAACTACACAGGCGATAATTACAGCTTCTATTTTATTGGTTTTGATTTTACTGTGATGAAAAAGTTCTGCTATCAGAAGTCTGTATTCGTCGGCTGTTTTTGTTTTATCTGTGGAAAGCCTCCAGCTTTCTTTGAGCTTATCTTCACCAAAAACACCTATGACAATATTGGTATTTCCCACGTCTATTGCCAACAACATTAGATACCTCCATACTTCTAAAATAATTAAAATTTATCAAATTATTCTTGCTTAATAGCATATACTGTGCTAAAATTACCAAACAGTATAGAACAAAACAAGGAGGTAAATTCATGCCTGATGATATTCGTTTCTGTCCATTGCTTACAATAGTAAAAGCGGGTCAGCCAAATTATATGGTCTGCCAGGCTAATTGTGTATTCTATCTGGATGGTGAATGTGCTTTTATAACTACAGCGAAATTGCTAAAGGATAATGCTGATTCCAAGACTAATGAGGAATCAAAAAGAAAAAAACAAGAATAACAATTACATTATATATTATTTATAATCACTGTTATACTGGTTTATCCATCATCAATCCTGCCCAAGAACAAGAATCTGAATTTATATATAGACTATAGTTTTGCAATTTAAAAATATTCAGTGAATAGTATATTCTTGCACAATTTATTAATGCTGAAAATTCATTTTAATCTTTTCAGAAAAAAGGTAGATTAGGTTCTTTACTCCACATAGAATGACAGATGGCATATATGTGATTCTGAGTGAAAGAAAAAATAAAAAATTTTAAAACATTTATTAAAAAGTGCAAAACTATAGATATTATATCATGATATTTCCGCAAATGCACGCCAATTCATTTAATATCAAATATTTCTTATATTGACAAATTAATAGAAAAGAGGTATTTTATATTTATATTTAATATAAGGTAAAGAGGGTAGAAAGACCAGAGGGCCTGCCTATCAATTTTTTTGTCCTATTGATATAATTATTACTTTATACTGAGACGATAGGACATATATTGAAAATATTACTTGTAAATAATTCTATTTTCTATTCAGTAAGTTTTTTATTTTAAAATTTCTTTAATTACTGTTTATG
>WJIO01000198.1 GCA_014730235.1 Candidatus Poribacteria bacterium
AGAAAAAATATCCTCCATTTGTCATTCCTGCTTCAAGCTTTTTGAAAAAGCTTGAAGCAGGAATGACAAGCTGAGAAAATTTTCAAATTATTACCATACTCAAACCGGAAGAGCCAAAGTTTTCACGGACATAAATTTTATACTTCGTTAATTCATTCCTTTGTTGAATATCTGGAGATCGTGTGATATGATTTGAGGTGAAGCCGCTGGATATGTAGTAGGTCAGACATTGGTCATAGCTGGTGGGACAACTTCATGGTTGCCATTCAGTGACGTTTTCCGTAATGGTGCTCAAAAACTTTTGTACGGTTTTTATGTTCCAGGCATATAGGAGACAATAAAATGGGACAGACAGAAAAATGGCTGCTCGATCACTTCGCAGACGGTATTATACCGCCTTTTTCATTCGTTTATGATGATAAAAAATCCTTCGACTTCCTCAAAGAATGGCAGTTTCATCACGAGTCAAAGGAACTGGAAGATTCAAAGACTGAACATATCTTTTCCTATACAGATCCAGAGACCAAGTTTTGTGTTTGCTTTATATGCGAGGTGTTTTCGGATTTCCCTGTTGTGGAGTGGTTAATAACCTTTGAGAACAAAGGAATAAACGATACTCCGATCATTGAAAATATACAGGCGATTGACGCAGTATGGGATTTCAATCAAGGTGGGGAGGTTGTTCTGCATCGCGCTCTTGGTAGTTCAGCATCCAGATCAGATTTTGCCCCTGTTGATGAAGTTTTGCGTCCCAATACAGAGATTAATCTAGCTCCTGTTGGTGGGCGTTCCTCTAATACCACAGTCTTTCCTTTTATTAATATAAAAGCACCGGCTGAGGGTTTAGTCATAGCCGTTGGCTGGTCAGGACAGTGGGCAATGTCCATTGTAAAGAACAGTGAAAGTAGTATAAAGATTCGCGCAGGGATGGAATTGACACATCTCAAGCTTCATAAAAACGAGAAGATCAGGACACCAAGAATAATGCTCATGTCCTGGAATGGTAATGACAGAATGCTGGGACACAATATGCTCCGACAATTCATCCTGAAACACCATACACCGCAGAAAGATGGCAAACCAATCACAGCACCACTTGCGGCAAGTGGTGGGCCCGCTTGTCAGGCTCCGCTGGCCGGTTTTGAGGAATACAACCAGGCCACTGTGCATAACCAGCTTGCACTGGCTGAACGCTATCGCCAGTTTGGACTGGACGCTGAATATTTCTGGATTGACGCTGGGTGGTTTGAGGGACGGTGGGCAAACGGCGTGGGAAATTGGTTCCCCAGGAAGGATGGTTTCCCGGATGGTTTGAGACCTGTGTCAGACGGCCTTGAGAAGCTGAACTTTAAATTTCTCCTCTGGTTTGAACCAGAACGAGTTTTCCAGGACACATGGCTCGATAGGGAACACCCAGACTGGATTCTAAGGCTTCCTGACAATCCAAATGGATTGCTGGATTTGGGAAACCCGGAAGCTCTGCACTGGCTAACTGAGCATATCTCAGGTATGATCGAGAGCGAAGGTATCGATCTGTATCGTCAGGACTTCAATATGGATCCGCTGCCATTCTGGCGTGCCAATGATAAGCCGGATCGTCAGGGAATCAGCGAGATCCGCCATATTGAAGGCCTCTATTATTTCTGGGATGAGCTTTTGAAAAGACATCCTGGTTTAATCATTGACAACTGCGCCAGCGGTGGAAGGCGTATTGATCTGGAAACAACCTCAAGAAGCATACCCCTATGGCGCACTGATTACCAATATTTTGAGCCTAATGGCTATCAGTGCCATACCTATGGTCTTAACTTCTATCTGCCCACCACCAGCACAGGAAATGGTTATCCAGATAAGTACCAGTTCCGCAGCTCTATTAACAGCGGAGTTGTACTTGGCTGGAATCTTTATCTACCGGATTTTCCCGTAGAACAGGCGCGGGATCTGATCGCTGAATTCAAACGCATAAGACCTCTGTTCTATGGTGATTACTACCCGCTGACTCCGCACAACACAGGTGATGATGTGTGGATGGCGTATCAGTTCCACCGGAAAGATATGGAACAGGGCATGGCGATGGTATTCCGACGACAGGAAAACAGGAACAGATTAATGAATATAAGTTTCTGTGGACTTCATCCTAACAGGCAGTATGAGGTGACAATAGAGGATACTGGTGTTAAGCAGATAATCACAGGCGAAAAACTCAGCAAAGGTATAGATGTGACAATAGAGAATGCCCCCGGATCACTACTTATTACTTACGTTGGAGATTAGGATGAAATTAGCTTCCGAAAGAGAGGTGATGATGTTGAATAGGAATTCAAGAACCTTGACAAAGCAACATCACTATGGTAGAATTGCATAACCTGTTTAGTATACAATTCAGCGGGTATACAGGTCTGATTATAGAGCGTAGCTCAGGAGGCAAGTGGTGAACCTAAAACAGTTTCACATAATATTTGACGTGGTAATAGTTATATTCATGATAGTCGTTGTGGTATCGTTAATTTCAGACAGAGATACTTCTTATTATAAGGATGCCCAGAAGGCCTTTTATAAAGCGGAAAGAGAAGCCGGTTCTAAAGAAATAGATGATCCGGATGAACTTTATAAGATATCCGGCCTTTACCGAAAGGTCTTCGAGGAATATCCTGACAGCCGCTGGGCTGATGACGCTATGTATAGGCTTGCGTCCAAGATTGAACCTACCGAAGAAGAAGCAATTATACTCTATCGAAGATTGATAAGGGAATATCCCGACAGCGAGTATGTAGATGAAGCCCTTTATACCGTTGGTATGGGACATTACAACAAGGGTGCTTTTGAATCTGCTATCAAAGAATTCGGCGATGTTGTTGCCACATATCCCAACAGCCCACTGGCAGAAAAATCTTTCTTTAATGTGGCCATGTGCCGTTATGGTATGGAAAAATGGGATCAGGCATCTGTGGAATTTCAGGATTTCATAACCCGCTTTCCCCAAAGCGATCTGGTGGACGATGCTAAAACATATAGGGGAATTATAGAGATAAACAAAGGCGATTATGAAACTGGTATTGAAATATTCCAGTCTGTGCTGGAGGAATATCCGGTTTCGGATTCAGCCGATGATGCTCAGTTTAACCTGGCGTCAGCATATTTTGAACAGGGAGAATTTGAAAAAGCTCGTAATGGATTTGAAAAATTAATGACTGAATACCCCGGCAGCGAGTTTATGGAAGAATCCCAGCTTATGATAGGATCAACATACGAAAAACAGGATAAAGACCAGGAAGCCATAGCCGCCCTTCAAAAGGCTATTATGGATTATCCCGATGGAACTTATGCTGGTAAGGTTGAAACCTATATTGCTGAAATACATCTTAAATCTGATAATATGTCAGAAGCCATCAGCACATATCAAAAGATAGCTGACAACACAAAATATGATTATGATACAAGAAAGAACGCCCAGTATCAGGTAGGAAAAATCTATGAATTGCAGGACAATAACGCCAAAGCCATAGAGGCATATACAAAGCTGATAGAGAATTTCCCGGAACCTATGTCAACACCTGATGCAGAACCAGACACCGTTGATAAAGCATATATACTGAATCTGCAGCAAAAGATACCTACACAGCCCGACAGCAATTCTGCTTGATAAACCATGAAATTTACTATATTACTGACAATCATAATGCTTATAATATCATCTACTCACCTTCAGTCAAAGGTGGTAGATCAGATTGTGGCTTCAGTCAATGGTGAAGCCATTACCTTGAGCATGGTTCAGGATTGGGTAAATGCACCCTGGCTTGAACCGGAAGATACACCTCAGACTTATCAGGAAGCCCTGGAAAAGCTTATTAATCATAAGCTTATGCTCCAGGAAGCCCGTAAGCTTGGTGTGGATATTGTTGTTTCAGAAAAATCTTTGGCTCGAGAATTTACCGATATTTCTTCCAGATTTTTCTCCCGGGATAAAGCTGAAGAAGTCTTGAGAAAGCGGGGGATCAATCAGGAAACTCTGGAAGAATATCTGATAGAGAAGATAATGGTTAGGGAAATGATCAACAGGAAGTTTAAAATTTTCATCGGGATAAGCGATATTGATATTTCCAGCCATTTTGAAATGAACCGGGAAAATTTTAAAATACCTGAAAAGGTGCATATAAACCGTTTGTTTTTCAGCATATCACCTGATGCCGATAAATCAGAAAAAGAGACAGCACGGCAGAAGGCTAAAAAAGCCTATAAGGAAATCAAAGCCGGTGCCAAATTTTCTGATTATGCAAATCAAGAGAAATCTTCCGATTACATAGCTATTAATCAGCTACCTCCTGTAGTAGCTTCCAGGGTTTCACAGATGGAAGTTGGGGACATTAGCGATGTTATAGAGACACCTATCGGTTTTTTTATAATAAAACTAAATGACCACAGACCGGAAAGGGAGGCAACCCTCGCGGAAGTCAGGGAACAGATAAGGGAAAGGCTTATACAGGAACATACTCAGGAGCAGCTTGATGAATGGCTGAAAAGTCAACGCCGTAAAGGTGATATCAGAATTAAGCTACGGTTTGAAGATTCATAATTCAAGGAGAAACATATGGGCTCTGAAGTATTCAAGGTGGTTATTACCGATTCTTATCATCCTACTATGCATAATGAAAAGGAGATATTTAAAGAATTAAACGTTGATCTAACCCTCGCTCAGACAAAAAATGAAGATGAGCTTATGTATGCCACCCAGGATGCCCACGCCCTTATGGTTCAGCATGCACAAATTACCCGTAGAATTATCGAAAATTTGAGACAGTGTAAGATAATCGCCAGATACGGTGTCGGATATGATAATATAGATCTAAAAGCCGCTACTGAATGTGGAATAATGGCCTCCAATGTGCCGGATTATTGCACCGACGAAGTCTCAGCCCACGCAATAGCCTTGCTTATGGCCTGTTCCAGAAAGCTGTTTTCCCTGGATCGGTCAGTCAGGAATAAGGAATGGACATATTTAGCCGGAGAACCCATTTTTAAGCTTTATGGTCAAACTCTGGGGATAATCGGTTTAGGACGAATTGGGAAAGCAACTGCACAAAAAGGTATAGGTCTGGGATTCAAAGTGAAGGTTTATGACCCCTATGTGTCATATTCTGAGCTTGATGTTAAATTTACAGGCTTGGATGATCTTTTGAATTCATCTGATTTTGTGTCTCTACACTGTCCCCTTACAGAAGAAACCCGGCATATGATAGGTAAGGACGAGTTTAAAAAGATGAAGTCCTCTGCATTTTTAATAAACACAGCCCGGGGGCCGGTGGTAGATTCAAAAGCCCTTTATAACGCCCTGGAAAAGGATATTATTGCCGGTGCAGGGATAGACGTTACAGAACCTGAACCTCTTACCCTGGATCATCCCCTGCGAAGCCTTGATAATCTAATAATAACACCCCATACTGCCTGGTATTCGGAAAATTCCCAGAAGCTTTTACAGCAGGAAACAGCCAGGGCTGTATTGTCAGTCTTAAAGGGTGGTAAACCCAGGTCTTTAGTAAATCCAGAAGTTCTTATGTAAATATGTTATGGAGAATTTAATGTCTTTATATTCCAAAAAGAATACTTATCGAATTTTAGCTTTTTTGCTTTTCATAATCTTAATAATACCAGCATGCTCCCTTTTAGGCGGCAGGAGAAACAAAGTTCCTGCAATCGAAATGCTTGTTACCAATACGCTTCCCATCAAAAGGACTGATGAGTTTGTTGTTCTGGAGGTGTCAAAACTAAGGGAATTTGCACCGGATTTTACCCCTGATGCCTTTGTTATTGTGGAAAAAGGTTCTAATCAGGAAGTGCCAAACCAGATTGATGATATGGACAACGACGGAGTTGCAGATCAGCTTGCCATGATTCTTAACATGGAGCCGGGAGAACGTAAGACCATCGAAATCCGTTATGCACCGGAAGGACGTTCTGTTAAGCTGGGATACGACAAGCGGACACGAGCGGCTATTCATCCCGAATATGAGGGTTTAGGCTGGGAATCCGAATTGATAGCCTATCGCCTTTACCCGGATCATCGCAATTCAATAGGTGTATTTGGCAAGCAAAACCCCGGCCTATCCCTGGATAAGTTTGCCGCAAGCGTTAAGAATGAAGGTTATAATAAGTTGGAAGCCTGGGGCGTAAGTGTGCTGGAAGGAGGTAAGTTACTTGGATGTGGTGGGTTTGGACTATGGAATCAGGGAGAGCTTTTATTTCCCTTAAACCCCGGAGCGAATGAGGATAGTCGGGTAGCCCATTATACCCGGATTATTGCGGATGGTCCTGTCAGGTCTATTGTCCAGACGATTTACGATAGATGGCAGGTAGACGGAGAGAATTTAAAAGTCACCGCCAATTACTCCATATTCGCAGGCCAGAGATGGACAAGGGTTGATGTTGATATTGAAGGCTCTGATAATCCTGTAAAGATTGGGGCCGGGCTTATCAGTTCAAAATCTGTTGAAATGGTTAAAGATGAAGAAGATGGGTTCATGTATACATGGGGTGTTCAATCTCACAGAGAAAAACCAGATGAATTGGGCATGGCTTTAATATATCCTACAGAAAACCTTGACTCTATCAAAAATAACCACAATTCAGGCGCGCATCTGGCCGTATTAAATCCCGGTGCAGATAACGAAATAGTATACTGGTTTTTAGCCGCGTGGAGCAGCGGCGAATTGGGAATGAAAAGCGAGCGGGAATTTACCCAGCTTGTTTCCTCTACAGCCAACAATCTGGAAAATCCCCTAACCGTAACTATTATGCCCAGTAAGGATGATGCAGGTAAAAAAAATGAAGGTGAAAACCAAAACTCAGAACAAAACTAACAGGAGGTATTTCTAATGAAACGCTTATCAATATTGTTATTGATAGCTTGTTTTGTATTTGTATTCAGCGCGGTTAAACTGCAAGCTGCGGAATTGATGGCTGCCTGGTCTTTCGACAACGACACAGACGAAGATGTGACTGACGTAACAGGAAATGGTCATGATGGCGTTGGTGTAAACACCGTTATTGTTGATGGTAAATTTGGCAAGGCAATGGAATTTGATGGTGAAACTTCCCGGGTTGAAATTGAGCATGATGAAGTTCTAAACTTTACCGATGGTGTTACTGTTGAAGCCTGGGTAAATCCTTCAGGATTTAACGATCTGAGTGCTGTGGCTCAAAAATGGGGTGATGCCAGCAATCGACGTCAGTATCTCCTTTGCTTTGTCGCCGATAAAGTCAGGTTTTATATGTCCGGTGTGGGTAATACATGGCCCAGCGCCGAAAGCACAAGCCAGGTTCCAACCGGTGAATGGACACATATAGCCGGTACTTATGACGGCGAAACTATACGTGTTTTCATCAACGGTGAAATGGAAACTGAAACCAACAATGCCGAAACAAACCAGGGTTTATTTGGCTCTGATATTCCCGTCTGGATAGGCGGATATGGACCTGATGACGAATTCGCAGGCAACCGTCATTATCCCGGTATTGTTGATGAAGTCCGTTTCTGGGACAACGCCCTTTCTGAAGATGAAATTCAGGCGGGTATGAACAGATCCACAGCCAATATTACCGCTGTAAGCGCAACAGATAAGCTTTGTTCCGTATGGGCGGAAATAAAAAAATAATATAATTCGTTTGAAATTATACGATTCTACATAAGGCGATCCATATATGGATCGCCTTATGTGTATCTAGGGATACAGAGATATCACGGTCATTCAGTTTTACGAAACGGCACCGATGAGTTTGAGAGCTAAACCTGGTTTAGCAGCCTGATAGTCTTTCACTATCAGAACATAATCTCCCCCACCCTGGATAATAGTTTGGCATGTTTCCCGTTGAGTATGCACAGCGTCAGCAGTGATGATTCATCCCGCAGGATCATAGATTGCCTTTCTTCTCAAATTTAAAACTAATATCCAGTAAATTCATATAAATATTAAGAAGCCAATATCCTGAAAGATCGGAACTCAGACCATTCGCCGGGTTGTCTGCCGGCCTTGAATCCCCGCATACGCCAGAAATATTCCCCCG
>WJIO01000199.1 GCA_014730235.1 Candidatus Poribacteria bacterium
CAGCTATCCCTTTCATTAAAACGTCTGGGTGGTGCTGGTGATGTAGTTGATACCAGGCCTATAAAAACCAGCCCTCGCACTGGTGGTTTACAGAAACCCGGCAAAATTGCTGCATCTTTAGTAATACCAGGATTAGGTCAGCATCTGCAAAAACAGCATGTCCGGGGATTCGTATACGAAGCATTGGTAGTAGGCGCAGGAATAGCAGCTATGATAACTCACAGTAGCTATCAGGGGGCGTTGGATGACTATACAGAAGCCAAAGAGCTTCTTTCCAATTCAGCTCCTGATTACATGGAATTTAACACTACATTAAGAGAACTGGAAATAGATCAGGAAGATAAGTATAATAAGGCAAAATCAGCCCGTAATCTGGCTATAATAAGCCAGATGGCCATAGGCGTTGTATGGGGTTTAAGTGCTATAGATGCTGCTGTTACGCCCTCTTATGATTACAACTCCAACCTCTCACTACATATAGGTCCTGTATCTGATGGGAGCGGAATTTTGGTTAGTTCGTCTTTTTAGACATAGGAGATTTGATTAATGAAATTATTTTTATATACATTTTTCTTTATTCTATTATGCGCTTTTATAACAAGCTGTGCTGAGGATATTCCTGAACCATTAACCCATAGCGAAATTCTGGGTTTATTGGGAGAAAAAACCAGTAATGGTTCAAACGGCAACGGTAATAACGGCACTACACCTATTGATGATATACCAATAACCGGAGATAACTATATCGCTTATATAATAGAGTCTGATGATTTTCCACAAATGTATATTATCGGTGGTGATGGTGAAGACAAAACCGCCGTAACAGCAGACTGGACAATGAGCGGTTATGCACCCTTCTGGACAACAAATGGTAAAATAGCATACTACACACTTATGAACTTAGGTTTTAGCGTTATAAATCTTGACGGAACAATAGATTATAGTATTAACACCCAACAATATGGCATTGTATATGAACCTTATGCATCATGGTCAAGAAACAACGTAGTTGCTATTTCTATTTCAGATGCCCAGTTTACCAGTTCTGATATATATTCAATTAATTCTGACGGAACAAATTTTATACAATTAACCGCAAGCCCGGTTGGGGGTTATTCCTCCCATCCATCCTGGTCACCTGATGGTTCCCAGCTTGTTTTTTCCTACGAAGATTACAATGCAGTCTCGGCAAATATATTTATAGTGGATTCATCCGGCCTTACTGTAACTCAGCTAACCTTTGAGGGAGAAGAATACGAACCAGATTGGTCACCCAAAGGCGATAAAATCGCCTTTGTATCATATCGGGATGGTAACAGCGAAATATATATTATGAATGTGGATGGAACGAACCAGACCAATCTGACCAATACATCATGGGCTTATGAAAGCAATCCGGACTGGTCGCCAGATGGAAACATGATAGCTTATCAGTCAGATGCCAATGATAACGAAGATATATACATTATGAAAGCCAATGGCAGTGGTCAAACTAACCTGACCAATAACCCATCAGCAGATGATATAGATCCCTCATGGGGCCCATAGTAAAGGAAATAATTTATGATTTTAACAGATGAAGTCGGTATATCAGCAGGATGCTGGAATCAATGTTGATAAATTCATCCAGCATCCGCAGAATTATACAATAAACCTTACAAATTAAAGCTCATCAATGACCTTTGTAACCTCGTCTACATTTGGAAAGCGTCCAGTCTTTAGCTTGGAATATACCAATTTACCGTCTACGCTTATTTCAAAAGCGCCTCCGCTGGATGGAACCAAGTTGACGTCTTCCAGCTTATCTCCATACTCATCTTTCAGCGTGGCCTCCAAACTGGCGGCCTTGGATAAATAGCCTCAAGATGTGCAGTATTTAATTTCGACTTTCATGATTATTTTCCTCCAGTTTATTGGATTTTTTAGTTATTATATCGTTTCACTTACGTTTAAATGTATCATAAGTCAAACTTTTGGTCAATAGGGATATTTGCTATTGAATAAATCTAAAATTCAAAGTAAAATAAAGAGTTATAGGATTTTCATTTAATGTAGCTTTAGATTTTAAACACATACGGTTAAATTTATGTTTCTAAGATCAAAAACATCGCTTAAGGCAATAAAAAAAAGACGAGAGCTGCTGGCTGTCTATGTACCAATAGATTCTGGTGCTCTTCGACGGGTTTATCCAGAAACATTTTACGAACCTGATAAATTTATCAGTTCGGAAGAATTAGAATATATAGATAATATCTACGAGATATTAAAAAGCATTATTGAAGGTCATCGTGGTAATCTTGTTGAAGATGAGATAAATCTCATGTATACGGAAATTAAGACTCGGGCCAATCTGGGTAAATTTTCAGAAGAGCTTATATCAGCCGTTCAAAGTCGTCTTAATTTGAAGAAGAAAGTCATTCAGGATATAGAAAAACAAGCGGCTGATATGGAATCCAGGTTTCCCGATTTCGCAAAAGAACCACCGGATATAAAATTTCGACTCGATAATACTGTTTACCTCATAAGGCTTCTAGCTTATGGGCTTTTTAGCAACAACGATATAGTTCTTGAAAGAGTATCTGAAGTATTTGACGTTAAAAAACTGCAAAATGCTACAAAGCCTAAGGATAAGAAAGATATGGATAAAACCTTGCAGTTTTTGTATCGTGGTTTAATACAAAAGAATAAACGGGGACGACAAGGTAGCAGGCATGCAGCCCGTCAAACCCTTACCACACTGAGGGAATGGTATCCGGATAACGAATACGTGATTATGTGCATGGATAAGTTGTCAAAATATATATAGCGATACTGGAGTGGCTATTTGAAAAATCGAAAAACAGCTTTGATATTATCACTTATATACTGCGGAATTGGTCAGATATATAAGGGTGAAAAAGCTAAGGGTTTTACATTTATCCTTATACAGACTTCTCTGATCGCCTTCTTTATTTTTTACCTACCTTATCCTATTTATCTCAAATTTGTCATACCTGGTGCTATGGTTCTTATGTGGCTTATGGGTATGATGGATGCCTATATAGACGATGGATTAACTACTGACAGCGACAAAATGCTCCTCATCATTAAAATTGTGGGATCAATTGAAGCTATTGTAATATTATTTGCCTTTGTGGTAATTATCCTGTCAGGTTATGAAAGTGTGGGATTGCCAAATCATGAGGGACAAGCTTCAGAAATAGTAATGTCCAGGGTAACTAATGAACATGAAAATGTTATTACATATATGTTGCGCTCCTTGTTCCACCCATGTGGTAAAAGAAATTCGGGAAGAATTTAATGACACTACAGGATTCTTTTATAATCCAAATATTCATCCCAAAAAAGAATATCTATACCGGGAGCAGGAGATGAAAGAATATGCCGGTAAAATAGGTTTACCACTGGTATGCGCCGAATATGACGATGGAAATTGGTTTGAATTAACCAGAGGTATGGAAAATATACCCGAAGGTGGTCAGCGGTGCTTCTTATGTTACAGAATGCGTCTGGAAAAAACTGTTCAGTATGCCGTAGAAAATGGCTATGAGATATTTACAACGACTTTGTCAGTGAGTCCTCATAAGAATGCTAGAGTAATTAATAGGATCGGTGCTGAACTGGCGGAAAAATATAATTTGAAATTTTATCCCGGTGATTTTAAGAAGCGAGGCGGTTTTGAAAAAAGCGTTCAGATGAGTAAAGAAGCCGGGCTTTATCGTCAATCTTACTGTGGATGTATTTTCAGCCAGAGAGAAGCAGAAAAACGAAGAAGGAAGAAACATTGACATACAAAAGGGGTTTTTGGGTTAACCCAAAAACCCCTTTTGTATGTCAATGATAGAACTATTTTATAACAAGAACAGGGGAGATAGAATTTTCAAGAACCTGATGGAGTGATCTTTCTATAAACCTTCCACGAGTTCCCCTACCCCGGGATTGACCAAAGATTATCAAATCAACACCTAATTCCCTCTCTTTAGTCAGTATACCTTCCTGCGGCAAACCATAGTCCAGAAGGACAACAATTTTCACCTTATTATCCTTGGCCATTTCCTCCACATGATACAGATAATGCCAACCGTTCTCCTCCATCTCTACCTCAATTTCCCCGGGAGACTTACCTGAATGGCGGGCCAGTTGTCTTACAACCGATGTATCAATTACATGAAGGGCAATTATCTGTGAACCATGAGTTTTGGCCAGGTTTATGGCAAAGTCAGCCGCTTTCATGGATTCTTCAGAACCAGATACAGGAAGCAAAATTTTATTGAATAATTCCGGCATTTTGCGGATCCCCAGATTCATTTATGTTGATTAAATACCAATCAATATTTCTTGTTCTTTTTCCTCTTTCGCTCCAGAACGGATTTAACTTTCTTTTTCCGAATAAACTCCTCTCTTTCATTTTCTTCCAACACTTCTTCAATGGCTTTTACCGTCTCTTCGTATTCGGGTATAAATATATTTTCCAGAGCATTAACTCTCCTCTGGGTTTTTCTTATCTCTGCTGCCAATCTCCAGACG
>WJIO01000200.1 GCA_014730235.1 Candidatus Poribacteria bacterium
ACTCACTCCCCGGGAACTGACGATCACCTGGTCTATATCCATGAGGGGATATTCGTCATTTGTCTTTTCCTTATCCCGATATTTGACTACCAGCCTCTCGCTGTGCTTGCCCAGATATGTGCCGTATTCGGAGACGATGATAGGTTCCATTTTTTATTCACTCCCTGCTGTTGCGTTTTGATAGATCATAAATCTCCTTTAGCAAAAGCGCGTCACCATCAAAAGCTATTATGTATCGTCCTCGTGGACTCCCACATGGGAACCAGGCCAATCGCCAGTCCAGTTGTGAAACTATGTCCGCAGGAGCGAGGGTGAATACGTGATGATTTGGTTTAGCCATAACATGGGATACTGAGGTAAGATGACCTTCCTGTTTAAATTGCATCTTATCTGTCGGGTAATGTGCTGTTGTAAAGAGAATTCCGCAGCAATCTTCCTCCCTTTCCTCTGAAAAGGATTTATTAAACCATACTTGTCGGTACTTTCCGTATCCCTTAACATATAGTCTTCCATGCTTTTCATTGTACCAAAGCCTTTCAGCCCGGGTAAGCAACATTTTTACATCCGCTTCATAACACCAATCGCGCTCGTTTTCTTTTTCACGAACGTCCCAGACTTCCTGATTTGGTAGGGATGTGCGAAAAGAATCAATCTCCATGTAATGCTCAAACCATTCTGGTTTGCGCCGAATCTTACGTCGGGCCCTTCGCATCTGCGATAGTTCCATTTTTTCGGAATAACGGTTTAGAGTTTCCTCAAGCCATTCGTCAATCTGCGATTTCATGGAATCATCCGCCGAAAAATCCTCAAGAATGCGCTTCCTGAAATTTTCCCCCTGAGCCAGAATGGTAAACGAACCACACAAAGTGTCCACAAACCATCCTCTTGCATCCTGCTGCGGGTAGATCGCTGTGATGCCGCGCTCCAGATCGTCTCTGGAAATATCATCTCCAATGGACATAACAGCCTGACATTCCCTGTGGTCTCCCAATAGAAAGGCTGTTCCTTCGCTGTGTCTGCCAATACGCCCAAAACGCTGCATAAAAGAAGCTGCATTGCCCGCTTCGAAGATAAGATAATCGGTCTTAAAGTCAATGCCCACCTCAATAGCTGCTGTCCCGATTACCAGAGTTTTTCCCCTTACGTCGCGACTGCTTCGGGCAGATAATCCCCGGATAGGAGCTATCTCAGTCCTGGGTATTCCCGATTCGACCAGGGAATCTTCTAAAGCAATTGCATTTACTACGGAATTAAGTATGACAATGCAGGGAACATATTCCCCCTCAGAGTTTGCTGCTTTGTTACTTTCCTTTAGGGATTTGAGTTCATCAAACAATTTCATTACCCTTGTCCGGGTTATATCAACAATATCAGAAGAAAAAGGTAATGGGTGCAGGAAAACATCATGGGCTATTTTACGTCCCTCTCCACATAATATTGGCTGAGGCACTTTGACAGATGCGTCTATTAATAGAGGACTAATCAATCTGTCAAGATGGGCTTGTACCTCAGGATTAGGGGTTGCAGAAAGCAATACAACTCGCTGAAAAGCGCCCATTTCACGGGCAAGGTAAATAAGAAATAGGGCATGGGCTAGCTCAACGCCGCCATATAAATGGAACTCATCGAATACAATGGTCTGATAGGCCTGAAAATGTCCCAGAGCTTCGGAACTTGCGCAATATCTCAAAGAATAGATCAGGTATAGAATATCCGGGTTAGTCAGTATGATTTTTCGCTTATCGGGCCGGAGCATATCCAGAAGCGCCGTGCTTTTGCGTATTCCCCGGGCTTTGGCAAATTCATTAAGTGACGCCGCACTTATCTGGACGAGAACATACTCAGCCGTTCCAAAGCTTTCCTGCGCTTTTTCTGAATTCCATTCATAGAAACTGATGCCCTCATCCTTCATTAACTGCTTTATTGCTTTGGCCTGATCCTGGATCAAAGCATTTGTTGGATAGACAAAAACCGCCGATTCATGGTTTTTCAGAACAGGCAAAGCCGTTGCCCGTGTCTTACCACTACCTGTCTTTGTAACCAGCAAAAATGAATCATTATTTTTCCATTCGTTCAGCATAGCAGCCTGATGTGGATAAGGTCTCATCTGCAATCCTTCAATTTCCACCTGTTTGTAGGAATAACCCCTGATTTTCATGCCGCACTTCCAATCCTGTTTAACACACGTTTGGGTACATGGACTGCATGTCCTTTTCCGAAAACCCACCAGTCTTCAGCAATTGTGGCCATGCGAAATAACATATGCGGTGGAATGATTACAGGATCAAAGCTGATTAATTTCCCGTTTATATCCAGTGGATTGATCAGATGAGTCGGGCGGCGAGGTTTTTCCTGTAGAAATGCCACAGGTTCAGTAATTTCCTCCCACCAGATCCGAACCGGCGCACTTTTTTTACCAATACGGACTACACTTGGTAGTTGATAATTATCAAACACAAAGGCATAGAACTGATAGCCTTTTCTCGGTCGCTGTATCTCTCTTGGTTCCCAGATAGGATCAAGGTAAACCCGTTTCCCCAGATTGGGCGTATTCATTGTTTTACTATCCCCTGTAGTTAATGTGCGGGTATCCAAGGCGTTAAATGTTATTGTAGTACGTGAAACTGTTTCTTTACAATCAGCAGGTGTCGCATAGACCGGCATGGAACCAAATTCTCCATCCGGATCATCAACATATTTTGGAGTGGAACCAACAAATATGCCATAAGAACGATGAGACAGGGCATAAGACAGAGCATAGTTGTGAATAACAGGTTGAGTAGTGGATATTTTGCTGATTTCATTGGATGAAAACCACAAATAATCGTGATTATACAACCTGCCCATGAAAAGACATACGTCATATTCATTAAGATGGATAGCTTTTTCCATATTCATCCCTCATTTCTTCTGCTGCTCAGAGACATACTCACCTACATCCTTATATGATTGTTCCAATAATGATTTATCAAGTGGTATCTCTGTTGCTTCTTTAATTACCTGATCCACCTGTTCTGGACTGAATATAGTTATATGATCTGGATTTCCCGTCATTGGTCTATACTTTTCGGCTATAGTTTTGAAAGTCTCACCACTTAGATTATCCTGTTGTTCGTATAGCTCAAGGGTTAATTCCAAAGGTGTTATAACTTCTTCCCAACCACCGATAATGCCAAAGACAGAATTCCGCACATCTCCGCCTATTCGCGACTCAGCACCGTAGCTTTTACAAGCGAGTAACGTCTTAATTGACAAAACAAACTCAGTGAGAGTTACACTGCGTAAAGATACAATACTTGGAAATACAGTTGCCGGAACAACAGCGTAGCGCGTTCCCAAAGCCTGACCCGTGGTTTGATTTCGGTCATTTATGGCGTTGAAAGTGGTGGATGATTCGATCTCCTCAAAGGGGAGTAGCGAAAAAGCTGTGGAATATGCAATGCGGTGCTTTATATTTGCACGGTTTTGCCTTCCTGACTCGGTACTTGTAGCACCAAAGAGAGCACAACGAGGGCATTCCAGGCATAGATTGTCCTTTAGGAAACATTCCGTAATATCCATCCTCGCATCTTCAGTCGCTGTTCTGAGCATCTGCTCCAGTTTTCGGGATTCAGCCGCTTTCTGCTTGGTTGCCAGGAAGGCAACTCGCATTGTTGTTACATCCCCGTTTTTCAGTGATAGTGGAGTCGCTACAGTGTTAAGCTCTCTGGTCTCCTCTGTTCGTAAGACCGTATAATCAAGAATTTCACGCATCATCAAAATTTGAATTGTCTTTGCGCCAATCAAAGGCTGTGGTTTTTCTACTGTGTAGGATTTTAGTAAATCCAGACTACTCATTTTCTTCCTCCTCTTCATCTATAAATTCTTCAATATTCGTATGAGAATGAAAATCTCTGATGTCCTGCTTTTTCTTCTCATTTGCCTGCTTGTAAGCTTTGTTTTTAGTTGAGGGAAATCGAACATCCTCGAATGTTATGCTCTCTTTCCATGCTTCGGTCAATTCAGCATCACTGGAATACCTGTTGTGAAGGAATTTGATGAAATCTTCCTTTGTTTTTTCAAGCCATTCTATTGACTTCTTGCGCCTGACATAATAGACATTGTAACGAATACGATCTGCTACCTTATTAACTACTGTTAAAGGAATTGTATTAAATAATTCAATTAAACCGTTCACAGCTTTTTCAAGGGCTTTTATAGCTTCAGGAGAAATGTATCCACCGCTTCCGGGATTCATCTCATGGGCTCGAACTGCCTTTCCAATAAGAGTTTCAGCGTCTTCCTTTCGTGTTTTTGCACCATCTAATATCATTGGTATAGGTCCCATCAATCCGTGCATTGTCCTGGATGTTTTGACCCTATATTCGTCAAGATATTGATCAAAAGCATCAACTATTGTCTCCAGCTTTGGTTTGATACTATCAATATCAAAATGAGTACCTTTTGTCATGATTAGTTGTCTCATCGCAAGACTCCTTTCAGTTTTTCAAGTAACTGGAAATGATGAATATAAGCTTGACCGGATTCACTTTTCTGCTCAATGCGCCGGAGTATATAACCAGCTGTTGCGCTTTTGAGAATCTGATAGAGATTTGACCGTTCGGGAAAGTCCGTAGAATTTGCAATAAGAGCAGCTGCACCAATGGCATCCAGCCATTCCTTTGCAGATATGTCTCTCTCTGAGTCTTTTATGGTTACCCAATCTGCACCTATCAGTTCTCGTAACGCAGGAACTGAAGGCACTCTTGCAACTCCTTCTCCACCCTCAAAGGTTATTGACTCACCTGATCTGACAACAGTAACGGAGCAGTCCAAAGCCAAACCCAGGAAAAGCGTTATGTAGAGCTCCCTGATACCCGAGTTTGTATCTGATTCCTTACCCATGGTTATTGGATTTGCCAAAGGAATCAAAATCATATTAGGCGTCTGGCAAACTATATGGAATTGTGAACTAAGACGGAAGGCTTGCGCTTTTAATCTACGGGCTTCACTATCATTTACCCTATCCGCAATTAAAGCAGCTAAAGCCTCATCTACAGAGTCAAAATCGGTTCCCCATTCATCGTTGAGTTCTTCAATAATTAATTCATCCATACCGTAAAAATCTTTGAGAATGTTTATAAGCTCTTTGCGGTACTTCTTCTTTGTATGGCTGGCGGATTCGTATGTTATTAACTCTACAATCTCAGAAGGTGTAAGTCGAAAAATCTCATAATCACTTAGTTTCCTGGCAAGATTGTAGATCATACCCAGAGATAATCTTCGATCAGGATCGGGATTTGCCTCTGACATGCGCATATTGGCTGATTCCCAAATATCAATCGCTTTTCTTTGCAGAATTTCCCCATTAGCATGGCCGATATTCATCCGCGGAAATAGTACCAGCATATCGGTTACCTGTGAACCCAGGATGATCTGTTGAAGAAAAAGTTCGTATTTGCAGGAGTCACAGATAGTGATTGCTCCGCTGCTGCCATGAGAAATGCCGCGATTGGTATGTCCCTCAGGATTATCTACAAAATCTGCCTTCGCTTTTGTGCCACCGTCAAAAGTTTGGTTGCATATAGGACAAATATGCAAACCTTTGTCCTTTCTAGCGTTAGCCTTAGTTCCTCCGTAGGCATTTATCTGTTTATTAACAAGTGTTTCCATGTCCATGTCCTGAACAGGGTGAATCAAGTCAACGATAAGGGAAGATGCAATATCCTCTGGTGATATTCGGGTTGGTCTGTTTGCCTCCGGTATTGCAGAATAGACTTTATCCGCTATGTTTGTGAGGGTTTCAATTAATATCTCTTCCCTCTTTTTATCATCAAGTAGATTACCTATTGTGGAGACATCCAGACCAAACTTTTCACCGCTAATTGACCAGAATTTGCTGACTGTTAGCGCCATATCCTGATCAGGCATAAGTGTTGAGGTATACCTTAACGCATCATAAGCTCCTTTGCCAAACACAGCATCATATTCTGCTTTGGCTACACTTTGCGGTGTTACTGTCAGAGTCTTTTTCCTGCCCATGGCTTCTGCAAAATCAGAGTAATTCTCTGCCGCTTCTGGTGTTACCTCTGTGCCTAGCATGTCCTCTGATAACGCGGCTTTCAGAAACTTAAATATACACATTTCAGGTTGTGCTGCGCTAATTCTGGCTGCATGTAGCTCAATTTCTTCATCATCTGCACTAACTCTCTGTCCTGATTTCCATCTCTTTCTGGCATCTGATACGGCTGATTTGGGAACCATTTCCTGATCTTTAAAATTTTCCAATATGAATAAATATTTGCTAACAACTTCACGTTTCTTCGGCGGAGTTTTTTTCATAAAACTGCCTCTTCCTATAAGTTTAGAAGCAGCACATAAATATAACTGAATTTCACAATAGTCAAACAGATCGGGTTTGGGCATCATACTTTGAACAGGACTGCCAACAACATGATCGGCATAGTTAATTTGCATTGCTTTGCTTATCACTTCAGAAAATTCTGATTCTATATCCGATAAGGTTGGTTCCTGCGGCAATTCTACACCACTGACAACGTAAATTGTCCCATTGCTATAATGTAGTAACGGAATCCATCCCTTTTCCATAAACATATTAATAGCAGATCTATGTAACATAGTAGTGGAAACACCTCTGATGCGGACAAGATGATAAGCAGTTTTCAGATGGTTTGACAGGCAGCTTGATTCTGATAGATAATTAAGTGCGGAAAATAAACCTTTACAAGAACAAAGATTATCAACAGCATCCACTATATCCGCCAGCATCTTCCACCTTGCATTGGTATGGCCGCCAAACAAAAGCCTGTTGATAACTTTGGCATTAGACCTTTCCCGACGCATATGTAATACAATTGCCGAGAGAATTTCCTCTATCCCGGAAAATCCAAATTGCTTTACTACTTCAGGCACAACTTCCTTTGCCAGTTCCCTATCCACATCCGAAACAAATCCACCCTTTCCCTGGATATAATCCTGCCATTTATCCGGTTCTTTGCCAACGTCATGCAGAAGCGCAGCTATCAGTAAAGCTTGTTCTTCCTGTTCGGTAAATGGAGGCGCAAAGGATTGGCGAAGTAAGGGCAAAAGAACAATTAAAGCGTCAATTTCAATAAGCGTGTGATCAAACAAGCTTTGTTCAAAGCTCCATTTTTTGGCTGTCTTCTCCTTCCAACCCCGATTAAGCATAAGTTCAATCGCATTTTCTCTGAAACTCTTATAATCCATTGAATTTATAACTCCTTCTGAGAATTAGATTGATCTTTCCATAATATCATATTTCCCTAACCCAAAAGTAGCACCCTTACCCACATGGGCATAGTGTCCCAGAACGACAAACGGCAAGAATGGCCCCAATTCACTTTTGTAGGTGACTTCTCCCAGCAAACCACCCAATCTCATTCGTCTATCCTGCCTTGATGAATAGCGAGTCCAGTCATACCATTCCAGTTCCGATTTTACCGTCTCTATTTCGTTGGCCTGATTCACAAATTCCTTGAAGTCTATCAGGAGGGATTCACCACAGTGGAAATAGTCCAGCGCGGATATCCGGCCCAGCAATCTCTGGAGGAATACGTGAAACGGCAGTTCGTCTGTGAGTTGTCCGTTATAGGTAATGCGGGTAGGGGTTAGAAATTTTATGGTTACCTGATCCGGGGATAATTGTTTCGATTCCTGCTGAATTGCGCTGAAGTCCAAGTCGCAGTCCAGGTTATTTACCAGTTCTGTCTCCCACGAATACACGCTTTCACCCGCATCTTCACCGCTTTTAGCCACCACTTCTGTCATCTGAAATCTGCCGCGACCACGACCGATCCCCATATTTCCCAGTTCCCGAAAGCTTACCAGAAAATATGGCAGGTAGTCAATAGCTTTCCCGATCAGGGTAAGCAAAAATTCCAGCGTCTCCCCTGTTTTATAGTTGCCGTTTGTTTCCAACGGGTCTATTATAAACGGTCTGGGTACATCGCTGTAACCCCGCAGTTGGGTCGCGTCTTCCGGTGGGGATGTCTCAAAGATATATGAGTATGGACATAGATTATTAAGAGTGCAGTCCTTACATTCAGTGTTTTTCATGGTGCATACAATCTTCCTAAAGGCCTGCCCAAATCCACCCCGAAGGGTGGAACCAGAATAAGGGGGCATGAAGATAGATTCTCTGGCTGTCAGGATGATCCTGTATTGGGCCAATCTGAAGTTTTTTAGCAAATCTGGTTCACCTCCTGGCGTGTTCTTCTGTTAGCCTGAATTATATACTTCATTATATCACACACCACTGCAATATATATTCACTCCCCATTTTTTTCGTATATTTTTCTCATTTTTTCAGCTTCTTCTCTAAATTGAAGCCTCAGTTCCTCGGGTTCCAGCACTTCGGCATGAGAGCCATAGCCCATGATCCAGCGTTTCACTTCCTTTAATCCGCCCACCTTCAGCCGTAATATCAGACCACCCGATTCCAGTTCCTTGATCTTCTGGCTGGGATGCCACTGACGCTCCCTTATCCAACGGGCCTGGTACTCGTCGAATTTGATTACAATATCCACTGGCTCTTCTGCCCTTTCAGCCATGAAACCTGTCTGCAAATATTTATCAAGGGAAAAATTTCGGCTTATGTTAAATGTTGATGGAAGTAACTTCCATTTTCTTACGCGTCCGGCCAGGAAATCCCGCACCGCTTCGCGATTATGGCAATAAGCTATGAGGTACCAGTCACCCCGGATGTTATGAAGATAATATGGATCAACTACGCGGGTGCTTGTCTTTCCCTGGCTTGCTGAATAATACAATAT
The DNA here is from genome assembly GCA_014730235.1 of Candidatus Poribacteria bacterium. Lineage (GTDB taxonomy): Bacteria > Poribacteria > DTPJ01 > DTPJ01 > WJIO01 > WJIO01. The sequence continues at coordinate 8,793 of WJIO01000200.1, forward strand.
CTCCATCTGATATTTGGACTGGATCGCCTGATTCAACTCCAATAGCAGGCTCGGATCAACGTCAACCGTCGCTCCGCCTGTAAAGGCGATGCTGGAAGCTTCTGATTGGATATCATAGGCCACGTATTCCGGGAGATATTGCATTATTTTATTCAATGCATTTCGTATAGGCTGCTCAAACGTAGTGCCCATATACCTTTTTAGTATTTCCTCACCCAGAAAGAAGGCCGTAACTTCCTTCTTTGTCAAAAATATAGAGGGTAAGAAATAGTTTGGGTTTTCGTAATACCAACCACTATTTGTTTTGTCGTATTCAATAGGGGCATGCAACCGGTTTTTCATGAATATTCGATCATTATATGCCACACGTTCACTGCGTAATTCAAAATGCTCCATTACAGTATGAGCATTTGGGTATCTTTTCATTCGTATCTGCTGATCTATCCA
>WJIO01000201.1 GCA_014730235.1 Candidatus Poribacteria bacterium
CACAGGCGTCGCATTTTCTTTTCATTTTTCATTCATCTCCCTATATAAAATCCACCAGAAACTGTGGGGCAATGGAATACTTTTTGCCCTCAAATTCCACTATTTTCTTGACTCCTTCGGTAATGAAATTGATAACAAATTCACCATAGTCAGTATAATCCCTTTTACTAACTGGCCTTGTGCCATGAGCCAATATGGATTGGTTTCGCACCTCCAGAAAGGATTTTATCTTTTTCTTATTCTGAGTATAATACCTTGATAAGGGACTTTCATCTATATCCTCTAGAAGCTTCCAGGCTTTTTGTAAACCTACCTTTATCTTTTCTTTATCATCCCTATTCTTCTCAAATTCTGATTTCAGGATATGTGATTTTACCTTTGTCATGTCAACGTCTGACGTATTTACCCCTGTTTTTTCAAGGCGTTTCTGAGCCAGCATTTCTATTGCTCTGTATAAACGGGCTATAGCATCATCATAACGCTTGCGATAAGCCCTTCGCTGGGCATTACGAACTAAATCTTCAACCATTTCATAACCATGACCCCTTTGGTCTATAATATATTTTAGGAATATCTTATGCTGGACCACGTCTTTTGCATAAGTCTCCAGCATAGAGTAGGCCAACTCATGTTCAAAACAGTCCCAGGCTTCAAAGGCTTTGCTCAGGGTTATTCCCCGATGAAGATGTTGAATTGTTTCTGGGTTTGCATGTTTGGCATATTGAAACACCAAGCTCTCTAATAATTCTTTGACGGCAGAATAATCAAACTGCTTTAAAAGTCTTCTACCTTCTACCAATCCTCGTTCTATCTGAATACTGCATATAGAAATTAGCCGTGGAATTTGCGTTCCATCAGTCACTTTTACTAAATCTTTACGTACACCGGCAACCAAGGCAACATCGCATTGTCCATCATCCAGCGCAGCCGCTGCTAATCCTGCTGCCATGGATTTTGTTCCACCTGTGTAATCAACTGTAATTTTAGCACGTGGATATTCTTCATGGAGTCTATTTATCAATCGGCAGGATGAAATATAGCAGTAGCTAAGATTGTCATAATTATCTATCTTCTCAATTTCATATTGATATTCTTCCAGATTTGCCTGCTTAACTATCCCATCTCCGACCACTTGTGTATAGCTACCCTTTACTGTGCCGCTGTCGTTGGAACAGAGAAATATGACTTTATCGGGCTTAAACCATTCTATACTGCTAAGGAGCGGTTCGGGAGCGCTGCCAACAGTTAAAATAAGAAGCATCAAATCCTCCCTTCCTATTAGATACCATTATTAAATATGAAACTCTTAATCCTCTTCAAATCGAGTCAGTCTTTCCTACAAAAACAAAAGAAAAAAGGGAGCTTATGGCTCCCGACGTTCCAATCCTCTTCAAATCGAGTCAGTCTTTCCTACATACCCCCTTTTAAACCCTTGTGTTGCAAGGCTTTAGAAGCCCATTTCGCGTAACCTATGGTTTGTGATGCTAAAATTAACATTTGTTAATCCGTTTTCGGGTTATTTTTCACACTAAAAAGTACCATAAACCCTTGTGTGGTACTGGTGGACAAAATTAACGCGTAACCTATGCTGCATTTTGCAACAAATATAATATAATTTTAGCCTATTTTTTGAAAAATCCGCTTGATACTACTCATTAAAAACCGCTTGCTTAAACTAAAATACCATATACATAGAAAGTAGTCAACAAAAAAATGAATTAAGTGATTCCCAATAAATATTTTTGAATTTTATTGGAGAAAATCCCCCTTTAAGAAAGTGGGAAAGTTAAGGATATTTATTGTGAATCACTTAAATTTAAAGCCCAATATATATCTGACCATGCAAAGCCATATTAAGTAGATTTTTAAATCTATCTTTTCCTATTGTGTTTTGTATAACAACTTCAGTTTTGTTCTTGAATTCAGGCCATAAATTATCTGGAATAGGATTTGTTCCATGAGCCAGTATAGAGCGATTCCTTATATCCATAAGGCTTTCACTACCACGCCGTCGCCGTCTTATACCTTCGTAAATCCTGGCAATATTTTCTCCTGCTATATCAAGAAGACCCATCTGATCGTCCAGGCCAAGCCTTTCATTGGGTAGCTTTCTACGTTTTTTCTTTTCAAATTCAATGCCAAGATTTTTTATGTCCTTATTAATATTGGAGCAGAATGATTTATAATCAGGTTCCTTCGTATCTTTTAGGCCCTTTTCAATAAGTTTTAAGGTTGCGGACATTTCCAAACATCTATATAGTCTTCCTACTGCATCGTCATATTTCTTTTGTTTTTCGCGACGCAGCGCGCTTGAGAAGATGTCAACAAGTCTTAATTCATCAACGATGTTTTTGTTATCTCGCCATGTTTTATCCAGTTTCCTGAGATATTCCAAGTTTGCATTTATATTATCAGGTAAATACTGAGCCAGGGCCAGCCTTTGGAAATCGGCAACTATCCCTTCTAATTTCTCACTTAGTGGTGGTTTTGGTCTCTTATCTTCAGGTACAGCGCTGTGCATAAATGAATCCCAGTCCATATAAACTTTTACAAGTTCCTGGAGACAATTTACTTTTGTAAGAGTCGCTGCATCTCTGACTTTACGACTTAATTGGATACAGGTGTTAAAAGCGGCCTCATAGAGATGGCAATTAAATTGTTCCTGAACCAGCCCAAGCTCTGTATCACCGAAGAATTCAAATGGATTTTCTATTATTCTAAGCCTTTCTGTAAAGGGAAATACAATACCACTTTCTTCAATGCTGTGTATGTATACCATCTGGAAACGATGGTAAAAAGCTGCAAGAGCCAGGGATGCAACCATTACCTTGCGTCCTCCAGTAGGGTCAATAAGGGTAATCTCTTTTTCCACATGGGAAATACGAGGTAAAGCCTGTTCTCTGATTACCCGGTAATTCTGACTTGCGTCATACTCAGTTATGAGTAATCTTGTAATTTCCACTTCTATATCATTGATATCCGGATCTGTCTCTATTTCCAGGGCTGTATCTGCAGAACCATCTGTATGTAAAAGGATTGCTTTTTGGGGTTTTAAGCAAAGTATACTGAGAATTATAGGCTCTTTGCTTCCCCCTACTGTCATAATCATATTACGGCATTGAAGCCTTTGGGACATGAATTTATTATGAGGGATTAGAGGAACATATTTCTTTTCCAATTCAAATACTTCTTTTAATAAATCCCTTGCTTCTGTTCGTGCGCCAGCAGCTATAGCAATACTAAATCGTTCTGCTATATCTATTAGAGATTTTAGTTCCTTACCTTTGGTTATTTTTCTTAACTGATTGATGGTTTCATTCATTCTCTCATCCATAGCCTGCTGTCCTTTCAGGAAATGACGTATTTACCAAGCCCAAAGGCTGTTCCCTTGCCCACATGTATATATTCGCCAATTAAAAGGAGAGGAATAAAATCCTGTAGAAATCCGGAAAAAGTTACTTTTCCTTTGAATCCACCCAGCATCATACGCATATTTTGACGGGATGATGGTCTGGACCAATCCCTCCAGAATAATGCTTCATCAACTTTTTTAATTTTCTGTTGGGCTTGTGTGATCAGATAATTATAATCGAATTCCGGTTCATGGTTACAATGAAAATACGATAGTATTAATATCCGTCGGATCAACGCTCGTATAAGCATTTCAAAATCTATGGTATTCTGGAGTTTATCGGAAGATTTAACGCGTGTTGGGGTTATAAATTCTAAATTTACTTCTTTAGATTTTTCAGCTAATTTAATTTCGCTAAACTTGTCCGCAGATAAAATGTTATTATCAGATAGTTCCTTTGTATTTCCAGTATATATAACATGATAATTATCCTGATAATCCACGCTCTCTACTTTTTTCAGGAAACATCTCCCTCTGTAACCGTTAATTCTTTTGCCTATCCCCCATTCTGCCAGAAGTTCAAAAGCGAGTATAAAATAGGGTACAAAATCAACTGAATATCCGATTAATAATAGTTGAAATACAATTTCGTCTCCTGGAATGTACCTGGTTTTTTCTTCTAAAGGTGGCTCCAATACAAAAGGATGTGGGGCAAATTCCTGGTTTTTCAAATATTTGCTGTCTTCAGGAATAGGGGTTTCAAAGATTTTAGAATAAGCGCAATTTGCCTTTAACATACAAGTATCACACTCAGCATTTTTCAAAACACAGGAGACTTTCCTGAGGGCAGCGCCTAATCCCCCACGCAATACGCTGCCTTTATATACAGGCATTAGAATATTCTCTTCGACAGCATATGTAAACCTGAGAAGCGACATTTTCAAATACTCGAAATTCATATTCTTACCCCTCTTGCAATCATTCGATTTGTCAGGTCTACAACTGCTGCCTGAACTTTTAGAGGATCATCTGTTGTAATGAAAACGTCAAATCTGGCTGTTTTTTCATCATTAGAGTATTGTCCCTTTATAAAATCGTCTCCATGTGAGGATTTCGTAAACCTATTCCTGACAGGTAGATTAGGGTTGTCATAAAAAACGTTAATTCTGGTAACATATTCAACTTCACATATCCATTCCAGATAGTTTTTCAGTCCACGAAATGGGCGGTGATCAAAAGATATTTTCTTTTCCTTTGGTTCCAGATTAGATGGAGGAGGAAGCTCAGGTCCCTGACCCCTTAGAAACCTGTCCAGGAAACCTTTGTAAAAGAGCTCACCCATAGCAGAAAGCATAGTCTCATCGTTTTCATAATATAGAAGAATATAGAGCTTAGGATGCAGTTCCTTTAGTATCTCATCGTTTGATGGTACAATGCCTCGTTCTCTTATTTCGTGTAGCGCGGAATAATTATCCAACCAAAGTGAAAAATCAAAAGAGACTGGCATAGGTGGCATTTCTATAACTTCCGAAAACCGCTCAAACATATAATAAACCGGCACTTCCAATACCTGACCTATTAGTCCTGCAAAGGATATCTGGGCTTTAAATCCACCGGTAGCATTTATAACTGGTTCATGTCCCTGATCTCGTTCTTTTTTAATTATATCCGCCGTTTCTCGCACAAGATTAAGAAGCCCGCGATTTCGGAAATCACTGAAGTTTTCATGGTGCAGTCCCTTTAGAATTTTTACGTAAACTTCGTTAAATTGAGCTTTATAATAGAGCTTTAATACTTCACCCACAAAAGAACCATCGTCAGTATTTGAAACCATAAAATAAAGTGCATGTTTATCCTGTATTAAATTTTTCTCCAGTATAGAAGTTATTGAATTTACCTCCGCGCCACATTCACGACTACTGGAAGTAAGCTCTGACTTCATAAGTTTTGCTGTTGCTATAACATTTCGACTCTTTATTGCCGCTTTGATAGGTTCAGAACAGGAACTGCTGCGCTCAAGATTTGTGATCAGGGCAGTGCCTACTGTACAAATTATCACATCTTTCATAATAATACTCCCTCTTTAATCCAGGTCCAACTCGTAATCAATTGTCATATTATAATACTCAAACAGAATTGATTTTACCCTTTCATACTCATCCATCATATTATTTTTCAACTCTTCCAGATATTCTTTGTCCTTACTTGATCCTTTTATTATTACTACAAATTTATTCATACTGTCAGTAAGATTATGGGCTACAGAAACTTCCTTGATTTTGGCTGCCCTGGAAAAGTGGGCTTCCTGCTCTTTTTTAAAATCCAGACGATAGGAAACTTCTCTTCGTAGATCAACTGCCATTTGAATCATTTTTTGTTTATCAGGTTTGTCTATAGAATTGATTATATTGTTAACTGACTCACGATGATTCTGCATTTTACCTTTAAGCTTTTCTTTTTCTTCATTATCTTTGAATTCCCTTCGCTCTTTCTTTCTATATAATTCTCTGGCAGTTTCTACTTCTTTCTCCAATTCATTTCTTATTTGTGTAATACCAGTTATATCTGTTACAAGTGACAACAATTCTGTGGCATTTTCTTCTCTTTTGGTTTCAGTTCTGAGGTCTGCGGCTATTAACCCTAATTTCAATCTCTGTTCCTGATCTGTTCCTATACGGGATATCTGAATGTCACAGCTATCAATTATCCTGAAAATAGATGCTAACTTTAGCGCGCTTTCTGTAAATTCCTTACCATGGAAGAAAAGCTTTTCAGAACTCAGAGGAGCATAGCTTTTCTTCTTTGTTGGGAGTGAATAATCATTATATTCTTCTTCTCCATTTTTTAAGGGCATATCGCGTCGGTGGTAGAGACCAATAGTAGCAATAGCTTTCAACTCATCTTCCCAGTATTCCTTTATTATTTTGTGCGGATTTTGGTTTTCCTTCCAGATAAATGCAAGTTCTGGCAATAGATTATCTTCCCCTATTCTGAAATGATCAGGGTTGAGTCTTTCATACCCCAGTATATGATGCCAATTCCTTATCTCTGTAGGTAGAAGCGGTCTGCCGGGAAAACCTGGAAAAGCATTTAGTGAATGTCCGCAGTCATGGAGTAATATGACACATAACAGGACATAGACTTCCTCTGGGGACATGAAATCGGGATTATTTAAAAACATGGGTACCAGAAACATCTCAGCGAATTCAAAGAGATTGTGATGATGCTTAAGGGCGTGATCCACCATTTCAGGAACTTTATCACCGATCCAGATATACTCGCTGATCTCCTGTAAATACCGACCATATCTACTTTTTAGGTCTTCTTTCCGAAGATGGAATAAAAGGGATCTGCCACCAGCCTGAAATTGAGACCAAACACTGGCATCTTTATACGCGCTATATAGTATTTCTCCGGCAGGTTTCCATACATAGGAGTCTTCGGCGTCATTTAGCTGTATTAAATTCCTGATTCTATCATCCAGTATTTCGTAGAAAGGTTTTGCATTTATAACTGGCAGGTTAAGAATTAGCTCAATGCGTTCAGCATTTTGTCGCCATAAATCAAAATCAAGGTTAATAGGCAATACTGGCAGGTCAATATTTTCCTGAAATTCCTCATGAAGGTAATATATTGGCCGTTGACATAACATACCAGCCAGAGAACCATAAACTGAACCTGCCTTATAACCTCCGGTGGCAATAATAAATACTTCCTTTTCTTCCTGACGTGAGAGATCAGCTATTTTATCAACTAAGTTTCTTAAACCCGTATCTTTAAACATTCTCTCATTCCGGGCTTTAAGACCATCAATTGGATGCAGATAGGTTTCATCCACAACATTATCTTTAAGAAATAGCTGTAATAATCGTCCGGAAAGCCATCCTGAATGAGAATCTGAGCATATAAGGTGGATCTGATCCTGATCCTGGTTTAGGGGATATTCCAGGTCAAAACGAGCCAAACTTGCTAACTCCGCCGAAAGGGCGCGGAAACCTTCAATGCCTGCTGGGTTATCCTGAATTACATTCCATTTTTCTTTCAAGACTGATACTGCATAGAGAATGTTTTCATTATCCTCAAGTATCATCTTCTCTAAATTTTGCTGAAATGTTTCCAGCAAATCCAGATGATTCTTATCTAATAATTTACGAAGCTCATTAGTAATGATACCCTTGGCTTCACTAAGTAATGATGTTCCTACTGTTACCACAATGGACTTATCCATTTTAATAAAATCCTCTTCAAATCGAGTCAGTCTTTCCTACAGACCCCATTTTAAACCCTTGTGTGACGGGGGTTTAGAACCCCATTTCGCGTAACCTATGGTTTGTGACATAAAAATTAACATTTGTTAAGTCGTTTTCGGGTTATTTTTCACACTAAAAAGTACCATAAACCCTTGTGTGATACTGGTGGACAAGATTGCCGCGTAACCTATGTTGCATTTTGCGACTGGTTAAATTTTAGATCATCAGCTTTTATTGCATTAATTATGATTCACTTTTAACTCCATCCATCCCAACGGTAACTGGGCTTCAAGCTGATTGCCAACTCTAGATACAGTTAGTCTACGGGACTTAGGAGCTTCGTCGTCTCGCCTGTCAGTAAATAAAAGATTCCTTAATCTTTTAGTAGAATCACGACCTAAAAGAAGATCTATTGTAGTTCCAAGCAATCCTGAACCCCAACCCACCCTAATTGAGGGACAGTATCCGTTATCGTAGAATTCCCATACTTTTTCAAGAGTTACATCTCTTGAGTCCTTTACCCATGCAAAAAAGTCCTCTTGCTCATCCCATTGGGCTTTACTGAATTCCTTTATCATATTAATAATATCATTCAGATTTGCAAAGGGGATATTTTTATTATTTTCCTGAAAATATTTAAGTATATCCATATCAAGGCTTAATGTAAATTCCACATTAACTCCAGGTGGTATACATTCAACATTTAGTATTGTGCCATTCTTGTTATATGCGCTTCTACTGTTTGCGCCTCTTAAGCTCATAAGCATTACATCTTCCAATTTTAACCCTTTTGGACTGTTGATGCTATCAGATATTTTAAGGCATCTCAGGATATCTGTATGTGGACCATTTTGCTTTTGTTTTTGATTTAGGCTGTAACCCATAAAAATATCTTCGTTAATCTTCTTTGCAAAACTTTCCTTTATGCGATTTTTATCTCTCTCTCTTGGTCTTCGACGCTGGACATCGTTTAAGTTTTTATCTACATAACTGCAAAAATCATCCAGTTTCTTATCATCATTTTTGATAATAGAATAAAGCATAGCAGTACGAATAGCGCCTTTAACAGCAGTTCCTGGAATAAAAGGTCTATACCGCCCATCCCTTATAAATGGCTTTGGATATCGGATTCGTCCTCCAGTAAAGGCTAACTCCATACGA
>WJIO01000202.1 GCA_014730235.1 Candidatus Poribacteria bacterium
ATAAAGTAGACTCAATTTCAAACAGATTTCCACTGGTTAAAGCTCGGATGAAGGTGTTAATGAAAACTCTATAGCATTACTATAACAGATAGGTTGCATATCAGTCAACCACAGGATAAAAATATTAGTTTTTTAAATTAATTCTATTTACGATTTCCTGTTATTATTGTAATCGTTAAAAATAAAGATTTTTATAAAAAAACAAGCATAAATTTTTGTCATTCCTGCTTTCGCAGGAATGACAGCATATAGAAGTTTCTTATCTTTAACACAATGAACCCAGAAGAACCTTGATTTTTTAGATTACGACGGAAATTCTGATGAAGGATAGATCAAATAATCATAATAGATGTAAAACCCAGGCAGGAAATAGGAAGTGCTTACGGTATTGACCCTATTTAGCCACATCATTTCGATATATGGAGTTAGATGGCGTTCAGTTGGTTAAGGTATGTTGTCAACGGGTCCTCCGGTAAGCTAATAATCTGGAGAGAATTGAATCTGGAATAGGTTATTGGCTTATGATTAACCAATCTGGCAGATGGAATATCCGGGGAACTCCGTCGACAAACAACCTTTTTTGGAGACGGGTTGATGTTTTTAAACTATAGTATATATTGCATTAATACCTGGAGTTAGTTATATAAAGGTAAAGGTTCTTCCGAAAAATCTTTCATGGATACATTCAATATTGGTGTTCCAAAAATATCTTCCTCGCTGGCGTAACCCAAACCCATAATTATATCTGCTAACTGTGCTTCCATTGTTATCTTAAATTCAGCTGCGGACAATTTTCCTGATTTTACTATTGCTTCTCCAGATTTTCGTGAGGCATCCTGAATCATCATAGCGATATTAAGTTGATTGCGGGTTATTATACCATCTTCTACCAAACTTTCTCCCAAAGGTGAATTTCTGAATATCTCCATCAAGATTACCTCCAAATCTATTTATTTATAAAATATATTGTTAATCAAATCTATAATCTATAACGCAAGACATATGCCAGCATAAAATCAGCATTTTGGATGCTACTTAAAGATAATTATATCAACCATTTATGGGTTTTCAATGGAAATATTACCCGTTTTTTTATGTTAGTTTATATCTAACGATTAAAGGTATGTCACCAAGAAAGAAAAAGAGTATTAAGGTGTTAACTTGTATAAAGCCTTTAATGTTGCGGTTTTATATACTGTTGGTTGGATTCTAACAGGTTTAGAATTTTACTTGAAGACCTAAATCCCGTAAGTTCTCCCGGTATTGCAAGATATTCATAGGTGTTACAACTACAATACCTGTGTCAATAATAGCTGATTTAGGGAGGATATTAAGGGTGTTGGATATACCTGCTTTTACCATGTTATGCAAAACTAATGTAGTTAAAAAGCCAATGCTGTAGGGTTTCCGGGCTATTGTCGTCTGAATTATTCCCTGTCGAACTTTATCCATGATTTCCGGAGATTCACCAATGCTAACTATCTTTATTTGTCTTGTTTTACCTGTATTTTCTACGGCTTCTGCGGTTATAACACCGCATCTATTAGAGGCGCAAAATATACCTTTTAAGTCGTTATGAGAATTAAGGAAAGCCTCTATTTCTGTTATCTCTATATCTTCCCTCTCTTTCTCCAGAGCCGTAATTATCTCTATATCTTCAAATTCCGCCATTGTATCTCTGAACCCCTGAATACGCTGAAGAATATCGAGATTATTTGTGGAAGTAGTTAATATGGCAATTTTACCTCTGTCTGGTATAAGAGCTTCTATTTGTTTACCTGCTTCATCACCCGCATGGTAGTTTCCTGTACCAATATAAACATGTCTGCTCTTTACCACATCGGTATCTATCGCCGCACAGGGAATTCCTGATTGCATGGCCTTAAGAACCGTTGGAGCAATAGATTTAGAATCAGAGGGGGCAAAGGCTATTGCATTAATTTCACTCTTAATAAGTTCTTCTATCTTTTTGATCTGCCACGCTGGGTCTTCTTCTTTGGGGACGTGAAAATCAATATTAACACCAAGACGCTCAGCGGCTTTTTCCGCTCCGGATCTTATATCATTCCAATATGAATTTTTTGCTTTTCCAACAAAAGCGACTTTTATCTTCTGTTGTTCTCTATCTTCACAACCATATAAAGCAAGCAAAATTAACAATAAACTTAGTATTTTTCTCACAAGAGCAACCTCCTCTTGATACTTACAAAACTAAGCTAATCAATATATCATGTATTTATTTATACTATTTATATACTAACACATCAGATTTGGTTGGTCAAGGTTTGTAGAGGCTTTTGGAGGGGAAAACAGGGCTTGTAAGTTAAAGATGTGGTAAATTGAGTTTAAAATGTCATTTTAATCAAATTCCATAAGCTTATCCTTTCTGTAAGCACCGGTTTTAAGGACCATGTTTTTTTCATATTTTATTCTATTTTGTTTTAGCTTTTGAAGAACTGAATCTGTAATGTCAATATCCAGTTGATTTGCAAAGCTGAGTATATACATAGTTATATCCGCTAATTCCGACTTTATCCTTTTCATTGTCTCTTTGTCATTTTTTATCTGCTGAATGTCAGCCTTATCATCCCATTGAAATATTTCCAGCAGTTCTCCAACCTCGATAGCGATGGAAACAGCCAGCTCTTTTGGATGATGGTATTTAATCCAATTTCTTTCCTCTACAAATTCTCTGATCTCTTTCTTTAATTCTTCCAGATTTGTTTTATCATCATCCATTTTATTCAGCCTCTTTATCTCAAGCGTAATCGTTAAAAATTAGTTTGTCATCCCTGTAAAGGTAGGAATAACAATAAATTTTATTCATTTTTTAGCCATTACCTCAAACAGAAAAATCTCTTCCTTTGATCCCAAAACTCTACTGGTTCGAGTTAAACTTTTGTATCCTGATATGTATAAATTATTATCATGAATTATTTTTTTCAAATGATTAATACTATCCCCCCCTTTTCTCTGGGAAACGTCGGAATACTGAATCAGGATTACACCATTTAAATCCAGATAATTTCTTACTTTAGCCATGAATCCATCAATAACTTTATAACCGGGATCGTAATTGGCGGTATCATACAAAGTCTGTGGTTCTCCCTTTATCCATGGTGCATTAAAGATAATAACATGGAATTTTTCACCTTTTAGAGGATCAAAGAGGTTTGCAGGACCTTTTACATCCACGATTCCATCAAAACCAAGTTTTTTAATATTGCATCTGGCATTTTTTACAGCATTGGGATTACTGTCAGTGGCTGTAACTTTTGACGCACCCATTTTAGCTGCCAGTAAAGCCAGAATTCCTGTGCCTGTGCCTATATCCAGAACTTTTTTACCATCTATCAAATGTTTACATTCCAGGAACATGGATGGCACGCTCTGATCATTAGGAACATACACATGGGGATATATAGTTATGGAATCATTTAAATAATTAATAAATATTCCCTCTTTTGCCCGTTTCATATCTGTGAGTATTCGCTGAAGCCTGCGTATGGGTATCAGGTATTTGTTACCTTCTATAGGTTTTTGAAACCACTCCTGAAGACCTGAAGTATCAGGCCCTTTTTCTATATCTAGCAGCGAATCATCCCTCATCATAAGCAGGATGCGGTGCAGTTTTTGCCTTCGTTCATCAGTATAAGCGGCGCTGCGCTGGGATGGATTTTCTATATGACTGTATTTACCATCAGTGATAAGCTTTCGTTCAAAATGCTGACAGTATCGAAAAATTCCATTTGCCCGGGGATAAGAACCTTTCAATACAAGTGCCTTATTCATGACCAACAGGTTAAATAATTTTTCAGCTGATTCACAGGAATCATGTATCTCCACCGACTCAATTGTTCCTGTAAATATGGCAAACTCATGAGGGATTATAAATTCTCCGTATTCAGGTATACTAATTTTGATATTTTTATTTTGTACCCGGGTATTCATAACCATTTTTCAATCAGCAGTGACAATATTATTTGAATTTCAAGCGCGGTGTAAATATTAACATTTATGAGAATATGCTTCAAGTATTAAAAATTAAATATAGGATCTTCAAAATTAAGTGTGGTATTAATAAGAATTTTTGTATATTGTCATTCCTGCTTCAAGCTTTTTGAAAAAGCTTGAGCAAAAAGGAATAAGAGTTTCGCAGGAATGACAGTATAAAAAAGTTTCTTATCTTTACCCCACTCAAGCCGGAAAAGCCAGATTTTTTAGAATTCTCAGATAAGTATAAAATTGCAAAATTGAGGGGAGGGACAGGAAGGATGGGATTTTAATTTATAAGGGAGGGGAATAATATTTATATTGTAATTAGGATCCCATCCTATTCCTGACCTTCAATTTTTTCATGGCCTCATCCATCATAGCGAAGGATATTGGCATAGTAAGAAGCACGATTATAATTGTTGCCAGGATTCTCACCTTAATCACTTACCTTTCCTTACTCCTTGAGGGTCAAATTTCTGACGCTGTCTTTCGGATTTCTGTCAAGTTCAAATTATTTTTTGTGGATTATTTTGTGTAATTGCATCCTGCAGATGCTTTTCAAGGGTGAAATATTCCAAGATCAAGCATCTATACTATTTATATTTGCAACAATTGTGCCATCTAAAATAAAATTTTAACTTCAAATAAAATAGTCGCTTAAAAACTTTATTAGCGGTTGTTTAATTTAGTAATTTTTAGAAAACATATTCAGGTTTTCCCTTAATGAACTTCACCCGTCAGGAGAAAAAAGGTAGTATAAAATTTCATATCTGGATTCTAACATCCTTACCTGTATCTGCGGATTCTATAATAGCACATAATACGGCCGTATTCATAAGACCATCTATTTCGTTGCTGATAGGGTTTCTGTCATTAATTATACACTCAAGAAAATGATATATGGAATCATAGGGAAATCCACGACTATATCCGAAAATTGTTTCAGGATTTCTGGTATATTCGGCCTTATCACCGTATTTACGAAGCACATGCTGAGTCATATCCAGGTATGTAATTCCCTTACTTCCAATTAGCTTAACATAATGGTCAACTATATATGGTAGGGATTCAGGCAGTATCCAGGATGTCTCAAAACATGCAGCCGCACCGTTTTTAAAATTTACTAGAGCGGTCATAGTATCATGGGTGTCAATACCCATAGATTTCAGAACACCTTCAGTTTTGGAAGCATATACAGTCTCCGCCTCAGACATAAAGAACCACCTCACCAAATCGATCATATGTGGCAAAAGAAACATAGTGGGTGATGATTTATCCGACCAGCTTAACATTTGCTTTGGAACATATGTAGTATTGCTGAGACGGGCATAAGCATGCTTTAATTCCCCCAATTCCCCATCCAGGATAGCTTTTTTTGTATTATGATGGGGTACATTCCATCGGTTGGAGAAATTAACCATTAACCTACATCCTGATTTTTTTACAGCTTTTACAATGGCTTTCGCATCGTCCATAGTTGTGGCCATGGGTTTTTCACAAATAACATGCTTTTCAGCTTCCAGACTGGTAATAACCGGATCTCTGTGGGCAAAATCCGGTGTGACTACATGTATTATATCCAATTCGGTTTTATGCAGCATTTCACGATAATCGGTATATGCTTTAAGATTAAATTCTTCTGCCGCTTCATTGGCCCGTTCTTGATTTATATCGCATACCGCGACAGGTTTTGCATATGGGTACTGTAAACAAGCTTTCAGATGTATTTTCCCCAGTATACCAGCACCTATTATACCACATTTCAATAATTCCATTATTCAATCCTCCTGCATTTGATAAAAAATTAGGCTCTTCCGGGTTTAGTGTGGTCACAATTGAAAATTCTCTCAGCTTGTCATTCCTGCTTTCGAGGAATGACAGTATAAAGAAGTTTCTTATCTTTACCCCACTCAAGTCGGAAGAACCAGAAATTATAGTTCTTCCGGATTTAGGGTGGTAATAATTTGAAAAGCTTTTTACATTTCCACACTCAAGTCAGAAAAAGCAAATTTATAAGGACAGAATAACAGAATATTTATGATATGTAAAGATTTTTGCTGTTATGAAGAAGAATAGAAGTGGTTGGATAAATCCGGGCAAAAAAAGAAAGGTAAGAGGCGAGGGTTATACGGCGGCTATGTTTGAACCTCTTACCTTTCCTAATGCAGCACTGGATGTTTAGGAAACGTTGTTGCTTACATAGTTCGGCACAGTTTGCTAAAAACTTTAGGGAAAAAGTAAGAAATATTTAAATAAATGCGATAATTCATTAAAATAATGCTCTTTTATGTTGGATCTGACTTAAATCAGAGAGATAAATCCTTCTATTGTGAATTTTTTCTTGAAAACTTTGTGCTACTATGCTATAATCTCTATGGTTAAAGGTATGCCTGTATATATTTACAGTTTTAATTAAATTTGACATCTCTGGTGAATTTACTTACCGATTTATTACAGCTATAATTTACTTAAATCATTTTATTTCAAAGTAAGTCAAATAACTGTATTTATATAAAACAGGCAAAATCTTATGATTTTTCTTTTCAGGAGTGGGTCATTACCCGCTCTTTTCTTTTGTTAGGTTATATCATTTAAGATAATGATTAAAAAGTGCTGTTATAGATTTCCGATTATGAAAATGAATTAATAGGGAGGTTGGCCCATAACTGCATAACAGAATGATGGGCCTCGTGTAAAATGAAGGATGATCTACTGGGAATCATCGATCAAATAAGTCGCCAAAGAGAGTTATCACGGGAAGTTCTTATAGAAGCAATAGAAAGGGCATTACTGCAAGCAGCCAAGAAACGTTATGGCTCTCATAAGGAAGTATCTGTTAGTATTGATAGGGAAACGGGTGAAATTAAGGTTATCGCGCCCAAAAAAGTTGTTGAAATAATGACTGACTATTCTACAGAGATACCTATTGAAGAAGCTCAAAAAATAAATCCGGATGTAGAAATTGGACAGATTATTGAAGTGGAGACCATACCCAAGGACTTTGGCAGAATATCAGCTCAAACCGCAAAACAAATAGTCGCCCAAAGACTCAGAGAAGCAGAAAGAGAAAATATATACGAAGAATATAAAGACCGAGAAGGTGATATTGTCAGCGGCGTTGTTCAGCGTATGGAATATAACGACGTTATTATAGACCTTGACAGAACTGAAGCCTTATTACCCTATAGAGAACAGATGAAAGGTGAAGAGTATCGTCGTGGAGATAGATTACGGGCATTAGTAGTAGAGGTGAAGCCTGACTCAAAAGGGCCACAAATTATATTGTCCAGAACTCATCCTGATCTGATTAAAAGACTTTTTGAACTGGAAGTTCCGGAAATATATGACGGATTAGTGGAGATTAAAGCTGCTGCCAGAGAACCAGGAGATCGCTCAAAAATAGCAGTATCAACTAACGTTGACAATCTGGATGCTGTTGGTACCTGCGTTGGTATGAGAGGCTCCAGAGTTCAGATGGTAGTAAATGAGCTTAGCGGCGAAAGAATTGATATATTACCCTGGAATTCATCCCCGGAAACCTTTATAGCCAATGCTTTGAGTCCAGCAAAAATAGTAAGCGTAAACGTAGATGAAGAAGATAAATCCGCAATGGTAGTAGTTCCTGATGATCAGTTGTCTCTTGCAATAGGACGTAAAGGGCAGAATGTACGTCTGGCAGCCAAGCTTACAGGTTGGAATATTGATATAAAGAGTCAATCTGAAGCGGGAACAGCATCAAGGGAGAAAATAGCTCGAAGCATTTTTAAATCATTACCAGTAACTGAACTGGAGGGCGTCGGAGATAAGACCGCGGATAAACTTCAGGAAGCAGGATATTCATCTGTTGAAGACATAGCTGATACTAATATTGATATGCTATCTTCTGTTCCCGGTATTGGATCAAAAACGGCTGAAAAGCTTCATGAAGCGGCTTTGGAAAGGCTTAAAGAATCAAAAGATGACGAAGATATTGAGGAGTAAATTTTCCGGCAATGCCATTGCCACAAAGAACCTGTATAGGTTGTCATAGGATTAAGCTAAAGCAAGATCTAATAAAACTTGTTTTTTCGCCCTATGGAGAGTTAGTTTTAGATAAAAGAAAAAAAATGGGCGGAAGAGGTGCTTACGTTTGCCCTAGCAAAAGCTGTATAAATAAAGCAATGCAAACTGAAAGGCTTAAAAGGGCATTTAGAGTTGATCCGGAGATGAAGAAATTTATTAATCAGGAATCGGTAAGGAGAATAAAACAGAGCTTATTAGCTTTAATATGTTAAATATGTCAATTTTTATATTGTATCAAACCTATTTATAAAAGAATTTGGAGGCATTTAAACTTGGAGCAGAGCAAATCTCAAAAAATGAAGACAGTAAGAGTCTATGAACTGGCAAGAGAACTCCAAATATCTAATAAAGAACTTATTAAGAAACTAAATGATTACGGTGTTGAAGTTAAAAGCCATATGAGTTCTGTTGATGAAGAGACAGCTGAGTTGATCTATGCAGAATTGGGTGAATCAGCTTTAGAAGAAACCTCAGAGGAAACAAAAGAGGAAATAAAGGTTGAGGAAGGAACAGCAATAGCTGAGCTGGCAAAACTTCTAGATATAGAACGAAATGATATATTAAAATTCCTTATAAATAAAGGAATTATGGTTAATGTAAATCAACGTCTTAATCTTGATATTTTGGAACTCCTGTCAGAGAAATATGGTTTTGAAGCTATCGAAGAACGATCTCTGGAAGAAAGAATAATATCCGAAGAACCGGATGATCCTGAGAAACTAGTACCCAGACCGCCTGTTGTTACTATAATGGGGCATGTTAATCACGGCAAGACCTCATTATTGGATGCTGTAAGGGAATCCAATATTATGGATTCAGAAGCTGGCGGTATAACACAACATATAGGCGCTTATAGAGTTCGTCTTGACAGCGGATATGTGGTTTTTCTTGACACTCCAGGGCATGAAGCTTTTACCAAAATGCGCTCCCGAGGAGCTCAGGTTACAGATGTAGTTGTTCTTGTTGTAGCCGCCGACGACGGGGTTATGCCACAAACAGTAGAAGCTATTGACCATGCGAAAGCTGCTGATGTTCCTATAGTTGTGGCTGTCAATAAAATTGACAAGGAAAACGCTAACCCCAATATTATAAAACAACAACTTTCAGAATATCAACTCATTCCAGAAGAATGGGGCGGTCAGACTATATTTATTGATATATCTGCAAAGAATAAAATTGGTGTTGATGAATTACTGGAAAATCTGCTTCTGGAAGCTGAACTTCTTGAGCTTAAGGCAAATCCTGATAAACCAGCAAGAGGAACTATCGTAGAATCACAAATAGATCGAAGTCGGGGGCCAGTAGCCACAGTGCTTGTTCAGGACGGAACTTTGAAGATAGGTGATGCCTTTGTAGCGGGAATCTATGACGGTAAAGTTCGCGCGATGATAAACGATCATGGTGAAAACGTAAAAGAGGCTTTGCCATCAACCCCTGTAGAGGTGCTTGGTTTCTCTGGTGTGCCGGAAGCAGGAGATATGTTCTTTGTCATTGAGGATGAAAAAGAGGCCAAAACCCTGAGTGAAAAACGTCAAAATGAAGTTTTGGAAAAAGAAAGGGCAGCTACTGGACGTAAAACCGTTGATATATATCAGATGATTAAAGAAGGTGAAATTAAAGACCTTAATCTGATTATAAAAGGTGATGTTCATGGTTCGATAGAGGCACTTATAGGATCACTTCAGGGGATAAATTCTGAAGAGGTAAACCTGAATATTATCCGTTCTGCTGTAGGTGAAGTTACAGAAAATGACGTTATACTTGCTTCGGCTTCTAAAGCCATTATTGTGGGCTTTAATGTGAGAGTATCGGGCCCGGCTTCCAGGCTTGCAGATCGGGAAGGTGTTGATATAAAAACCTATGAAGTTATCTATGAAGCTATATCCGACGTAAAAGCTGCTATGGAAGGCCTTATGGAACCCGAACTCCGGGAAGTTGTGGCAGGAAGAGCTCAGGTTCTTCAGTTATTTGAAATATCCCGACTGGGTACAGTAGCAGGTTGTATGGTAAACAGCGGTAGAATAATTCGCGGCTCTCATATGAGGTTAATAAGAAATAACAGAACTATTCATGAAGGTAGAATTGATTCTCTGAAACGCTTCAGTCAGGACGTAAGGGAAATATCCTCTGGTCAGGAATGTGGTATTCTTATTAACGATTTTTCAGATTTTGAAGTTGGGGATATAATAGAGTCATATACATACGAAGAGATCCCGGTAACCTTGGGATAACAAGTAAATGCACATCGGTGTTTGTACACTTCAGCTAAGGCTTTCAGGAAACCGCTCTCTTAAAGAGAAAAGACGTGTTGTCAAAAGCATGAAAGACCGAATCAGGAATAGATTTAACGTCTCTATTGCTGAAGTTGATAACTTAGATAAATGGCAATGGGCAACACTGGGGGTGGTTTGTATATCCAATGATTCTAAATTTACCAACAGCATCCTCTCAAAAGTGGTGAATTATGTGGAAACAGGCTGTATGGTTGATTTAGTTGATTATTATATCGAGATACAATAAATTAGAAATCTAATTCAGCTTAAGGAAATATTAATTGTTGCATTATAAAAGATCAGACAGACTTGGTGATCTGATACAAAGAGAGATCAGTGATATCCTTCATAAACAAATCAAAGATCCCAGAATTGGATTTTGTACCGTAATGCGCGTGGATGTTTCTGACGATCTACGTCATGCTAAAGTACGGGTAAGCATTATGGGATCTGAAAACCAGCAAGAAAGATCCCTAGAGGGTTTAAAAAGTGCAAAGAATTTCATCAAAAAAGAGATTGGAAATCGAATTGCGTTGAAACACATACCTGAATTGGTATTTGTTCTCGATCATTCTGTGGATTATAGCCTTCGTATAGATAAACTAATAAAGGAAGAACATAAAAAGGATAAATCAAGGAATCCTGAGAATGATACAGAATTGTAAATTTACTTTGGGTTCCTTTTCATGATTTTACTATGCCGAAAACAAAATTAATGGGAGATATACTAAATGTTATAAAAGGTAATGATTCCTTTATAATTTCGTCCCATATAAATCCCGATGGAGATGCCGTAGGTTCTCAGCTTGCCGTATATTCTCTATTAAAAGATCTTGAAAAATCCGTCTGTATAGTCAACAGAGATCCCATACCTTTTATCTATAAATTCCTGTTAGAAAATGATTTACCCTATATCAGCCTGAAAGATATGGAAATGGCTGAAAATCAAAATTCCTGGATGGATGCGCAGGTTGCTATTGTGTTGGACTGCGCAAGTTTAGCGCGAACTGGTGATGCCCTTGCGGAAAAAATCAGAAAATTTGATAAGATAATTAACATCGATCATCATGCAAGCAAAGAAGAATTCGGGCATTATAACTTAATAGACCCGGAAGCCTGTGCCACTGCCGAACTTATATTTGATTTAATGTCATACGGAGATATAAGAATAGGAAGAAAAAGGGCAGATTACCTTTATACTGCCATACTTACCGATACCGGCAGCTTTAGATACGGCAACTCTACCCCAAAAGCTCATGATATAGCTTCCCGGATGATCAAAGAGGGAGTAAATCCTCAAAAAATAGCGGAACTGGTGTATGAGGTAATACCATATCAACAGGCAAAACTATTTGGTATGTCTCTGGACACTCTTGAAATTAGCACTGATGGCAAAATTGCTCAGATGTGGGTTACCAACGACATGATGGAAAAAACCGGAACAACGGCAGAGGATACTGAGGATTTTATAGATTATGTTCGATCATTAAGAGGGGTGGAGATAGCTTTGTTTTTCAGAGAAACAGAAGGAAATAATATTAAAGCCAGTTTGAGATCTAAAAACAATTTGGATGTCAGTAAGGTTGCCGCTGTTTTCGGAGGTGGGGGGCATAAAGCCGCTGCTGGATGTACTATACAAGAGCCAATCGGTAAAGCCAGAAAAATGGTCGTTGATGCTTTAAAAAAATACCAACACTGGGAAAAAGCATAAGTTAAAATGGACGGTCTTCTGAATATAAATAAACCTGCGGGAATGACCTCGCATGATGTGGTAGCTGAACTGCGGCGTTTATTAAAGGAAAAGAAAATCGGGCATACAGGAACGCTGGATCCCGATGCAACGGGAGTTCTTCCCGTATGTATAGGCAAATCAACAAAAATTATTCAATTTCTAGAGGACAACCAAAAGGGCTACGAAGGAACTATTACCTTTGGTATTGAGACTGATACCCTGGATTCCAGCGGTTCAGTAACCAGTATATCAGATAGCAAATATTTAACTCAAGAGGAATTGGAAAAAGCTTTTAGAGATTTTACAGGTGAGATTAATCAAATTCCACCCATGGTTTCGGCTGTAAAATTCAAGGGCAAACGTTTATATGAAATAGCCCGACAGGGAAAAACAGTAAAACGTAAACCAAGAAAAATAAATGTATATGATCTAACTCTTTTAAAACTGTATGAAGGTAAAGCAGCATCGAATCTGGCAGAGGGTATATATAAAAAAGCAGATTTCCGGGTTTTGTGTTCCAAAGGCACTTATGTTCGTTCATTAGCTGCGGACATTGGCAGAAAGCTGAATTGTGGAGCACATCTTTCCTGTTTAATAAGGACAATTTCGGGACAGTTTAATTTAAGTAATTCGGTAGAACTTGAAAAAATCAGGGAAAAACCTGAAATTGCAAGTAATTTGATTTTGACAATTAATGATGCGCTATCATTCATGCCAGCAATCACAGTAAATAACAAGGCAAGGAAACGATTTCTTAACGGTATGCAGTTAAGAAATGTAGATATTAATCATTATAATGATGACTTTCAGGATGATGACCCGGTAAGGGTGATTGATACATCAGGAACACTCCTGGGGATAGGCAGAATTATTAACACCCGGGGATTTGTTGCAGAACCAGATTTACATAATACAATATGTAAAGCAATAAAAGTATTGAAAAACGATACATAACAGCAATAAAGAAGATGGATAATGGAAGTGATATTACCAAATGGAGTTGTTCTGAGCTTTGGGGTATTTGATGGGGTTCATATAGCTCATCAAATAGTTATTAAAAAAGTAGTAAACAGAGCTAGAGAACTTGGTATTGGATCTGTTATTATATCTTTTGATCCACATCCAGCCTTGTCTGTGTCAGGTAAAGCACCGTTAAGCCTGATGACGGTAAAAAAGAAGGTTGAGATACTAAAGAGTATGGGGATTGATGAAGTTATCGTAGAAAATTTTAATACGAATTTCTCTCAGCTTTCCCCTGAACAATTTGTTAAAGAAATTCTCATTGACAGATTTAATGCAAAGGAAATTATCGTTGGATACGACTGCGCATTTGGTAAAAATAAATCTGGAAATAAAAAGAAACTAAAGGATCTCGGTAAAAAGTATGGATTTAACGTTGATATAGTGGAACCATATATGTTTAACGGAGAAATAGTAAGCAGTACAAGGATCAGAAATGCCATAATAGAAGGAAAAATTAAACTGGCAGAAAAGCTTTTGGGAAGACCCTATTCTATATCGGGTGTAATAGAACATGGAAAGGGAATAGGACATAAAATAGGTTATGCCACAGCCAATTTACACCAGAAAGACCAGGTTTTACCTCCTTTTGGTGTATATGCCGTTAAGGTGTATCTCAGGGAAAAACAATATGGAGGCATACTGAACATGGGTATGCAACCTACCTTTGGTGCGGATAGATTTCGTATCGAAGTACATTTAATGGGATTTCAAGGTTCATTATACGGTGAGAATATGGAAGTTTTATTTATATCCAAAATCCGTGATGAAAAGACCTTTAGTAGTTCCCGGGAATTAGCTGAGCAAATAAAAAGAGATGAAGTAGCAGCCAGGAAAATACTTTATTCATAAGCGCTGCGACTGCAATCTTTTACGTTTACAAGAAGTTTCATTTATGATATATTATTATCGGGAGGTATTTTGGTA
>WJIO01000203.1 GCA_014730235.1 Candidatus Poribacteria bacterium
AGTATATACAGGAAAGCTACCTAATATTCGTATACCCCTTGAGAGTAAAGATGAATTACATTCATGGAGAATTTTAATTCATTTGTATCAAGGAGAGGAATTGAAAGAATCAGAATACCATAACCTGGGAGAATTTCAGGATTTAGTTACATATAGTGATGATGGATTTGCTGAAATAATTTTGGAAAATGAGGGGATGCTTGATAATTACAAAATGGGAAAACTTAACATTCGCCTAAGAGGACCAAATCGTATAGATAAGCCTATCTCGTTTTGTTTCTTACCACAACTTGATATAATATTTGATAAGCCGATATATCTACCTATTGATGGAAATGAAGATCCAAAAGTAATTATTAATATTGAAACCTTTAACGGTTTCCATTTTAAACCAGAAACTCCTGCTGAATTGATAAGTGATTCCCCCTGTTGTGTGCAGACAAATCATACGAATAATTCTATAAAAGGATGTTTATTCTATAATTCTACTGAGGAACTATCTTATAAATTACCAATAACTATTGATTTACCCAAAATCCAGTGGCGCATTAGAGGATTAACTCAATGTGAAGATTACACAGACTATACGGATGATATATATACTGAAGATTGGGAAGCATCTGAGGATTTACTATTACATATAAGGATGCCTAAAGATATTGAAGGTCAAGCGGAGATATCATGCAATGATCAACGGTATATTCGAAGAATAAGGGATGGAAAAGTATGTTTTGATTTGCAGAGATTTAGTGACACTGTAAGGAGTAATCCCAGCCCATCAATTTTTAAAATTTCTATTTTCAACTCTAAGAATTCCATAGAAAATATAAATCTATTCAAGGTTTTAGATAACTGGAAAATCGAATCTGTCAAATGTTCTGAAAAATTCGAGGGTTTAACTCGTTCTTTACATATAATCTGGTCAGAAGTTGGTGGTAATGACCAAGAAAGAACAGTAAGACTATGGAATTTAATAAACAGAGAAGAACCGGTTATTACCGAAACAATACAGTTAGGATCGTGTGAATTGATAATTCAAGATCCGCCATCAGGTAAATGTAGATTGCAGGTTACAGCGGATGATCCTTGGAACTCAATCCCTGTTTTTCCAGCAGAACCAGAACCAAATACCAGTGATATAATTATTAATCCCAGATTTCAATGTGAATGTTGTAGTTTCTCTACTTTTAATCAACATGAGATAGTTGCTCATATCAAAGAAAATCACGTAGAAGATTTTTATCGGCATTTGACATACGAAGAGATACGTCGCGAAGAGCGTCCTGATCTACCTGAGGAAATTTACAAGTGTCCTTATTGTGATTTTTATTGTGAAAGTAGTGATTTAAATCGTACTACAAAAATTATCCACCATGTTGAGAATTGCTCCAAAGCAAAACGAGATAAATATGGTAAGGTTTTGGTTGGTTTGCATAAAGTAACTGATTTGGATGAAATCAGACAACATGTTAATGCTGATTTACCTTATTCTTGCAGATGTAAGATTTGTGATTATATATTTGTTCAATCTGATATAGAGTTATTCAGGAAACATTTAATTGAAAAACATAAGGATAAATTATATTCTGTTCGATAAACAGGGGATAAATATGCCACTTAATCCAATAAAAGCTACTCATTCCATCAGAAAGAGATATTTAGATTATCTTTCAACAACCTTTCATTTGAAAGACAATGATCTACAAAGACAATTCAGAGAAAATTTAGAAATTCCAGGCAAGTTTATTAAAGGACCAATTATCGAAGCAACACCACCTTTTGAAACTGGAAGCTCTATAAACGATTTAATTGATGAGGGAATATTGTCTGAACAATTCCGCGATTTGAATTCCGACCGAATGCCGTTAGATCGATACCTTTATCAGCATCAGGAAACTGCCATTCGGAAAATAATACAGCATAATCGCAATCTTGTTGTAGCAACTGGAACAGGAAGCGGAAAGACCGAGGCATTTTTAATCCCTATACTCAATCATCTCTTTAAGCAAAAGCAGGATAAAATTCTAACACCTGGAGTAAGGGCACTACTCCTTTATCCCATGAACGCATTAGCAAATGATCAGATGATGCGAATGCATGAACTTCTGAAGAATTATCCTCATATTACATTTGGGCGTTATACGGGTGAAACAGAGAAGCGAAATGAAGCGGCTGAAAGCAAATATCAAAAGATGTATAGTAAAGCACCGCTCAAGAATGAGTTGATTTCCCGTGAACAAATGAGAGCTAATCCACCTCATATACTTCTAACAAATTATGCCATGCTCGAGTACCTCTTATTGCGGCCTCATGATAATGTGTTCTTTGATGGTGAGTATGCAAATAACTGGAAATTTATTGTGATTGATGAAGCCCATACTTATACCGGCGCAAAAGGTATTGAGATGGCTATGCTTTTAAGACGCCTTAAAGATCGAATATTAGAAAGCAAATCTGGCAGGTTAAGATGCGTTGCTACCAGTGCAACAATTGGTAATAGAGAAGATTTTCTAAGAATAGCTTTATTTGCTGATAGGCTCTTTGGAGAGAAATTTGAATGGATAGATAATAATGAGGGTAGACAGGATGTTATTGAAGCAGTTCGTAAGTCCGTAATGAATATTAGCAATAGCACATGGGGGAAACCGCATAAGTCTTTGTATTCAATCTTGCTTAATCTATTAGATAGTAACCAAATCTCAGAAATGTCATCCAAAATCAAGCAGATAGCAATAGATAAAGATGTGCCTGAAGCAGTTATAGCAAATATAAAATCTGAGGATTATAAGGAAGGATATAAGCAACTACTTTATAATATTCTTAAAGGGGATCAAAGGGTTGTTAAGTTGCAGAATCTTCTGGAAATTAAACCTCAACAACTTTCTGATGCTGCAGAGAATATTTTCGGGAACACACCTGATGCTGAAGAGAATCTCGTTGCACTTGTGGATTTATCCATTCATGCAAAACCAGGATTGGATGACACACCATTAATTCCTGCCAGGTATCACGTATTCGTGCGAGCCATAGAAGGCGCATATATTACTTTACAACCTTCGAAAAAACTGTATTTAGAAAGGAGAGAAAATGTTGATGGAAATAAGATTTTTGAAATTGCGATTTGCCGACAATGTGGTAGCATATATCTAGTAGGGGAAATAC
>WJIO01000204.1 GCA_014730235.1 Candidatus Poribacteria bacterium
AAGCAAAATGGTATATCTGTTTCCATTATAAAACCTCAAACCTATGGCATTGATTTTTACGGCGACTGCCTGTATACGTCAGAAAACGAACTGAAAAACTACCCAGAAAGAGTAAAGCGTTTTCGAGAAGCCAGCTTAAAGGGTTGGGAATATGCCATGAGCAAACCGAATGAAATAATTGATATTATAATCAATAAATACAATGCAAAAAAATCCGGGGAGCATCTGAAATACGAAGCGGACAAAATGCAGGAACTCATTATGCCCGATCTTATTGAAATTGGACATATGAATCCGGGAAGATGGAAACACATTGCCAATACTTATGTCAGTCTTGGTCTTGCCGAATCGGAATACTCACTTGAGGGATTTATATATAATCCCGAACCTGAGGGTAACTATACCTGGGTTTACTGGATAATGGGGATCATGACTTTGCTAATTTCTGCTGCCTTTGTATCCAATTACATATTTATAAGTTATAACAGGCATTTAAAACAGGCAGTGCTTGAAAAGACTGAAGAAATTCGCAAAATCAATATGGAACTTGAAAAAAACCGGGCAAATCTGCAAACCCTTATTGATAATACTGAAGATATAATGGTCTCCCGTGATCTTAATAACCGGGTTATGGTATATAACAAAGCCTTCGCAGATATTACAAAAGAATTGTTTGGTGTTAAAGCAAGACCAGAATTGAACACGCTGGAACATCTTACTGAAGAAAAACGAAAACATTGGGAAAATATTCTGAATCAGGTAAAAATGGGACAGGAACATCATGAGGAATTTACCCATGTATTCAAAGACGGCTCGGTAAGATACTACGAAATATTCTTCAAACCCATATTTAATGGAGATGTAGTAATAGGAACAGCGGAATTCAGCCGGGACATTACAGAATATAAAAGATTCCAGGAAGAATTGATGGAAAGAAAAGCTGTTTTGGAAAAATCCCAGGAGATAGCCAATATAGGGAGCTATGTATGGGATATGCGGGATGATTCCCTGGAATGGTCAAAAAATATGTATGCCATAGCCGGGTTGGATCCCGATAACTTTGCCGGGAATCTCAGCGAGGTAATACAGAACAACCTGCATCCTGATGACAGAGATAGAGTTACAAAAGAAATCCAGGATATGATAAAAAATAAAAAAACCGCCTCTATGGAATTCAGACTAATAAGACCTGATGGGGACGAAAGATATCTCAGATCCGGGGCGGAATTTATCTTTGATGAAAACGGCAACCCTATAAAGACTGTTGGCGTGCATTTCGATCTAACAAAATTAAGAGAGATGGAAATCAATCTTCAACAAAGCGAGGAACATTACCGCCGCCTGGTTGAATCCAGTGAGGATTTAATATTCAGTGTTGATCGCGATGGCGTATACCATACAGCCGGAGGTTCAAGGCTAAGGGATTTTGGATTAACTCCTGATGATGTTATCGGAAAATCCATGGTTGATATTTCCAGCCCGGAAATCGCTGCCGAATACCAGGCAAAGCACGATAAAGTCTTTGAAACCAGTTTGCCTATAACCTATGAGCATGAAGTTGACTACGCTGGTGTGAAAAGATATGATCTGACAACAGTTTTCCCAATTAAAAACGAAGATGGACATGTGGAGTTGGTGGGGGTAATATGCAGGGATATTACCGAACGACGGCAACTTGAAGCCGAAAGGCTTAAAGTTCAGAAGCTCGGTTCCATAAGCACTCTGGCTGCCGGTATAGCTCATGATTTTAATAACATCCTGACGGCTGTAATGGGCAATGTCTCTATGGCAGAATCATATCTGATTACCAATAAACCTGTTCCCAGGGTGTTGGAAAGAGTCCAGGCGGCGGACAAGGCCCTTCAACAGGCAGAGGAACTTTCAACCCGACTTCTTACATTTGCAAAAGGTGGTCTTCCAGTAAAGGAATTAGGTTCAATAAAGGGATTTTTAGAGGAATCAGCCGAATTTATGCTGACTGGTTCTGATTCAAAGTGCGAATTTCAATTATCCGAAGATTTATGGTTTGTAGAATTTGATCCCGGGCAGATAAATCAGGTAATTAACAATATATTACTGAATGCCCAACAGGCCATGCCTAACGGCGGAACGGTGAAAATCAAGGCAGAAAATACAGAAATTAACGGAAAACATGGACTTCCTCTGGAATCCGGCCCCTATGTTAAAATATCAATATCTGACGAAGGAATAGGTATATCAGAAAAACATCTTGAGAAGATCTTCGATCCATTCTTTACTACAAAACAGTTGGGAAGCGGTCTGGGACTTTCCACGTCATTTTCTATCATAGATAAGCACGGTGGAATAATAACTGTGGAATCTGAAATTGGCGTGGGAACTACGTTTCATATATATCTTCCAGCCTCTCACGAAAAACTGAAGGAGAAGAGAGAAATACTCGAATCGGTTCAACCTGGAATGGATATTTCAGGTTCAGGGAAAATACTGGTGATGGACGATGAGGAATTTATCCGGGAGATGGTGGAAGATATGCTTTCAGAACGGGGGTTTCAGGTTATCCAGAGCGAAGACGGTAAAGAGGCTGTGAATCTATACAGGGAATCAATGGAATCAGATTCGCCCTTTGATATGGTTATCCTTGACCTGACAGTTCCCGGCGGAATGGGTGGAAAAAAGGCAATCGAAAAGCTACAGGAAATAGATCCCCACGTTAAGGCTGTTGTATCCAGTGGTTACTCCAACGATCCTGTTATGGCTAATTTTCAGGAATACGGGTTCAGCGGTGTAGTGGCAAAACCCTACAAATCCCGGGAACTGGTAAAAATTTTGAATGAAATTATGGATAACTCTTAAGTCTACTGATATTTCTAAAATTAACTAAAACCAGATGCTGCGGTGCTTAAAGAGACACTGGCAAATGAAGATGCTAACACCCTGTCATTCCTGCTTCAAGCTTTTTGAAAAAGCTTGAAGCAGGAATGACATAGAACTATATTCTTTGAGCATTTTCATCTGTTTCTTCATGCTGAATTCTTATAAACATTGGTTTTAGTTAATTTTAGAAATCATTTTCATTCTCACACTCAAATAGGAAGGATCAAATTTATTTACAAAGGCAATATGAAAACTCAAATTATTATAATATTAACAATACTAATTTTATCCATTAACGCATACTCTCAGGAATTTTCCATTGTATTGGTTGGTGACATGATGTTTGGTACCGAAATAGCCCGATTTGTGAATCGGGAGTGTTCATTAGCACCCTTTGGTGATGCCGTTGAACTCCTTGAAAGTGGGGATGTTACCTTTGGTAGTGTTGAAGGTGCAATAACAACAAGGGGGCAAAGGGCAGAGGATGAGGAATATACTTTCAGGTCCAGACCTTCTGCCGCCAGGGGACTGGCCAACGTTGGTTTTGATGTAATATCCCTGGCTAATCCCCATATTCTTGATTACGGTTCACAGGGTCTAGCAGATACGCTGGAGTTTCTTGCATGGTATGGCATAAAGCCAGTAGGTGCTGGTATGAACTGGATAGAAGCCAAAAAGCCAGCAATACTTCAGGTTGGTGACATTAAAATTGCTTTCATCGCTTATTATCGGGGAGGCCAGTTTGACGAAATATTTGCCAAGGGCAACAAACCGGGAGCCGCTTTTCCCGCTATCGGGGAACTTGAAAACGACGTTGCAAAGGCAAAAGAAAATGCTGATCTGGTGATTGTATCAATGCACTGGGGCTTTAAGTTGGAAAACAGCGAACCCACCAGCCGTCAGGTTTTATATGCCCACAAGCTAATAGACGCCGGTGCGGATGCCGTTATCGGTCAAAGGCTTCATCAGCTACAGGGGATCGAGATATATAAGGGCAAACCAATAATCTACAGCTTAGGGGATTTTATATACGGTACTTATGCCAAAAAATTGCCTTTGGCCTTTGTTGTAAAGGTGAAATTTTCGGAAATGAAACCAAGTTACGTTGAGATTATCCCCTTTGCCAATTCCGACACAAAAAACCAGGATTATTTTCCAAGAACGCTAAAAGACGAAGCCGCCATAAAAGCTTTGGATACTATCGCTGAACTGTGTATACCCCTCGGTACTGATATTCAGATGGAAGATTCAACCGTTATTATCAAGATCGTTTCTGAACAAAGCACAAAGGAGAACGCAAAATGAAGGAATATAATGCAGCCGTAATCGGTTGTGGTCGGATGTCAAGAGGCCATGCAGCCTCCTATCAATCTCTGGGTATTCCCATTGTCGCCGCTGCTGATATTTCACAGGAAGCCCTGGACTTTGCCCGGGAAAACTACGGCGCAGAAAAAACTTATACAGACTACAGGCAACTGCTTGCTGAAGTCAAACCCGACCTGGTTTCGGTTGTGACTGCGGAACTGCTGCACTGTGAGATGGTTGTGGCAGCCGCAGAAAGCGGGGTTAAAGGCATTGTCTGCGAAAAACCCATGGCCATGAATCTGGCAGAAGCCCGAAGGATGGTTGATGCCTGTAAAGCCTCAGGATCAAAACTCACCATAAGCCATCAACGCTATTACGATCCCCAATATACAAAAGCACGGGAATTAATTGCCCAGGGTGCTATAGGCAAAGTGAATTTTATCGAGGCATTTGCCATGGCCCCTTCCATTATTACCGACGGCACGCATACTATACACATGACCATGTCTTTGCTGGGAGATCCCAAGGTAAGCTATCTTATCGCTCAGATTGATGGAAACTCCGATTATCAGTATTTCGGTCACAGATGCGATCATGGTGGCAACGCCTTTGTTACCTTTAAAAACGGCTGTTATGCTCATCTGACCTGGGGATTGCATACTTACGGTGAACAGGGGAGAATTCATCCCAAGTGGAATTTCCAGCGATACCAGTATCATGCGTTTCTGGTTCATGGTGAAACGGGTATACTGGAACTGGACGGGGATTTCAGATATGGCGGCTCAAACACAGAACCGTTAGAACTCCTGAGAATACACCGATGCGGGGAAGTGGAAAAAGTAGATCATAAATGGCCCATGGAAAAAGGCTCTATTGCTATGGAGATACAGGATTTAATCGAATCCATAGAAAATGATAAGCCGCACCCACTCAGTGGTGAAAATGGTTATGCTGTAACAGAAGTGATTATGGGTATATATGAATCAAGCCGGCGGCGGGGAGTTGTCCATTTTCCTGTTGAAGTGATGGATAATCCATTTCTGGATATGTGTGAATCGGGTATATTTCCCGGTTAGAGGAATATTATCAAAGGTATTTACTTAAGGAAATTTTGGGAAAAGAGCCTCAAGTGTAGTAATAATGTAATCGTTAAAAAATGAATACAATTTAGTTGTCATTCCTGCTTTCGCAGGAATGACATGCTGGAAAAATTTTCAACCAATTTCCACACTATATCCTGAAAAACCTCAAAAGTTAATAATTGAGAAAAAACCTTTAAGATGAACATAAAAACCCAGGTCAAATGAAGCGCCAATAGGGTGATAACGATAATTTTTATCCCAAACGTTTCGGAGAAGAAGACTTGCTTGTAATCTTCTTCGCCAAAACCATTTTTTGAACTGTAAATCAAAAACAGTTGATTTTTTAACTGTCGAAGAATATTTAACTTTAATAAGACCTAATTCGTAAGATTCCCCGTCAATATTTTGGTAATCCGTCCATTTAGATGAAGAAAGATAGCTTAACATTGCCCAAATCGAGAAATTTTCCACCGGATTATAAATAAAACGATAACTCGCTTTATGTTTCGGGATTGATTTCCAAACATCCTTGAAAACATCATCTCCGGCAATTGTAGTACGATAGCTATAAAAAAAACGATGTTTAAGTTGAGAAGCAGGACGATATTTTATGACGAAATGTCCACCTAAAGTTTGTCCGTCTTGATGCGCGTAGATTTGCACAGGGGAAGAGAAAGAATAATCCTCGGGATGAAAATCAAAAAGCTGTTTCTCCAAATAGAGGTCGTAGAAAAATCGGTAGGAACCTGCTGTTTCCAATGTTAGCTTACAATTAAGATTGTGTTTCCAGATCATATCAGCAGTAGCTTGTCTGCTTTTACCAATATTACCGATAATAGTGTAATTGATATTATTTTCTTTAAGTAAATCGTACCCTCGTTCAGACCAATACCACAAGTTATTATCCTCCTCCAAAAGCCTTTGAGAAAAGGATAAAATCGTAGAAACTTCATGTTTAGAACATACCTGCCAATTATTTGTCAATGCTCCTTTAATTCCGATTTTACCGCCACTGAGTGTAGTCAAAACATTGATATCTTGTTGGACATTATCGGCTAAACTGTAATTGATAATTCCATATACTTTACCGACATGATGAAAATCATTTTCAAGTTGGTAACCTGTATCTAAGTGAAATCTTTCAAACCCAACCCCAAGTTTGCTTTTGTCGAAAACACTTTCAAAATCACCTTCGAAGTTCGCATAAAAGTTACTTGATTTCCAATCAAAATCAAAATCAAGAGTGTTTGGCAATTCATTGATTTGATTCCTGGAATATTTAAGACGATATGTAAGACCTAAATTCTCAGATAATGAAAAATTGCCATTTATTCCAACATGACACATCATATAGTCCACAGGGATTTCTCTACCCAAAGGTTTAAAAAAGAGGAAGTATTTATCCGCGTTGGAGTAACTTGCCAGAAATTCATGTTTCCCATGAAATTTCTCCAAACCCATCTTAAGAAAAGATAGGGTTCTCTCAAGCGCCATGAAACCCTCATCTGCATAAATGCTCTGGTTTCGTTTGACCGTCGCTAAATCTGTAAACGAATGCGTCTGAGCCATTAATCCCATACGAAAATAAGAATTTTTGAATGCAAAGTCTATAGTCGTTGATAAATCCTTTCCCATCCTATCAACATTCGGTGTTGCGAATTCTGTATATTTGTAAGGTCCGGGATCTTTCGTTTCGCTGCCTGCAGCTACACCCCCTTGAATGAAAATTCCTGGCTTGGGTTTATTTGTATGAATATGAATCAAACCCTGGTCTACAAATTTACCTCCGTATATTTGGGGTATATTGAATATTTCAACAAAAGAAACATTATCAATTACTGTTGATAGCATATTCAGATGAATCAGATCAAATGAACTTAATTCGATTCTCTGACCATCAAGCATAACAGTCCAATTTTGTCTTTGGAAAGAAGACAATCCATTCATACTGACCCGCCAGGTATAGCCATCCATTGAGTTGACATTCAAGCCATCAGCTAAGAGCAAAACATCCCCGACTCGGATTAGGCCTGAATTTCTAATCATTTTGGCTGTTATAATTTCTCTTTTAAAATTATCTCCGCTAACCCGAAGTGGAAAGGTAAAAAACAAAAGTATCGGTAAAAAGATATATTTCATTCCAGAAAATTTTTCATCCATTTTGGTGTGGCAAAGGAATAACCAAATCCTATAGAAAAATATGCTAAATCAATTTGCTTATATGTAAAAATACGATTGTAACTAACCTCAAATCTCATTGTCCAATTTTGGTATATCGGATAGCTTAAATGAGAATTTAAGCATGCGCTGAATTCGGTTTCAGTGAATTGAGTTAATTCATAAAGGTCTGACCATGCTGGCGTATTGGAGAAAAAGGTGCATAAACCGATACCAATACCCATAAACCATCCTACTCCATGAGGTAAAGAATATTTTTTGCCCCATTTCAGATGAGTAAAAATGCTATGAAAATCTTGAACTGTACCTTTCGCTTCGTTTGAAGTTATGCCTTTGTTCTTAGCTGAATAAGATAAGACTTGAACCTCGGCTTGCACATCTCCGTAATAGAAAGGCATTTCCACGAATCCTTCAATGCCTTTGCCCGGTTCATAAAAATCGTGAAAACTATTGCGATTGATATTCGCAATATATTGTAATCCGATTTGAAGAGAATCAAAAGCTTGTGGTTCTTGGGCATAAATTAACCCACTCTGTAATATAGTCATCAATGCTTTGACTATAAAAATAACTGCCAGCTTCTTTAGAAACATATAGCTTCATTTTCTCCTTCCATATTTCCACTTGCTGTACTGGGTTTGAAAAACCAAATGATCTTTACCGTGCCTCTCATAAAATCTCCGCCAACCTGACTTATTCCTCTCTATGGCATTAAGTATCCGCTTATCCGTGGAAATCTGGAAAGACATATCGCGTTTGGCTATCGGTTTTGTTTTCGGGTAGAAATCGGGAACAAGAATATTAACATAGAGAAGAAATCATTTTGGATATACTATGCCTGTAATAGTGCGTTTCACCAACAAGCTCACCATAACAGGCATAGGATATCTCTGGCTTCTTAACCTGCACAGGTTTATTCTTTGAGCTTTTATTCTTTATTATGACGGGCTGATGCGCTTGGCCTACGGATGAAAAAAGAAACACAAAGGAAACACAAAGTAAAATCACTTTTACCAACTGCATTAAATACCCCCCCCCTCTGATCATGATTTAATCTTCTAAATTAATCATAGTTCTAAAAACGGTCATTTTTTGTTGATTATTCCATGAAACAGTTGTTCTGTTTTTCTATCCCAAGGCATTTACCCCGGGTTGAACCACCGAAGCCAAAACGCTGCATGACAGCCACGACGAAATAGAAAAGAGACGAAATAGAAAAGACAGGAGCAATTCAAAGATAAACTTGCTTTGCCCTTTGATCTTCTAAGCGATAATAACAAAGAGGTTGCCAGGGCATTTGGGGTTTTAAATATTATCGGCACTCATGCTAAAAGAAAAACTTTCATTATCGATCCTGGGGGAAAGATCG
>WJIO01000205.1 GCA_014730235.1 Candidatus Poribacteria bacterium
GACATATCTGGTCATGCCCCTGGGGATTTTGCGCCCCATACCACATCAAATACTGCCCATCTTTTTTCAGAATTGCCGGGGAATAGAGATTACCTGTATCCATCCACATCTCGTAAGCTTTTTCCGGCTTGAGGACAGGATTGGATACATGATGATTCCAGTTAGTATAGCTGTCCGAATCTACACCATGAAAAATTAATTTTCGACCTTTACCATCCCCTTCTTTAATTTTTTCAAGGGTCAATCCATCCGGACAGGTATATACCATTATAGAAATCATGATCAAACTTATGGAATACATTTCATGTATACCTCAAATAAATAATAAGGCGGCGGCTCTGCGCCTATTTCCTCAAACTTCATGGCGGCGTTTACAGCCGATTCGATTTCATCCATAAGACAGTATTCATTCACCTCAAAATTCCTGAACAGTCCATTGCAGGAAAGGGGAGAACAACCGTAATGTAAAACATTTATCTCCTGAACCAAATCGTAACCAATAAACACAAAGTCCGTCAGATCAGGATTTGGATTTATTTTGTCGGTTACTTTGGGTAGTTTCTCCCCTATGTCTATTTCCCTAACCCCGTTTTTATCAATCTCCAGGTTGTAGGTTTTATAGGCGAACAGCCTGTATTTATCCCGCTCTTTCTGAGGGATTTCAACTTCTGCATCCTGTTCAGTGTCAAATATAGCCGCCTTATTATAGTTCCAGGGCTTATCTGAGCTATACATATCCGGGGGAGAATTAGCTATACAACTGGATACGCTGCCTATGAGCTTTAAGTTATCCATACCCTTTAGCTCTGTTATAATTTTCTTGGGCAAAAAGCCCAGGAAAATTGGCTCGCACGCTTTCATTATATTCTTGGTACTCCCGCTTCCTTAAAAGCTTCGTTTAACGAATTATAGGAAAATTCCGCAGCTTCTACAGGGTCGTATTCTTCCTTTGACCATACCATTGTGCTGACTTCCAGGGTTATAAAATCATCCCATCCGGCTTCGTGCATGGCCTTTACATATTCCACGCTGTCCAGATCGCCCTGACCAAGAAGTAAAAGCTCAAAACCTTTTTCCTTGATTTTTGCATCAGTTATATGGGTATGGCCTGTATAGGGAACCAGCTTATGCACCGTTTCGGCAATAGGTTCACCGGCTAAAAAGAAATGGACGATATCAAAATGTAGCTTTATGTTTGGGCTGTCGGCTGTTTCAATAACCCATATAGCCCGTTTTGATCTGTCCACCATGGCTCTGGCATGAGCTTCGATAGCCAGAATAAAATCTTCCCTCTCGGCAACTTTTGAATAATCACCAAGCAGGTCGATAAGCATGTTTCTATGGCTTTCCCACATATTGCTTTTACCGCCTATACCGACACTGAGAACCGGGGTATCGCCCAGGTCAAAATCCTCGGCAAGTTGGCGAACGTGCTTTGCCAATTCCAGGCGTTCCTGATGGATTTTTTTATCTTCATTTAGAACCGCACCCAGCATAAATAAAGCCGGAACACCTAATTCCATTTTCTTTAACATGCCTTTCAGGTTATCCCTTTTTTCTGCATCCAGGTCTTCTGGCATGGACTTATGTTTGGGGCTTATACATATCTCCACACCATCGTAACCAATGTTTTTAATCATTTCAAGGGATTCTTCCAGCGATAACATGGGGGTTGCGTATGTTCCGTATGCGATTTTCATATTAAACCTTTCTTTATATTATAAGTTTATCATACCATTTATCTCATCCTGATACGAATGGACTTTTTCTTCCATAATTTCTGACATAGTTACGGCTCTACCAAGCTTACTGGATTCCAGCATAGCATAGGGTAAAGCTACCGAGCGCATGGCATTTATCAAATCAACCTCAGATTTTTTGCCATCCAGTATAGAGTCAGCAAAATCTGCATATTCAGCGGCCAGAAGCTTCGCGTCAATGGCGGGGAAAGGAAATTCATAATATCCCAGTCTTTCTCTACCAAATAGGGCAGAGGTTACTTTATTCAGGCTAAAATCGGGAACAAAGTCCAGAATCTGTTCACCCTTTACCTCACCCCTGCCATCCAGCATCATATTTATAGGCTGACCTGACCTATCACTGGGTAAATCCATTGATCCTTTTGATCCGTATACGCTCCTGTGTCTTAAACCTTTACCATGACCGGCGTGGTCTTCTATATACTGACAAACGCCGCCGTTTTCAAATACCAGGGTGGCATATACAGCATCTTCAGCATCGGGATTCATCTCATCTGGTTCTGAACCCGATCTGCTTCGGCGTACCTTTTCGTGTAACCTTGCTTGCGCAAAGACTGTGCCAACCTTACCCATGAGATATTCGGTTACATAAGCGTTATGAACACCCACATCCAGGATAGGCCCGCCACCTTTTTTAAGATGACGCCAGGGAGTTACAATAATACCTGTGCCGCCGCTTACTCCGTTGTGCAGCATTAACCTTGCATCACCTATGATTTTCTTGCAGACCAATTCTCTGGCAAGACGGTTCATAGGGTCGTAATGGAAGTTCTCAGCAACGTTCAACACACAATCGCTGTTTTCTGCTGTTTTCATCATTATTTTACATGCTTTTACGGTGAGTCCCATGGGCTTTTCCACCATCACATGCATTCCCAGTTCCATTGCTTTTATAGCTATGGTGTGATGTATCCATGGAACCGTTGTTTGGTCAATAGCCTGAACGCCCAGAGGAGCTAAGTCTTCCAGCTTTTCCACAGCTTTTACTTCAGTGTTAAAATACTCCCGGGCCTTTTTAGCCAGGGCCGATGCCCTGTCAATAAGGGGATCGCATGCAGCTACAAAATCAAATCTGCTCAGGCCAGCTTTTTGCAGTTCCATCAATCCCGCAAGATGCCGATTTCCCATAACGCCACAGCCAACTATAGCCAGTCGGATGTTATCCAAA
>WJIO01000206.1 GCA_014730235.1 Candidatus Poribacteria bacterium
CATTCCTGCTTCAAGCTTTTCAAAAAGCTTGAAGCAGGAATGACAAACTGAAAAAATTTTCAAATTATGACTATACTCAAACCAGAAGAGCCAAATTTCCTTAAGTCAGTAACATTCGGATTTAGGGAGATTTTCAACAACTCTAATTCTGATAACATTTTCAAGTCCTTTTGTCAAGGATCAATTGATAACACAAAGCACAAATCTTACATCCCTGTGTTATTGCAAAGAACGGAGTAACAAATAAAGTTTTTAGTCTGTATCAGAAGTTTTGGCTCATCCAGTTTGAGTGTGGAAGTGTAAAAGACATTGTCCAATTAAGAAAAAATATCCTACATTTGTTATTCCTGCGAACGCAGGAATGACAAGCTGAGAAAATTTTCAAATTATTACCATACTCAAACCGGAAGAGCCAAAGTTTTCACGGACATAAATTTTATGCTTGGTTGATAACAACTAGATTCTCGCATTAGTTTTTCCTTGTCTCAAAACTCGGTGTATGTTATTATTTATCTGCCATAACACCATAACCCGTTTGCCATTACAGCCTATGAAAAAACTCGCTAAATCCGCCGTTCTGTTATTATTGCTGACATTCATATTACCTGTAACAAAAGCCTGGCCTACAAGCTTTTCAGAAATTCAGTTTCTATGGATATTTTTCACTGACAAGGGCAACATAGAGTCAGCCAGAAAGAAAAGTCTGCCATATCTTCCCAAAAGAACTCTCGTTCGCAGGATTAAATCCCAAAGACAACCCCTGGATTATAATGATCTGCCGGTAAACGAAGATTATATCAGACAGGTAGAGGAATTGGGGGCAAAAATCCGTTATACCAGCAGATGGATTAACGCAGTAACAGCGGAAGTTTCCCCGGAAACATCAAAAGCAATAGAGAAATTACCTTTTGTCGAATCAACTGAACCTATTGTTAAATACAAAAACACTATCCAAAAACCACCCGACTTGGCTCCCGGCATTTTATCAAAAGGTGAGATGCATCCCTTCTATGGAACATCAGCCCGGCAGATTCAACAGATAAGTGCAGATGCAATCCAAAACAAAGGTTATTATGGTGAGGGAATTGTTATAGCTGTTCTGGATACCGGATTCGATTTAGCCCATGAATCTCTACAGAACATCAGGATTCTGGCTGAATATGATTTTATATATGGTGATAGTGACACAAAGGACACACCTCCTGAGGATGACATAGGTCAGGATAATCACGGCACAGAGGTATTATCCATATTGGCCGGGAACAGTCCCGGAATGTTTATAGGCGTCGCGCCTGAAGCCGAATATATTTTGGCAAAAACCGAGCGAGTTTCCTACAATGGTACAATTTTCGAGCAGGAAATTGAAGAGGACTGGTGGATCGCAGGCTTAGAATGGGCAGAGATAAACGGTACAAATGTGGTAAGTAGCTCTTTGGGATATTCCGATTGGTATTCTTACAGCGATATGGATGGTTCGACGGCAAAAACAACCATCGCTGCCAACATCGCCATAGAAAAGGGAATTTCAA
Source organism: Candidatus Poribacteria bacterium (assembly GCA_014730235.1). GTDB lineage: Bacteria > Poribacteria > DTPJ01 > DTPJ01 > WJIO01 > WJIO01. The sequence continues at coordinate 1,530 of WJIO01000206.1, forward strand.
TAGTAGTTTCCGCCGGAAACGAAGGGAAATCCAGCGAATGGCCCTACATAAGCGCGCCGGCTGATGGTTTTAATGTTATAGCAGTTGGTGCAGTGGACGACTCAGGCCGGTTAGCCGATTTCAGTTCCATAGGCCCAACTTATGACGGCAGGATAAAACCCGATGTGGTGGCAATGGGAAAAAACACCTATACAGCCGATCCCAACAGCGTCGATGGATACCGACAGCAGGACGGAACATCAATGGCCACCCCTCTGGTTGCCGGAACTGTAGCCCTCTTGCTTCAGGCATCGCCGGAACTTATTGGCCGTCCCGAAAACGTGGTTAAGCTCTTAAAATTCACAGCCCAAAATTCCACATCCCCTGACAACAGGTACGGATGGGGATTAATTAATGCTCAAAAGGCTTATGAATACAGCGCTTCACCCCAGCTTCTTGAGGAGGCAATAAACTGGAATCCCGCCAGCCAGTTGTTTTCAGACGAAAATGTTAAAATATATCCAAACCCTTTGAACCGAAGCATATCCAGAAACCAGATAACAATATACTGCACGGAAAATATCGAAGGCGTAGAAATTTATAACCTGTCTGGCTTGCTGGTATACAAAAACGAAAATTTAGGCAATACAAACACCACCCACTGGGATACAAAAAACAACAGGGGAAAAGAAGTCGCCAGCGGCATATATATCTGCATAGTTCAAAAATCCAGCCAGAAAATTGAAACAAAAAAAATCGCTATAATTCGTTAAGTAGTATCCACTGATTTTCTATGAATAATGAAACTTTTGTAGCAAAAATAAACATAGATTTTTGTCATTCCTGCGAAGGCGGGAATCCAGTTTTCCAAAATAACATGTTTTCTGGTTTACCGCCTTTGTAAGAATGACGAATTCTATAATCAAAAATATAAAATCAGTGGATACTACTTAACCGACTAATTCGGAACAGGTTCATACCATCTTATTTTTATTGACCTAAACAAGAAAGTCTGTTAAAATCTCATTATTAAGATTATTTTTTAGCAAGGATATAGTAAAACTAAAATCTAAGTAGCAGAAAGGTGTATTTCAATGAAAAAATTAATTTTAGCAATGACCATGTTTATGTTATTCTCAACCCTTGCATTCGGTGCAACCCTTTACGTCAGTGACTTTGAGTCCGATGCTCTGGACGCTGCGCCGGAAGGCTGGGAACTGGGTTTCGTTGGCAGTGGTGAAGGAAAAGTCATTGTCGATCCCCTGGATGCGGGAAACAAAATCTTCGCCCATACAGACCTTCCTGAAGACCAGGCCCGTCATGATGTAGGCGGAAATATATGGACAGTGGGAGAAGACGACTGGCAGGATTATGTTGTGGAGTATGATGTATACTTCCCGGCTGATTTCTACATCGGTGTGCTCTTCCGCTTTATGGATGAAAACAGCTTTTATTTGATGGATAGAAGGATCGGCGGAGCGCCTGAAGAGCCGACCTTTGATTTCTGGAAACAGATGGATGGCGAATGGACTAATCTCTTCGCCGGAGCAGCCTTTGGAGCAGCGCCGGAAGCCTGGTACAGGTTCAGACTTGTAGTTCAGGGAAACACTTTCACAGCCTACGCCAAACCCAAAGACGACAGCACACCCTTTGATGAAATGAATCCCTTGATGGAAGCAACCGATGACTCGTTTACCGCAGGTAAATTTGGTCTATACGGGCTTATCTACATTGACAATATTGCCATTGGTGAAACCGTTGAAGACGTTGTCACTGCCGTTGAGCCTGTGGATAAGTTAGGTGTAACATGGGGAGAGATTAAGAAATGAAAAAAGTAATTATCACCATGATATTACTGTTGGTATTTTCTCCCCTTGTTTTTGGTGCAAAGCTTTACTGGAGCGATTTTGAGAGTGACACCATAGGAGATCCGCCCCAGGGCTGGGAGTTAGGCTTTGATGGTAGTACCGAAGGAACGGTAATAGAAGACCCTATAAATCCCGGAAATAAGGTGTTTTCCCATTCAGATCTTACTGACGATCAATCCCGTCATGACGTAGGAGGCTCTATATGGGTCGTAGGGGAAGAAAACTGGACGGATTATATGGTTGAGTATGACGCATACTTCCCCACTGATTTCTACATTGGTACTCTTTTCCGATTCCAGGATGACGATGCCTTTTACCTGTTCGATAGACGACAGGGTGGACCTACTTTTGACTTCTGGAAGCAAGAAGCCGGTGCATGGACAAATATAGCCGCCGGAGCCGCCTTTGACGCACAGCCGGAGAACTGGTACAGGTTCAGGATAGTGATCGAGGGCGACACCTTCGAAGCCTACGCCAAAGAACAGGTCGATGACACACCTTTTGAGGATATGCAGCCTATACAAATAGGCACCGACGCCACGTTTGCCAACGGCAAGTTCGGTTTGTATGGTCTTATCTACATTGATAACATCGTTATCGGTGAAACAGAGGCAGACATGACCCTGGCTGTTGATTCAACGGGTAAACTCAATTCAACATGGGGAGCAATAAAGGCGGATTAGTTTCAATAGTTTTCCGACTTAAGTGTGGAAAATTCAAACGGGAGGGCG
>WJIO01000207.1 GCA_014730235.1 Candidatus Poribacteria bacterium
ATGAAATTAATTTTAAACGGGCTTATCGAAGGTGTAATCATTATAAATACCAAGGGGACACGCGTACGCGCGCCCCTACAAAACCACATAAAAACTTACTTTATTAAAAAGTATGAAAGTATAGATATAAATTAATGCGATTTAATACTTGCCCATGTTGAGGCAAGCTTACCATCAGAGCTAACAGCCGCGTATTGTTCTTTAATTGTTCCTTCAAATAGATCCATGACTTCATCCTCAGTCAAGGCTCTATTGAAGATAGATACTTCATCAATAACACCCTCAAACCATCGGTTGTCAAAGCTGTAGTTATGCCCGATAACTATACCTTCATCCACATTTTCCTGAATATTTCCACCTACAGCATTCTCACTATCCAATTCACCGTTTACATAATTCTTGAATCCCTCGTCTACATCATATGTGCCGACAAGATGCCAGAAGTTTTCGGTATCAAGCACAGCAGAGGTAACCTGCCATTCCCAGGCGCCATCCAACCATGCGCCGATCTCACCGTTGGCTGCGCTCATCTGGAGTAGATAGGGGCCGTGATTGGTTTTCTGACCGTTTATTATACCGCGCCACTGTTCCCCGGCGAAAGGTGCTTGGGCTGGTTTTACCCAGGCAGCAAGAGTCATTGCTTCAGTAAGATTAAACATTTCATTATATGGTACTTCAACGAAGGCATCAGAACCATTAAATTCCAACGCACTTCCATCTTGTCCCTGTGTCCATTCTGCTCCTTCAATACTTCCATTGTTTTCATTACCCGAAATATCAATGACTGTATCGCCAGCGCCTTCATCAAAAGATAAGTATAAAATCAATCCTTCTATCTGAGCATGGGTGAAGTTAGTTACACACAATATTAAAAATACTACTGTCGTTGTCGCAAAGAAACTTCTCATTACTTAATACTCCTTCATTATAAAAATAACAGCACTAATCTAAAAAAAAAACAGCATTTTGTGCTGCCTGTTTAAAGAAAAACAGGCTTAAAAATTTTATCAGATTATTGTTTTAAAGTCAATTACAATAACGTTTTTACAAGGGCTTTTTATTGCATATAATTTTGTTTTTAATGTCATTTTGTGCACAAGTACGCCAAAATGGCATTTTATTCACCTGATATATTCCTCTTGTGTCAGAATGGCACTTAACCTGCCATATAACTATACTAATAATTCCCTTCAAAGCTTCATAAACCAGGCAATAATAACGGTTTTCAAACCTGGCACGCGTATTGCAAATAATAAGGATGATTAGTGTTATAATTTGTATTTTAATATTTGTCCCCTTATACACTCTATTGGGGGTGTGCTGGGAATGGTAACACAGAATGAAAATAAAGTATTATTAATTGATGACGATCCAGATTGCCTTGATGCTGTCAATCAAATTCTTCAACGGGCAGGATATAAGACCTTTACTATAAGCGATGGCAGACTGGCATCACAAATCGTTACAGAACATAAAATAAATCTGGTTGTTGTTGATTACAATATGCCTGAAATAAATGGTTTACAGGTAATTAATGAAATAAAAAAAGCCCGTCAGGATATACCTGTGTTGCTTATGACCGCTGAACCATCGGATGAATTGAAAATTAAATCGGCAAAGGCTGGAGCATTTGGCTTTATTCCCAAGCCTATAAATATACCGATATTTAAAAGAATAGTTTCAAAAGCGATACAATCGGATGGTATGAGACATGTAACAGTAAGAAGAAGTTTTGTTTTCACAAGGGTGATTCAATGGATTAAGCATAAGTAAGTAGTGGGGATATTTGAAGAATAATTAAAATTAACAAGGAGTGATAATAATGGGTAAAGTAATAGGCATAGATTTAGGAACGACAAACTCTTGCGTTGCCGTATTAGAAGGTGGAGACCCGGAGGTTATAGCCAATGCTGAAGGTGCTCGTACAACCCCTTCAGTTGTAGCTTTTACCAAAGATGGTGAGAGATTAGTTGGTCAGGTGGCCAAACGTCAGGCAATAACGAATCCGGATAATACTATTTTTTCCATAAAGAGATTTATGGGGCGCAAATACAATGAAGTATCGAGCGAAATTGGCAAAGTTCCATATAAAGTCTCTCAGGATAGCAATGGTAATGCTGTAGTAGAAGCCCAGGGAAAAACATACCTGCCACAGAATATATCAGCTATGACCCTTCAAAAGATGAAAGAGACAGCTGAAGCCTATCTTGGTGAAAAAGTAACTCAAGCGGTAATTACTGTTCCGGCTTATTTTAACGATAGCCAGAGACAGGCTACTCAGGATGCAGGTCGAATAGCTGGGTTGGAAGTATTAAGAATTATAAATGAGCCTACGGCTGCTTCACTGGCTTATGGTCTTGGTAAGGAAAAAACCGATGAAAAGATAGCCGTATATGACTTAGGTGGAGGAACTTTTGATATATCAATTCTGGAACTGGGTGAAGGTGTTTTTGAAGTTAAATCAACCAATGGTGATACCCATCTTGGCGGTGACGACTTCGACCAAAAGGTCATAGATTATCTTGCCGATGAATTCAAGAAGGAAAACGGAATTGATCTAAGACAGGACAGAATGGCCTTGCAAAGGCTCAAGGAAGCTGCTGAAAAAGCAAAGTGCGAGCTTTCTACAACAATGCAAACAGAGGTAAATTTGCCATTTATCACGGCTGATGCCAGTGGTCCCAAGCATATGAACATTAATCTGACCAGAAGTAAACTGGAGCAATTGGTGGATGACCTTGTTCAGCGCACAGTAGGACCTTGTGAAAAGGCTCTGGAAGATGCTGGAGTTACTGCCGATGATATTGACGAGGTTATCCTTGTGGGCGGACAGACCAGGATGCCCAAGGTGCAGGAAGTAGTCAAGAAAATATTTGGAAAAGACCCACACAAGGGAGTTAATCCTGATGAAGTGGTAGCAATAGGTGCTGCTATTCAGGGTGGTATTCTTTCTGGTGATGAAGGTGTTAAGGATGTCCTTCTCCTGGATGTTACCCCTCTCTCTCTGGGTATTGAGACTCTTGGTGGTGTATTTACAAAGCTTATAGAACGTAATACAACCATCCCTACAAAGAAAAGCCAGATATTTACAACCGCTGCCGATAATCAGCCTTCTGTCGAGGTTCATGTACTTCAGGGTGAACGGGAAATGTCAGCCTATAATAAAACTATTGGTAGATTCCACCTGGATGGAATTCCACCGGCTCCCAGAGGTGTACCTCAGATCGAAGTTACCTTTGATATAGATGCCAATGGTGTAATTAATGTTTCAGCAAAAGACCTTGGCACTCATAAGGAACAGAAGATCAGGATCGAAGCTTCCGGAAAACTCAGCGATACTGAGATTGACCAGATGGTAAAAGATGCTGAAGCTCATGCTGCTGAAGATAAAAAGAAGCGGGAAGAAGTGGAAGTTCAAAATACAGCCGATGCTCTTGTTTACCAGACTGAGAAAAATATGAAGGACTTTGGAGACAATATTGATGCTGATACCAAAGCCAAACTGGAAGCTGGTATTGAGAGAGTAAAAGAAGCTCTGAAGACATCCAACACTGAGGAAATAAAATCAGCTACAGATGCTCTACAACAGTTGTGGCATCAAGCTTCTGAAAACCTATATCAACAAGCTGGTGCTCAGGCAGGACCACAACCGGGAGCAGGCCCCCAGCCTGGCACAGGTCCACAAGGCCCTCAAACTGGTCCTCAGGGACAGCAGACTACTCCACCACAGGATGAGAATGTCGTTGATGCTGATTATGAAGTTGTGGATGAAGAATAATAAATTTGATATAAACCAAAAATGGCGAGTGTTGATTAACA
>WJIO01000208.1 GCA_014730235.1 Candidatus Poribacteria bacterium
GTTTATCAGGTGAGAAATTTTTAAGTAAATATACCAGGAATAAATATTTACTTGTAATAGTTGCCTCTGTTATTGCTATACAAATATGTATTATTTACATTACACCGTTAAATAAAATTCTTGGTCTAGTTCAATTAGGTTTAAAAGATTGGATAATTGTGACAATAGCTGTGTCTTTGTGTCTTATACCTGTGGAGAATTTTGCGGATAAAATATTCGTTAATAAAAAGCAGAAAGACGATATTAACAATATTAATGATATTCCAGATATGGAAAAAGACCATCTGGAAAACGAAGAAGATGAATGATTTTTAATTAAATGTTAAATAAATTATTATTATCTTGATAATCATCATCATCCACATCCAACTCCGTTATTCCACCTTCCCAATCCCTGTGAATTTGCTCCTGCCATTTTCTTAATATAGTCAATTCGCGACTTTGTTGCAGTTCATTTTCTGAAAAACCATGTTTCTGATAAAAATCATTTATTAGCTCTATGGCATGATTTACATTCTCCATAGCACCGGCATAATCACTTCTATTTATGCAATCAAGACTTGCCGCTCTTGCTCTTTCCATAAGTACAAAGGGTCTGTATTTTTCATGGGATTCTATATATTCTTTGTTATCACTATATCCACTTATTATGTCCATTAGACTAAGATTATGTTCGGCATTTTCCCTGGCCTGTTCATAATCTCCAAGAGCAAAAAAGCATATTCTTCTATGGTAATACTGGATTAACTCATCATCCAGTTCTTCCATATCTTTTTTGTTTAATTTGAAGTTAGAGGCATCACCGTATTTTTCAATAAACTCTTTAATAAGAGATTCGTAATACTGAAGCAGAGATTTTGAATTATGCGGAGTCTTTCCATCAGGTCTACCGTTGGTTTCCATCTGCAAAATTCCCATATCAATCCTTATTTGGATCTTCTCTTTCCCATCATCACCCAGTATTTTTCTTATAATTAAAGTATCCGGTTGATATTTCCATGATTTAAGTATATTGGTTATGTCTTTTTCCATAATTATCACCACCTGTAATTTATTATATCTCCTAAAATAAATATATCACTACAAAAGCTTATTGTCAATGGAAATACCTGATGTTCGGATATGGGAAAATTTAAACTTGACATCTTAACGTATGTATAGTATATTATATATAGGTTAATTTTTAGTTAATTTTAATGTAAAGAGGCTTGATATAATGCGAAAAAAGCTGACTAAAAGACAAAAACAAGTTCTTGATTTTATAGTGGACCATATTCAGAATTCAGGTTATCCTCCAACAGTCCGTGAGGTAGCCAATGAACTGGGAATTTCGTCCAAGGGTGCTTATGATCATCTAACTGCAATAGAAAAGAAAGGATATATTAAGCGTGATCCAGCAAAACCTCGCGCTATTGAATTAATGGATTTTGTTGCAAATAGAATTAACGGGCCCTTGATTGAAATACCTGTTGTTGGTAAAGTTGCCGCTGGTGAACCTCTTTTAGCAAACCAGAACATTGAGAGAACTATTAGCCTATCCAAGGATCTGGTGCGAACTGAAAATCCTTTTGCATTAAGAGTAAAAGGTGATAGTATGATTAACGCTGGAATCCTGGAAGGTGATTTTGTTATTGTAAAGCAACAAAAAAATGCTGATCAAGGTGATATAGTAGTGGCTTTAATTGGTGAAGAAGCTACAGTAAAACGTTTCTTTAAAGAGAAAGATCACATTAAACTTCAACCTGAAAATACAACAATGGAACCAATAATTACTAATAATGTAAATATAATGGGTAAAGTTGTTGGTCTTTTCCGGGAAATGTAGAAACATTGCATGCACCTCGTATTACGAGGTGCATGCAATGAATCTTTATGAATGTTTTATCCGTTTGAAAATTTTCTGCATTCACTGATAATCCTCATAACCTCGCGAGTTTCTTCCACAGGCACAAAAGATTTATGCCCCATAACAAAATATTCATAGCATTTCTGGTAAAAATCAACAGAATGGTATTCGGATATGGGAATAATTTTCTCCTGCCAAGGTATAGTTTCTCCACTGCCATACCTTCGGTTTTTTGCTGCAAGACCTTCCTGAATATTTATATCTTCAAGTTCTTCTTCCTCATAATATCTTATTTTCCAGGCTTTTTGTTCTTCATCAAAGACAACACTCCCGCGCTTGCCTAATATTTGCCAGGGACGTATAGGATGAGCTGAAGCTTGATTAATCTCTAGATCTATAATAATCCCGCTTTCTGTCTCAATAATGGCTTTAACCACATCATCAGCATCCCCAAGACTGGCTATTGAACGTAAAAAACAAACAATGCGCTTCGACTTTGATCCGGAAAGATGGAGTGTCTGATCAATATAATGCGCTCCGTAGTTATTTAGCATACCACCGGCATTTTGCCTAAAAGCCTGCCAATCATTACGCCTGTTATAGCCAGAATTCGCCCTTCTGATCATGAAAACCGGTCCTATGATCCCACTGTTTATAATATCTTTAAGGGCGATAAATTCGTTTCTGGCTCTATGGGGTTGATAAATCATCATCTTTTTACCATATCTGTTCATTGAATCAATCATAGCATCTGCTTCATCCAGTGATGAGGCCATAGGTTTGTCACAGAATACATGACAATCATTCTCAAAAGCCGCAATTGTATGTTCACAATGAAATTTCGTTGGTGAAGCAATAACTACCAGATCGATTTCCTGCGCTTTAAACATATTATTATGATCTTCGTAAGTTTTTACCCCAAATTCCAATCTGGCTTCATCAAGTCTTTCTGCAACTGGATCTACTACAGCCATAAGCTCAAAACCCTTATTTTTAACTATTTCCGGGACATGGAATCTCCATCCAATGCGTCCCAGACCAACTACAGCAGTGCGAAGGATTTTCATTTTATTTCTCCTGGAAAATTATGGAAATAAATACCAGAGACAATCTTGTGATACATATATCAAATAACCTTTGGTTGGTGACATCTCAATCAATTCATTATTTAAATAATTGCGCTCATAAGAAAACATTAACCATTGATTCGCTATTGCATTATATGTAAATATTTTTGGATATCCAATCTCTATAGATGAAATCGCATCCTCAACCAGTTGATCTCTCGATGAGTTATAACCTATTATATTCCAGCCTTTTGTAAGCATAATATCGGTTTTAGCGGATTTTTTACCTTCAATTAAAAGGACGGCATCATCATTCATATCAATCCAGTATCCCCTGCCTGCTTCTAATATTTCAAGGGTATTATATGATTCAGGATAACCGAAAATATATTGTAGCCATCCATGAGTGGGAATATATGTAAAAATACTATTACAAGAAGCTTCTATAGACTTAAAAACTGAACTTATACTATTGTCTTCTATATCCAGTGGTATTGATACCAGATTCCATCCAGCCCAGAGATTTAGTTCCATTTTCTGAATTTTTAAGTTAGCTGGTTCAATATTCACAAAGTAATGGGAGTCTGGAAATATAGTTTCATTACCTGCCAGATCAACTGCCTGAAAATAATATTCTGCAACACCAGTTTCGGTATCAGGGGGGATATTTCCATAGTAGATATGGCTATCATATGGCGAAAACATCTTTATATCTGTAAAATTAATATCACCCGGCTTTTTCAACATCAAGTTTGTGATTGATAATCTAAAATTATCTGTAATTTCTGCCTGAAGAAATGCTCCAGCTTCAACAGCTTCAACAGGATTAGATGCAATAACGGGATATACATTATCTTTTACACTGGAAGTACTTGTAGTTTTATTCCAACAGGCGTTAAGCTCTATCAATGCTGTTATAATTTCATCTTTCTCTATTAGTCTAAGAGTTGAGGCATACAATCTAATGGATTTTCCGATTTTGCAGGCAGGTAAAGTAGATACATCTGTAATTATTTCTATTGAGTCGCTTTCTACGCGAGAAGAAAAATTGTCCATATACATATCATTTACCTTGAAGGATAATATGCCGATTTGTGAATTATTATAAATCCATCTGTGAGTGCGTATAAAGTTATATGTATCACTTATAGGATAGGATGCTTTCACAATTAATTTATATGTTTCTTCAACAATATATTGACCTTTCTCTCCCATATATAAATATGCAGGGGATATATACTCACCAGTATTAGAAATTTTATCAAAAGAAGTCTTTCCACCCGGACTTGTAACTCTGATTACACCCGATACATCAAAATTTATCGTTATAGGAAATACAAAACCTGCTGGCAAAGTTATTGATACTATACTTGGTTCTGAATATAAATATTTTATGTTCCAACTCTCGCTACTGGCAAATACTGAGAAGTTAATAGAACATAATATAATCAAACACACTTTAACATATAAAGCTTTCACTTTGAATATATATCCCCTTTACCTTTGTTTATAAGAATTCAGCATGAAGAAACAGATGAAAATGCTCAAATAATATAGCTCTATGTCATTCCTGCTTCAAGCTTTTTCAAAAAGCTTGAAGCAGGAATGACAGCTTGATAGCATTTTCATTTGCTAGTGTCCCTTTAAGCACTGCAACATCTGGTTTTAGTTAATTTTAGAAATATCAGTAACTAATTTAATTCATCTTCCTTGGTTTTTGCCATGACGCTATAAATATTAATATATGGCTCCCCTGCATGCTTCTTCATCATATCACCGAATTCCCTGAGTCCGGAGCCAGTCATTTGAGTCAGCTGCATAAAAACCTGGAGTTTCCCCATCTCAGCCAGCATTATATAATCGTAAGCACCCGGATCTCTCTCAGCTTTTTCTGAACCAGGTAATGGCATTCTTTTTAAAATCCTCATATCCAAACCATCAATCTTACTCATTTCCGGAATCAGTTTTTCTTTAAGTAAAGCTTCTGCTTCTTTGGAATCAGCATTATCAGTTAACTTTAATCCTCCCAACACAACAATTGGACCGCTCATAAGTCCTGCCTGAGGTTTACCTCGTTCCTGAGCGAAAAGATTAGTTCCAGCGCTTAAAACCACTGCAATAAAAAGACCGATAATAATTCCAATCAATATTTTCTTCATCATCTTTCTCCTTGCGGTATAGACCGCTATAAAACTTGTGGTTTTGGTAGAAATTGCTTCGTCATTTCAACTACTTACTGAAAATTCTATAGTTAAATTGAGTTTCCCACACCTGACTGGATATATACTAACTTATTTCTTTGTCCGTTTCAAGGGGTTCATTCAAGTTGTATTATTTGTATGTCTATCATAAAAACATAAAAGCTTGAAGCAGGAATGACAAGCTGAGAGAATTTTCAATTATAACTACACTGAACCCGGAAGAGCCAAAAAAGATAAACGAAAAGGGTATATATTGTTAATCAGCGGCAGAGGCGGAAGAATTGATAGGAATTAAAATGCCTGATCTCAATAATCCCTCACCTATTATTGCCTCGCCGTCTCTCTGCATATCTATTGACACATGCCTAAAAGTGTGGTAGATTTTGTTATAAGCAAAAATATTAACTTTAATCCTGGAGGTATATTTGTTTTTCCTGATTGTCTCAATTTTATTTTGTTTAATAATACCTCAGCATGTATTTGGTGAATTTACTATAGTTGAAAATGGACAGCCAGTCTGCTCAATTGTAGAATCTGATTTATTTTCATTGCAGGAGCGGTATGCCTTAGAAGAGATTAATCATTTTATAGAAAAATTTACTGGTTCAACACTGGATATTTTATCAGATTACCAGGAACTTCCGGCTGGCAATTTAATTGTTATAGGATTCACAGGCAGCAACAGATATATAGCTGATCTTGAAAACAGAAGATTAATGAGGATAAATCCGCCATTATCTGAAGAGGAATATGTTATTAAATCTATAAATGACAACGGCAGGAAAATAATGTTAATCCTTGGGGGTGATGAATCGGGTTTAATATACGGTATATATGACTTTATCGAGAAAATTATACAGAGCATAACTGGATTTAATCTGGTGGATATAGATTTTCATGTGCCAAGGGTTAAAAATCTGGTAATTGAAGATCTGGATGTGCGGTTATCACCTTTTTATCCTGTCAGGTGTGCGCTTTCCTCGGAAGATCCTGTATGGATGAGCAGACACAGACTTAATATTAGCGGCGCAGAGGGTGTATGGAGTGGTACGGGGATTGATGACGGACTGGGTACAGCTTTTAAATATGTCTATGACAGCCAATTTGACACCATGCAGGATGAGTCATTAGATGCCCGTTGGGGACGTATTCTTGATCTTCGTCGAAGGATAAAGGAACTAGGAGTAAGGGGTGTGGAATCATACCTGTTCATGTATGTAATGGGAGAACCTACTAAGGCTATTATGCGGAATCACCCGGAACTGCTTGAAGAAAGGGTTTATTATCCCCATTCCCGGAATGGCTCATATTATACCCCCCTTTCATGGACAAAGCCGGAAGCTCGCGAAGTGATGAAAGAACTGGTGAGAAGCATTGTGAAGACATACTCTCAATGGCTTACTGGATTTCATCTTCGGGCCTGGGGTGGGGAAACCCGTGCCCCTGATGGAAATAACGAGGAACTACAGGATTTATTATGGGATATTTACATGGATATAATAGAGACAGCCAGAGAGGTAAAACCTGAATTTAAGATTATAATATCCGGTTATGACCAGTCCTGGCTTAAAGACCCGGATGGCCGTCACGCCAGAAAATTGCCAAAAGGAACAGTGCTAATGCAGAAGTGGGGGATAGACGGTGAACCCACAAACAATCCGGCTGTGGATGTGGACTTTATCAATGATATAGGTGATATGGGACATTATATCATGGTGCTTTCCCATGATGTAGAAGAAGTAATGCCGCTGTGGATGCTGGAAAGCGATCTGTTTGTTGAAGGGGTGAGGAGGTATTCCAATAATCCAGTTGTTAATGGTTTAGGTGGATTTACCTTGCAAGGAATGGAAGGATTGGCCCATCTGGATAAAATCATAAGCGCACGAATGAATTGGAATCCCAATGTAAATTATCAGTTACTAACAAGGAATTACCTTACAAGCTATTATGGAAAAAGAGCGGCAAGATATATAAAGGAGTCTTTAACTATAAATACTGAAGTTCTTGCCGAATATTTTTCTGACTATGCTGGAACGCTTCTAATAACCGGCCAGTATGGCAACGGTTCAAGGGGTTATGCCACCCGATTCTGGAATATTATAGGAACTTCATCAGTGAAAGATATAATTACTATGCCTAATTTTAATACAGTTGAATATGCCAAAAGAAGACTGTCATACCTGTTGCCAAAACAACAAGAATCGGCAAATGAAATGACTCTGGCTGACAAATTCGATTCTCCCACGACTTATCAGTCAAGACTGGATTATTCCGACGCTGTACATATAATGAAAATCTGGGTGAGGTTTTTTGAATCCAGAATGAGACTGCTGGAAGCCCGGGAACTTGGCTTGCGAAACGGTGACATTAACCAGATAGCCCAGAAAATAACCAGCGCTATAGAATATATAAAAGAAGTACAATCAGAAATTGGCGGGATAAATAATTTTACTAACGTATTTACCCATGATAACGATTCGTCCCGACAATCACTGCTGGATTTGCTGGATGAAGAGATCGCATATCTAAAATCCCTCGATCCGGAAGATATATTAATTAACTCAGGAACGGAAAAAGCAGGAAAAGCTGATAGTGAAAAGATCGAATTTAAAATAACGGAGGTGTTCAACCATCCAAATCCCGCCCGGGATTCGGCTTCTTTTTGTTACAAACTTACCAGCGAGGCGGATGGTGTGGAAATAACAATATACACGATCACAGGAAGAAAAATCCGTTATATACAAAGCGCATCGGCAAAAATGGGATACAACGAAGAAGATTGGAAGACTAGGGATGATAGCGGAAATAAATTATCCAACGGTACATATATTTATAAAATAGAAGCCAAAAGAGGCGATGAAAGGGTTACAAAGACTGAAAAGCTTTCTGTTATGAGATAATCTTGTCCTTAATTCTTCAAATTAAGTTTGGCAAGGTTGATGTAGGTTGGATTGAAATATCTTACCTTGACTAATAATCATAAGTTTGTTAGGATTTTTATATACAATTATGCATTTTACCATTAACGGATTATAAATATCGGAGGTTGTAATGGGTAAAGGATACAACGGAAAAATTCTTAGAGTTGATCTGACAGAAGAAAAAACATGGATAGAAGAACCCGGAGAAGAAATTTACAGAACATATCTGGGCGGCGCAGGACTGGCTGCTTATTATATCATAAAGGAACTCCCCAAGGGAGTTGATCCCCTTTCACCGGATAATATGCTTGTTCTGGCATGCAGTGTAATAACCGGCACACCAGTACCCGGCGCATCCCGTTTTACGGCTGCTGCCAAATCACCCCTCACCGGTGCTTATGGTGAAGCCGAAGCCGGCGGATGGTGGGGACCCGAATTGAAATGGGCGGGATTTGATGCCATAATCATAAAAGGCAAAGCGTCAAAACCCGTTTACCTGTGGATTAAAGACGGTGAAGTTGAGATTAGAGACGCAGGTAAGATATGGGGTATGGAAACCGGAGATTCTCAGGATGCTATAAAGGAAGAATTGGATGAGGAAAAAGTCCGTATTCTTCAAATCGGCCCCGGCGGTGAAAAGATGGTTCGCTATGCGTGCCTTATAAACGAATTAAAACACGCCAATGGTCGAACAGGCATGGGCGCGGTGATGGGATCAAAAAACCTCAAGGCTATAGCTGTCCGGGGAACAAATAAGATTGAGATGGACGACAAGGAATCAGCCCGGGAAGTCATAAGATGGCTGCGGGAAAACTATACATGGCAAACCGGCGACATGCACGATATGGGAACAGCAAGATTAACACCATCCCTTTCTGAAAACGGTATACTCCCGACGCGCAATTTCAGAGAAGGTGCTTTTGAAAAAGCTTATGATATCAGCGGCGAAAAGATGAAGGACACGATACTGGTAAAGCGCGGTACATGCTATGCCTGTTCTGTGGCTTGTAAACGAGAGGTAGAGGTAAATGAGGGACCTTACACAGTAAACAGAAAATACGGAGGTCCTGAGTATGAAACAGTTGCCTCATTGGGTTCTCTCTGTGGAATTGGTGATCTTGCTGCCGTATCCAAAGGCAACGAGCTTTGCAACAGATATACCCTGGATACCATATCCACAGGCGTTTCTATCGCCTTTGCCATGGAATGTTACGAAAATGGTTTGTTGACAAAAGAGGATACCGGAGGTATTGACCTGAGATTTGGCAATGCCGATGCTATGGTGAAAATGGTGGAGATGATCGGCAAACGGGAAGGATTGGGTAACTTGCTGGCCGAAGGTGTAAGAATAGCGGCTCAAAAAATCGGTAATGGAGCGGAAAAATATGCCGTGCATGTAAAAGGCGAGGAAGTTCCTATGCACGAACCAAGGGGTAAGAGAAGCCTTGTTTTGGCCTACTCTTTATCTCCCACCGGCGCAGACCACATGGAAGCCCCCCACGATGTCGTTTACGAGATGTTTAATTCGGAAGGACAGCACCCCTTGGCTCCTATGGGCTTAGTAGAGCCTGTGGACACAATGGAAATGGGACCACAGAAAGTAAGGGCTTTCTACTACGCAAAACAGTTGTTTGATTTTTATAACTGTATAGGCATGTGTGACTTTGTTGGTGTACCAATAGGCCCTCTTGCAATAAATCAGGTGGTTAAACATATAGAAGCCGTTACTGGATGGAATACAAGCCTGTGGGAACTACTGAAGGCTGGTGAAAGATCAAACGTAATGATGCGTATATTCAATTTCAGGGAAGGCCTGACAAAAGAGGATGACAAGCTGCCAGATAGACTTCACCAGGAACTTGAAAGCGGTGCTCTTGAAGGTGAAAGAATAGAAGAAGATAAGTTTGAGGAAATGAAGAAAACATATTACCGGATGGCCGGTTGGGATGATGACGGATACCCGACGGAAGCTAAGCTGGAGGAGCTTGGTTTGGAATGGATAGAAGAATTTGTATAAATAAAAACACATTAAACATAAAGGCTCTTCCGGGTTCAGTGTGGTAAAGATAGGAAACTTCTTTATGCTGTCATTACTGTTTTCGCCGGAAGAACCAACATAAAAAGACGACTTCTATATAGAAGTCGTCTTTTTATGTTCAGATTTTTATAATATTCCCCAACGTTCCGCAGCCCTTCTCATTATTCTTATAGAATGCCAGTCAACACCAGTATTTGAGCCATTTTTCTCATAAAAATTTGTATTTTCCACCTGATCTAAATTTCCCTGATTTGATTTGATTTTAGAGATTTTATCTTCCACTTCATAGAATGTAATAGTCATTTTATTATTCCTCCTGTAATATTCCTATTGATCACTACTAAACATTTCAAAAGCAGTGGCTTTTATCTCGCGATTTTTCTCTACCAGCCATTTCCATGAACAATCCCCACCCCGGTTTTCAGCCAATAGGAAATTAAATAATATTGCTTTATTTCTTTCGTTGGGTTTGCCCAGTATTCTATGGATATTAAAAGCCAATTCGCCCCTTGGCAAAGCACCATCAGCCCATGTATTTATGGCATTATGACACTCTTTGATGAAATTTTCCCATTTACTTACCGGAAGATTATCTTCAGGTAAATTCCCCCGCCATTTAAGAGCACCAATACTGGAAATCTGAATATCCATATAACGTGTAAATCGGTGTATACAAGGTGGAGAACTGGCTTTTAATATACCTTCCATTATTTCCCGCAGGTTTTCATCTCCCATTTCAAGAACCTTTTGTTTTGCTTCTTCCACAAAAGAGTTTATCTTTCCCGGAATGTAAGGTTTATATTCCACGCCGCCTCTTGTAATATAATAAGAAGTATAATCCTCATAATCTATCGGTGTCTTTTTCCCGTTATCACCCATTCCTGACAAAACTACTCCCATTAATCTTGCCGCAAGATTAGCGGAAAAGACCTCTGCAAGAGCTTCTTTTTCTGGAGAATGTTCCCCAAGCCACTGGTTGATCTTTTCAATTACAACTTTATCCGCTTTTATATTATTTTGGAAGTCAAAACCCAACCATTTTTGAACGCCTAACAAATAGCTGTTTATTAGAGACCACCGTTCTGGAGTCAACTGGTTGTGATAAATTAAATATGTCGGCTTGCCTGTTCTTACGGCTTTGCATATATGGAGGATATTATTTTTATACTCAGCGTTACCCCAGCAGAAATATGCCGCTTGTGCCATAATAGCCAGAGTATTG
Organism: Candidatus Poribacteria bacterium; assembly: GCA_014730235.1. Classification (GTDB taxonomy): domain Bacteria; phylum Poribacteria; class DTPJ01; order DTPJ01; family WJIO01; genus WJIO01. The sequence continues at coordinate 11,296 of WJIO01000208.1, forward strand.
TCATTTACCTTACCAAATTTTTTCTCAAAATCCTTAACTCTGACTTTGAATCTATAATCCATTTTAAGCATAGCTTTACCAAAATCAATTATAGATATGGAAGCTTGATTTACCAATTTGGACCCTCCTAAATATAAGCGATATACAAAACCAGAATTAATACTTAACGTTTGTTAAGTATATTCTACTAAAATTTTATAATCTTGTCAAGTATAAAATTGGAAATAAATTTGGCTTGATTGTTAATACTATACCAATTATAATAATACCGCCAATCGAGAATGTATTTTCATTTTCGAAAAAGCAAAATATGGACTTGGCAATCTGGTTTTTAATGGTAAGAGGATAAATCTCAGGAAGGAAAATTTACAATGGTAAAATGTGCTCTTATAAGCGGTAAAGGCATGGGTATAATGCACGGGAAAAATTTTGACAGTAATCCTGATGCCGAGGTTGTGGCTGTTTGTGAAATGGATCCGGAACTTCTTGCAAAGGCCAAAGAGGAATTCGGAGTGCCGGGTTATGCGAGTATCGAAGAGCTTCTTGAAAACTGTGATGCAGAATTAATGCTGCTTATAGTAAATGAAACCCGACGTATTCCACCTTTACGTCAGTTAATAGCCGCTGGACGCAACGTGTTTACGGAGAAACCCCTGTGCGGTTTGGAGGGTCAGAACAGAGTTAAGGAAGAGGATGCAGCTATTGCCGCACCAGCCATAAAGGAATGGCGCGAATCCGATGTTAAATTTGGTATAGATTACAATTATCGCTTTTTCCGACACTTTAAAAAGCTTCACGAAGACGCTGTAGAGGGTAAATTTGGCAACATAAGGATGGTAAGAGCCAGGGCTCATTACGCCTGCTGGTCTCATGTTATTGACCAGATATTATGGACAATGGGTTTGCCTGAATGGGTCAGCGTTATGGGTGATCCCAGCGAATCCGGCGGCTGGCAGCGCATGATCCATATGAAATGGGTCAATGGTGCAATAGGCTCTCTGGACGGCGGTGAAATGTGGGGTTGGGATGACGATCCCCTGCGTATTATGATCGTGGGAGACGAAGGTTATGCCGAAGCTCGCGGTCTGGATGGCTGGTATCGACGCCGCAAGGCCTTTAACTCGGAAGAGCTGGAACTCTGGCAGGTGGAAGAAGGTGTCCAGGAATATAGGGAATCCTTCGGTAGAATGGCCAATGCTGTGGTTGAGTGTATGAAAGAGGATAAACCCTTCCCGGCTGATGGCAATGACGCCTGGAATGAGATATTATTTGAAGCTGCTGTCTACCGTTCGGCTGTTAATGACGGACAGAGAGTTTTCCTGAGGGATGTGGAAGATTCGGTTATGTCATAAAAAATGATTCATGGTCAATGAGTTTACTCATTGACCATGAATCTATATATACAGACTTCCGGAGAAAATGAATGGAAAAAAATACAATTTGGTTTTATATATTAATTATTTGCGTTCTTGGACTAGCTGAAGCACAGGCAGAGGAAACACCTTCGAATATTTATGTAAATACAGTAGCAAAAGACATCATAAGCCTGGAAATCAAAAGCAGGCAGCATGTGGAATACGGTCACCAGATACCCTATGAAAAACAGGATGGCGATAAGATAAAGAAAAGCGGAATAAATACTTTATTATACAGAGATAGAAAACACATTGGTTACCTGATAGGAAAAGATAAGGATATATTATTCACCCTGGATAAGCTTGCAGGAAAATCGCTGGATATATCTCCCATAACAAAACCCGAAAACTGGACTATTATATCAACTGACGATCAAAACTACCTCCAGATTAAATCAGTCCATCCATCCAGCATCCATCGCAAATCCAAACCTACGGATTTTGGTCGCACAGGTCAATGGAAGTTCGACGCGCCGGTTGACCATTTTATTTACCTTAAACTATCGCACCCTCTTCAGATTGGACACCATTATTCTCTCCTGCCAGTAAATTCAGATTTAAAACCTATGGAATTTACCTGGAATCCATCAAAACAGCGCAGTGAAGCCGTCCATGTTAGTCATCTTGGGTATCGTCCCGATGATCCTGCCAAGGTAGCTTTTCTGTCATGTTGGATGGGCGACGGTGGGGGATTATCCTACTCAGAGGTAGTGAAATTTCATGTCCTGGATAATTCCAGCCATGAAAGCGTGTTTGATGGTACAGTGAAGCTGTCAAAAGCCGCTGATGATAAGACCGAAGATGCCTATAAACGCAATTACAACGGCACAGATGTATATATTATGGATTTTTCAGATTTAGATAAACCGGGCACTTATAGGATATATGTGGAAAATATAGGATGTTCATATTCTTTCAGGATTCAAGAGGATGTATGGCAGGACGCGTTCAAGGTATCAGCAAAGGGATTTTATCACCAGCGAAGCGGCATACCTCTGGAACAGCCGTATACAGATTTTGATCGCCCAAGACCATTTCATCCTGACGATGGCCTTACCGTCCACACCTCTACTGCACCCCTTATGAATACCGGCAACGGATTAAATAAAAACGACTCGAATTTTGGCAATCTGGTCAAAGGTAAAACCGATGAAGTTGTAGAGAATGCCTGGGGTGGTTACATGGACGCTGGAGATTGGGACAGGCGTATCCAGCATCTAGTCGTCACCAGACATCTGCTGGATCTGGCCCGGTTATTCCCGGATTATTTCCATAAGCTGTCCTTGAATATCCCCGAATCAGGAAATGATCTGCCCGATGTAATTGACGAAGGACTTTTCAATCTTGATTGCTACCGTCGTATGCAGACACCAGATGGAGGTATAAGGGGAGGAATAGAATCGACAGAACATCCAAAAGTCGGTGAAGCAAGCTGGCAGGAATCCCTGACAGTTATGGCCTACGCGCCGGGAGTCTGGTCAAGCTATCTCTACGCTGCTACAGCCGCAAGAGCAGCCAAGTTGCTGGAAAAGCGCAAACCTGAGTTAAGCCAGACATATCTGGAAAGTGCAATCCGGGCAATGGAATGGGCGGAAAAAGAACTCCCAAAACTGGAAGAAGAGCCTCCTCACGATGTCCGGGATGCCCGAAATCTGGCTGCGGCTGAATTATGGCAGATTACTAACGATGAAAAATGGCATGAGCTTTTCCTGGATACCACAGCTTTTAAAGGACCAGGTGTTGAAACCTTTGTATGGCAAGAGCACGAACAAAGAGAAGCTGCCTGGGTCTACTCAAACACAGAAAATACTGATCCTGATATAAAGAAAAACTGCACAAACGCATTAATTAAAGAAGCGGATCAGCGTGTTGAACAATGCTATAAAATTGGTTTCCGATGGACCAAATATCCCTGGGCACCAACTGGTTATGGTGTTTTATCTGCACCTGATGGTGTTGGACTGGTAAGAGCACACATTTTAACCGGTGATGATAAATACCTCAAAGCGGCAGTTCTGTCCTGCCAGACTGGGACTGGCGCAAATCCTATAAATATATGCTATACCACAGGTCTTGGATATAGACAACCCCAACACCCTCTCCATATAGATTCAAGAATTACCCACCAATCACCTCCACCGGGAATAACCGTCCTTGGCCCTATTGACACGAAAAATAAAAACCAGGAGTGGGCCCGGATGCTGGTGGATAAATTCTGCTATCCGCCAGTTAAGAAATGGCCCACCATAGAAGCCTACTGGGATGTATTCTGGTATCCAATAATCTGTGAATTTACTGTCCAGACCCCAATGGCCAGAAATGCCTATGTGTGGGGTTATCTTGCCGCAAGACAGGAAAGATGATAAAGGCATTTTATTTGCTTTTACAAAACAATTGATATGTAAACCTTTCAGTTGATTTTTTTCGTCTTTAATAGCAGGGAATATTTACTTTACGATGAAAGTTTGAATATATGTAATAATAAAATATTAGGTTCTTCCGGCTTGAGTGTGGAAGTGTAAAAAACATCGTCCAATTAAGAAAAAAATATCCTCCATTTGTCATTACTGCTTCAAGCTTTTTCAAAAAGCTTGAAGCAGGAATGACAAGCTGAGAAAATTTTCAAATTATTACCACACTCAAGCCGGAAGAGCCAAATATTATAAATAACTTTTGAAGGAGATGAAGTTAAACATGAATACAATCAAGACTGGTATGTTAATGGTTTTGCTTACGGTCTTGCTGGTACTTATTGGCAGTTTCTGGGGGCAAGAAGGTGCTATATTTGCCTTCGCTTTTGCCATCATATTAAATTTTGGTACTTACTGGTTCAGTGATAAAATCGTATTGTCAATGTATCGGGCCAAAGAAGTTGATCCGCAGCAAGCACCTGAGCTATACAGAACTGTAGAAAATTTATCAAAACGGGCAGGTCTTCCTATGCCGAGGGTTTACATTATATCCTCAGATACTCCAAACGCCTTCGCCACTGGAAGAAATCCAAAAAATGCCGTTATAGCTGTTACCACAGGGCTTCTAAGGGCACTTGATCAGGACGAAGTTAAAGGTGTTCTGGCCCATGAATTATCCCATATTAAACATCGGGATACACTTATAAGCACCATAGCCGCTGCAATGGCCGGAGCTATAACCATGCTGGCCAGTATGGCCCGATGGGCGGCAATATTCGGTGGTTTTGGTGGCGGCGACGATGATGATGGTGGAAATATACTTGGCTTGCTGTTTATGGCCATATTAGCACCTCTGGCGGCTCTTATGGTACAGATGGCCATATCCAGGTCCCGGGAATATGCGGCGGACAAAAGCGGAGCTGAGATTTCAGGATCTCCAAATGGCCTCGCCAACGCTCTCAGAAGAATGGAAGCTGCTGTTCAGCATAGACCTTTAAATGCAAATCCATCTACAGCTCATATGTTTATCGTTAATCCCCTGAAGCAAAGCTTTGTAACAACGCTTTTCAGCACTCATCCCCCTATCCAAAAACGAGTTGCACGTTTAGAAGCCATGTCTTCAGAAAGATAATTAAAACCCTTAAAAATTTGTTAAAATTACTGGTTCTTCCGGATTTAACGTGGTGATAATTTGAAAACTCTCTCAGCATATCATTCCTGCTTAGCAGGAATGATATGTTTATAAAGTTTTTTTCATTTTTACTACACTTAACTCTGAAAAGCCAAATTACTTAATTGACTTAACTCCCGACCACAATGCCGCTAATTTTCCAACTGCGTCCACAGCAAAATTTGTCTGAGCTTCAAAATTCTTGAGAATTTCTGCTTCAGTTAATCTGCGGTTGTATATCTTTAATTCATCCATCACCCCGGCGAAATAGCGATCTTGAGGCGGCATAGCGCCAATTATCCAGGGAATATCAAATAACAAAAGCGGCTCTTTCAGAGCATCCTGAGGTGAATAATTAGGGGTCTCTTCAGCGTTTATATAAAGTCTGGGAAGACCATCATCAGCATGATCCCATGTTACGGCCACGTGAACCCACTGATCTACCCATTCTTCGCTTCTTGTTCCCACCTGTGTTTCCGCATAAGCTGTACCGTTGGTGTGTCCAAGATAAACCCCTAAACCGTAACTTGGATTTATTGAAAACTGTACGTAACGTTTATTTTGTCCCTGGTCGTATCTGGCAATAATTATATTTCGGTTTGGATCTTCCTGCCACTGACTGATTTTGATCCATGCTTCCAGGGTTATAGCATCTGTTATATCAAGCTTTTCATTAGCATCAATGGTAATCATACTACTTTTTCCATTGAATTCCAAACCTTCGTTTATTTTACCTTCAACAACATCAACATCCTTGGCTGAACCACTTATGTTTGCCCAAACATCCTTTACATTATTGTCGTTGACAGTGGGTTGATCAAACGTCCAGTAAGCCACCAGGCCGTCAGTGACAAAATCTTCAGCCAGAGAATAATTCAAGCAGCAAATTAACATAAAAAACGCAAATAGTATTTTTCTTCTATCCATACCCTCCTCCTCTATTTTGCAGGATTATCAGAAATCAGCAATTTCCTCATGGCTTCCATTAGAACTTTCTCCACCTGTGGAGCAACCCGGGATACATAGCTGGTTTCATATCCTCCCTGTGAATATGAAATCTCAGTGCCAATATAACCAGGACCGTAATCACCATAAGCCGCCATACATACGGTTTTATCCGGCAGCATCTCCTGAGATGCCAGTTGGTACTCAACAAAAAGCTCTCCGGGCATATGAATAATGTATGTGTCACTCAATTGAAGACAGCTTAGCTGAATTTTTTGACCTGATTTACATCCCTGCGTCCATACCAGGTCTCTGGCTGCCCTGATCCTGCTGCGTATATCCGCATCCGGGTCACTGAGGGTCTTTTCCAGTTCTTCTTCACCATTAACCAGATGATCCCGCAGAGGCAGAGCAACAGGTATAGTTTTCCATTTCAGATCATCTGCTACAATAGGGATTTTTACAGCGTTTTCCCATGCCTTCTCCATACCTTCTAACATTCTTTGGGCCAGTATAAGCCGGTTTACCGGCGAACCGTCGTTATATTTACCCGCCGCCACGTTTCCTCCCGCGCCGTTAAAATGAATATGGAACACATCCGGCAGTGTGGCTTCCCGGATTGATCTGGCCATACCCACAAAATCAGTGCTGACAGCTCCACTTCCATAAAAACTCTGTGGATGTGTCGCATAATATGTCATAGAGACTATGGCATGTTCTGAACACCAGAAAATAATATTCCGCAGATATGGGTCTATAACACCTTCAGGAGCGGCTATAGCCTCTTCATCTCTGCATGAGCTATATCTTACATGTTTCACTTTGCCATCAGGCCCTAAAACGCGTCTGTTGGAAGCCACCTTTTCTACTTTCGCTTTGCCTACAGACATATGGGTAACTTCTACAGGTGATTTTAAAGCCTGACGTATAGCCTCGGATGTTCTGGTGATGGTGTGTCTGGTAAATTCCACCATAAACATGGATCCGCCAATGCCATGCTCAGAAAGCATTTCCTCTGCGGCAAAATCGCACCCGGGGGTGTCGTGCTGATGGACGGTATGGACGCACACCCGATCTGGCGTAGTTCCTGCGGATTTTGCAAGCTCCTTTTTCCATTCATCCTGTCCACTGTTACCAATACCAACCCAATCTACAGCGCATAGCAATACAGGTGATTCATCGGTTATAAAAATTACCCCTCTGACCGTAAGACGGTCTATTATCTTTTTGGCGGGTTCAACTCCACCGCCGCAGAGGGGAGTATCCAAAGGTGGTGTCGCATCCACCCGAAAAGTAGCAATTGAGAGATTTTCTGGTTCAACCTCAGTATTTCCATAAGCTAAAATAAGCGAAAGACATATTCCTAATTCAAGCATTTTTTACTCCTGAGTTGAAATTAGTGCTTCTTCAGGGTTTAGTGTGGTAAAAATGAGGTTCTTCAGAGTTTAGTGTGGTTATAATTGAAAATCCCCTCAGATTGTCATTCCTGCGAAAGCAGGAATGACAAGCAAAGTGGGTTTTTCCTGTATAATTTGTGATTTTCTTCATTACAACATTAGTAAACAGTGATCGGTTCTCAATTTATAGCTCAATGATCACTCTTAATTCTTCCCCACAAACCGGAGATTTTACCCGTTGCTTTTACAGCCAAAACGCTGTTCATAGCCTGAATGATCTCGGCATCAGTTAATTCTGCCTTGAATACAGCCACTTCGTCAATAATTCCTATAAACGGCGAATTCCATGTGTTGCCGTAACGATGCACCCCGACATATAAAGGTTGTGTTCCGTTTACTGTTCCATCTCTTTCGTGATTGACTGACTCTTTTAATTCCCCATCAACATAGAATTTCAACTCAGTATCGTTTTTTACCCAGGCCACATGATGCCAATTATTCGCAGTGATTACAGCATCCATAGCATCATAGCCAAACATACCTTTAATGCTGTCTCTGAATTCCACAAAAAGGTGGTCAGTTCCCGACTTGATAAATAATGAGGCTGTTTCCATACCATCACCAGCGACGGGCACACGCTTGGAAATAATCAACTGTGATTGGGCTGTGTCTAATTCATAAGTCTTTATCCATGCCGTATATGTAAATGGACCATCATCAAAACGAAGACTTTCATCGTCGGGAACTTCCACATACTGAGTAATATCTCCCGCAAACTCCAGGGCTTTTCCCGATTTACCCACAGTCCACTGCACGTCACCGTTTATCACACCATGATTTTCATTTCCTGAACTGTCCCTGGCCTCAACACCCGCACCTTCATCAAATGATAAGTATAACAACAGATCATCATCTCTTACGGCATAAACTCCTGTAGTAATGGTGATGAAAAATAATATTACCAGAATCCTTATAAAATATCCTTTCATAATATCCTCCCTTATAATTTATATACAGCATAATTTTCATTGGCATAAAGCCTTTTCATATTTACTGTAATCGTTAAAAAATGGATATAATTTATTTGTCATCATTATAAAGGTATTTTCTAAACACATTTTTCATTTTTTAACAATTACATTTACTATATAAAAGTTGCAGGATTAAAGCAAGAAAAAATCATCTTTCTTTGGGCATTCGTGGAAATAAGGTTTCCAGCAGTCCTATGACATATTCATTTACCATAGGTTTTATAGTCATTTTAATCTGCAAATATGCCTCATAAGGTGTTATCCTGCCGGCTATCATGCTGGTTATAATATCGTCATGGGCGGATAAGTTTATATTTGCTTTTTCTGTTTTATCTGAAATTTTCACCTCGCTTTCGGAAATGTCTATACAAGCCCGGTATTTCTTACCTATAATATTAATTTTTCCACTCCATAATTTGTAGTCACTGTCTTTTATGCGCTTTGATAAAAGCGAAGATATTTCTTTAAGCAGCATAGGTAGATTTATCATCTTAAACATCTTTACACCTCCGCTGCGCTCAAGCTGGTATCCATAACCCAGGAGAATATCCCTGATATATTTCTTTTCTGCAAGATCACCTCTGAACATCAGAATTTTTGTAAAACCTTTATCCAGAAGGTTGTTATGAGTTGCGCATAATAAAGCCATACCTATACCTTTTCTGTTATCCGTTTCTTTTACATGTAAATCCCATAAAATCGCCTCTTTTTTATCATGACCTTGTCCGGTTTTAGTGAATCCAATTATTCCACTATCTTTTTCTGCCACTTTAATGACAGAACCGGGATTTTTATGGCTTTTTATTTTTATCGCTTCTACATCCAACATGTCTGAGTAAGTCTCTCTGGCTATTTCTGTCATTTTCACTTCATCCCCTGGCGAAAAATCCCTTATGTTGATTCCCTCCACTACTTTTGCTGTTTCTCTTTTTAGTTTTCCTGTCATATGAAAGCTTTGGCCTACGTCAATAAACCCAAAACTCCTATACATGGCATGGGCGTTATTTCGTGTTCCGGTATGGAGATAAGCGCAGGAACAATTTTTAATCAACGGATGCTCCATCATTTGCTTCATTGTCCATCTGGAAAGCCCCTTCCTGCGATACGCCGGATGAGTATGCACCCACTGCACATAAGCTCCGTTGACATGAATATTGCCGGGAAAATGGCTTATGCTGTCCATATCCATGTAGATATTAGCAACCCTTCGGCCCTGTATAGTGGGAAACATCCGCAGGTGGTCTTCTTCATATTCAATATCCATACTTAATATATTTTTACCATTTTTATCTTTTAATTCATCCAGGGATATTTTACATCCGGCCTTTTGAAGGGCATATACAGCATCAAGCTGAAAGAGATAATCCTGCTCTCTGGCTGTATCAAGCAAAAGTTCCTTAGCTGAATTAATCCCATGACGCACAAGAGCCAGAGAAGCTATTGCAGACAGAGCCAAATCTTCATCATTGCAGGCAATATCTTCAAGGACAGATACGGCCCGGCTGTCAGAAACTGTTGAAAGATACATAGCGGCGGTTGTACGTTTATATCTGTTTTCTGATTTCAGGTCAGTCATAATTTCTTTTTGGGGTTTCTTTATATCAATATACCAGCGAATTAAGCTACAGATAGCCTTATTTCTTTCACTCGCAGATTGATTTCTGTCCGCGATGGCTTTTTCCAGAATTTTTGGCACTTCGCTTTTAAATTCATCGCTGTCAAACGGTTTAATCGGCAGCGGGTGCATTGTCGTTCCTATTTCTTTGAACCAGGGATAAAGATCAGTCTCTAACCCTCGACTGAGAAAATAAATAAATATATCCATTTCGGAAAAATATCCCGGTTTTAGTATTTTTTCAAAATCTTTATCCTTTTCTGTTGCTGCTTTTACTAGTTTTACCAGCGAATCATCACCGTATTTTTTTATAATTTTGTTTAATATCCACAAGGATTTGGGATGGTATATGTATGTCTTTGTGATGTCAAAATCTTTATCCTCTATATGATCGAAGATTTTCTGGTATATTTCCTCTGCTTCTTTCTCATAACCCAGTAACTTCATAGCCGAAAGACCGAAAAACTGCCTGATAACATCAAAACTAAAGCCAGCGTACCATATTATTTGTCCCAGTGATCCAAAATCCATCTGGCTTGCCATTTCAACACCCAGGGCATAAGCAAGCTTAGCATCATTCATACTGACTCCAATAGAGATGATTGAGTCTCCCCAGTTAAAACGATGTATGGCTGAATTATTTATTTCTATTGTATAACTGGCATCTTCTCCCTTTGGAAATTTGTTAATTATATCTGTCTTAATTGTTTTTGCAAACTCCAAACATTTGTCCACCCTATCGTTGGTGAAATCATTATAATTTATAAATATCCCGTTATCTTCCTTTGATCTGTATTCCAGGGATATTTCATCGGGTACGTTTTCGTTACTCTTGATCCGGGATATATGATTACAGGATAACCAATCAATAAAGGTCTTGCATAATCTTAGGTTATAATACGAGAATTCCAGGTCGTTTATTATTACAATCCTGCCTTTACCATATTTCAAAAATGCGCCAACGGGTTCTTTTGTATCAGCGTTTTCCAGAAAAACCTCCCCATTATCAGGTACACTGATTATACAGCAATTAGCTACAGGTATATATTCAAGATCCAGACCTTTTAAGGCTGGATGAGAAAGCATGCGCAGGCTTTTTTTGTGGTATCCATCCAGTAAATTGCTTCCGTCAAAAACTATTTCACCACTACAGCTTTCCAGAGGTAAAAATTCAGCACCAAATATCCGGGCAATTTTATTCATGCGCATAACATAAACATTGTCGTCTACATATTTCTGGTATCTACTGCTGCTGGATGCTAAAAGCAATCCACCTCCGTTTTCCACGAATTTTTTTATAAGGTAAATCTCATCATTCCTGTATTCCAGGGGTGAGTAACCACAAATAGTTACAACATCGTAATTTTTCAATACCGACCATTTGAGATAATCCCTGTTATCAGTCGTAATGTAAATATCATCGGGTTCAAGATCGACCAAAGCTTTGGACCAACCTGAATCTCTGGATTGTTCCACAAGGATATGAATTTTCTCACAAGCCATCTTTTAATCCTTTCGCAGCTAAACTTGATTTTCACAAATACTATATTAACCAATTTAGCATGCACTAAAAGCACTTGAATAGACCGATCTTCATGATGTGCAACGACTAAGCAGTAGAGATATATTGATCTTCCTTTCTAGGGGTTTTATGGAGAAAAATAATATAACTGAATACTTGTTGTGGGGGAGTTTAGATTGATGAAAAAGATAAAAGCATTAATATCCCTATTTGTGATTCTTTTTGTATTTCTGACTTTCAACTGTTTTGCTCAGAATAATAACACACAACCAAACGCTGATTTATGTTTTGTTATAGATGTTTCCGGAAATATGACCGATGATGACACTGTATCTCTAATTAACAATATTACCGCAAAAACACTAAAAAGTGTTTCTGCAAACAGCAGGATATGTTTTATAAAATTTTCAGCAAAACCCGAGCTTGTTATTCCCTTTACAAATATTTCAGAAGAGGATATGCTGGACAAATTTAAACAAACATTTGCCAGTTCCGAAACTGAGAAACCGGCTCAAGCCAGAAATATAGTTGTAAAAAAGGGTGATACTCTGTGGGATCTGTCGGTAAAGTATTATGGTAATCCCTTTTTATGGAGAAAAATTGCAGAAGTAAACAACATCAGCAGATCAAAAGAATCCGATATACCTGTTGGTACTAAAATAATAATTCCGGATTTAGAGAGAAAGCTTCATATTGACTCTCCTGAAAATTCTGAACACTCAAATATACCATCGGCTATAGAGAGAGCTATATATGAGTTAAAGCAAAATGGCAGAGCAGATTCCTCAAAAAGTATAATTCTAATAACTAATGGCCTGATTAATATTGAAGACAGTCCAAAGGCAGTGGAAAAATACAGGTGGCTTAAGGAAGATCTGGCAAAAGAAAGCAAAAATGCAGGTATAAAAATATTCAGCTTTTTGTTTCATGAAAACGCAGAATTTGAGCTTATGCAAACTCTTGCCCAGAGAACCGGTGGTGATTATTATCGAATAAAACAAACTGAAAACATAACTCCTGCCGTAAATAGCATGATAAAAATACTGCATAAAACTGAGGAAAAACCCACCCCCCAACCTCTGGTAAAACAAAAGGTTGTAAAAGATGAAAAAGCTGGCATTCCGTTAAGTTTGATTATCGCATCTGCCGCCGGTCTAGTTATTCTGGGTTCTGCTGCAGCATTTGTTTTGACCAAAAAGCGCAAAGGTTCCGGTGTTAGTAAGGGTAAAATCCCAGAAGCCTGTCTTGTGGATGTTGAAGGAGTTACCGATAATAATACATATATTATTGATAAACCCTTTGTTACCATTGGTAGATTAAAAGGAGACAACGTTGATATAGTAATTAATCAAAGTACTGTATCCAGTACTCATGCCCAGATAAGGTATAGAGACCGCCGCTTTTATCTTGTGGATCTGGGAAGCACCAACGGTACATATCTGAACGAAGAAAAAGACCGCATAACCGGCGAAGTAAGTCTTGAAAGCGGAGACATAATCATTCTGGATCAATATAAGTTTAGATTTATGATACGGGGTAAGGCTTCTCAACACAAAACAACAGATAAAAGACAGGTGGTAAAACCACAAACCCAAACTGTGCAACCCCCTAAAAGCGGCGTAACACAGATAAATCCAGCCCATCGAACAGGAACAATGATTTCCACAGGTAAAAATGATGAATCAGCCAAGGATATAAAAATGCCTGAAGCGTATCTTGTAGATACAGGAAGCGTTACAGGTGAAAGGATGTATAGAATTTCAAAACCGCTGATGAGGATTGGACGACTGAATCGAGAGGATATAGATATTATTATCGAAAAGAATACGGTTTCAGCTATCCACGCCCAAATTGAATATAAAAATAACAAATTTTTCATTTCAGATCTGGGTAGCAGAAATGGAACCTATCTGAACGATACAAAAGAAAAGATAACAACCGAAACGGAACTTAACTGTAACGATATATTATATTTTGATCAATATAGATTTAAATTCCTGGTGCGCGGGCAAAATGATCAAAACAAAACTGAAATTAGTGTAAAGAGTAATCAAACAACTACCAGTTAAATATAACTTCAGGAAAACAAAGTTTGAATGAGGGACAAAATGTCACTTTTTTCCAAAATTGGGGATTTCTTCAGAAATTTTATCGGCGGTAAATCCAAAAAGTCCAACACCGAAGTTCCCACAGAAAATAAACCTGCTGCAGGAACCGCACTCCGAACAGAATTAAGAACACAACTCAGAACAAAAATGAGTCCCATAGCTCCGGAATTAAGCGCAAAACAACTGGCTGAACAGCATGGATGGATGGACGGCCAAAAAAGTCAGCTTAGAATCTGGGAAAAGGGGGATATCATACTCGATACGTATCAAGTACTAAATGTGATTGCCGGTGGTATGGGATATGTCTATATTGTTGAGCACATGGACTGGAATGTTAAGATGGCTGTTAAATCTCCAAACCAGATGATGCTCTCGGATGAAATTCTTTTTACACGTGTTCTTAAGGAAGCCGATTCCTGGATTGAATTGGGATTACACCCCCATATAGCTTACTGCTATTATGTCCGTCAATTGGAGAATATACCCCATATATTTATTGAATATGTAGACGGTGGTAGTATGCGGGATTGGATCGTTGAAGGCAAATGCAAGGATCTGAAAGTCGGTATTGATCTGGCAATACAGTTTTGTCATGGTATGATTTACGCCCACAGCTTTGGTATGATCCATAGGGACATAAAACCGGAGAATATTCTTATCACACAGGATGGAACTCTGAAAATAACGGACTTTGGTATAGCAAGAACCGGAGGCACAGAAGAAATCGAGATTAATTCCGATATAGAGATAGATGAAGAATTAAAACCTGATAATAAAAATACTACGTCTGTAGGTTCTATCATGGGAACTGCTGAATATATGTCCCCTGAACAATATAGGGATCCACATGGTGTAGATAAACGTGCTGATATTTATTCTTTTGGTGTATGTTTATATGAAATGTTCTGTAATGGCTTTCCTTACAGCAGTCCAGTAGAGGGACGAAAACCAGAGGAAAAACCTTTTGAACCCAGAAAAATGAGAAAAGGTTTGCCCGAAACTCTGGAAAGTATTTTGAAAAAAAGCGTCGCCTGGGATCCGGAAGAACGGCTTAATTCCTTTGATGAAATGCTGGAGATGCTGGTAGCTGTATACTATGAGGAATTTAATGAAGTAGCGCCTCATGCCCAGTTGAGAGATGCGGGACTAAGGGCTCAGGGTTTGAATAACAGGGCTGTTTCGTATGTGGAATTAGGAAGGAAAAAAGAGGCTATAAAGCTATGGAGGGAAGCACTTAAGGAAGACCCTCAACACATAGAGGCAACTTATAACCTTGGTATAACCCTCTGGCGCAATGGTGATCATACAGACGATGAGCTTATACAGCAGTTAAGAGCTATAAAAACAAGCCATAAAAATCTCTGGCTTATTGACTATCTTATCGCCCTGGTGCATCTGGAAAGGGGTGACGCTGAATCATCTATACCACTTTTAAGAGAAGCCGCAACAAAACTGCCCCCGGATACAAGCGATGCTGCTCAGATTCAATCCGCTCTGGAACTGGCTCAATCCTCTGAAATTGTAGCAGCCAGATGTATAAGAACTTTTGACGGGCAAAATTCTGACATCAGGTCTGTATGTCTGACAGAGGACAGCCTGTATGCTGTATGCATATGTGAAAATGGAATAATTTACCTTTGGGACGTAAGTTCAGGAGAAATGCTACAGGAAATTCAGGCCCATAACAGCGAGGCCCATTCTATTTGTTTCAGCAACGATGGACTCTATATGGCTTCATCCAGCAATGACAAGACAGTGAAGCTGTGGGATGTTGAAACGGGAAATTGTGTTCGTACTCTTGAAGGTCATAAAGGATATGTTAATTCTGTACATATAAGCAGGGATAACAAATATATACTTTCCGGCAGCTCTGATGAAACCATGAAGTTGTGGAGCATAGAAAACGGTCAATGTGTAAACACTTTCGAACATGATAATGATGTTATCAGATCTGTATATCTCAGCGAAGACAACTCAAAAGCCGTTTCAGGAAGTAATGATGGTATAGTAAGAATATGGGACGTTAAGATAGGTGAATGCCTGAAGCTTTTAGAAGGCCATGCCGGTTATGTAACTTCTGTTTGTATGAGTGGAAATGGTAAGAATGTGCTTTCAGGAAGCCATGATAAATCAGTTTGTTTCTGGAATCTGGAAACAGATGAGTGTCTGAAAAGATTTGAAGGTCATAAAAGTTTTGTATGCTCTGTCAGTCTAAGCACAGATGGTCGCTATGCCTTATCTGGAAGCGATGATAAAACCATAAGGCTCTGGGATACTCATACCGGAAAATGCCTTCGAACTCTGGAAGGTCATGATGGTTTTGTCAGGGATGTTCATCTGAGTTCTGATGGGCGATACGCCCTGTCAGGGGCTTCTGATAGAACACTTATGCTCTGGGAACTGCCGTTAAGATGTCTGAGAATATTTGAAGGACATGAATCAGAAATTCATTCCGTTTGCATAAGCTCTGACGGAAGATATGCAATAACAGGAAGCGGTATATATGGTCAGGATAATGTCCTTCGACTGTGGGATGTCTGGACAAAGCAGTGCCTAAAGACATTCAAAGGACATACAGGCGTCGTATCCTCAGTATTTATGAGCAGGGATGGTTCTCTGGCTGTCTCAGGAAGCTATGATAACACTGTCAGATTATGGAATATGGAATCCGGGCAATGTATGAGGGTTTTTGAAGGACATTCTGATTATGTCAACACTGTATACATAACCAGAGATAACCGTTATGTTATTTCGGGCAGCAGTGATAATACCATAAAAATATGGGACACAGGTTCCGGATTGTGCCAAAAAACCCTTAAAGGTCATTCAGGATATGTAAACTCCGTATATACCACAAGTGATGATCTTAACCTCATCTCAGCAGGTAATGACAAAAGCCTGCGTTTTTGGAATATAGAATCTGGTGAATGTATAAAAGTTTTTGAAGGTCATAATGACAATGTAAATTCTGTATGTATAACTAAAGATGACAAAAGAGCTTTATCTGCCAGTGATGATAACACTGTCCGTATCTGGGATGTAAATACAGGTGAGTGTTTGAAAACTCTGGAGGGTCACAAAGGTTCAGCAACGTCTGTATGTGTTAGCGAAAACAGCCGATATGCTCTGTCGGGAAGTAAAGATAAAACCCTTAGACTTTGGAATATAGAAACAGGTCAATGTCTGCGTACTTTTGAAGGGCATACGGAAGAGGTAACTTCTATATATATCAGCGATGATCAAAGCTATGTGCTTTCGGTGGGCAAAGACAGAAATATGATAATGTGGGAGCAGCCTTTTGAACAATCAGGAACCTTCCCGCTCCGGCTTTCCAGGTCTATGTCCCACGCAGATCTGGTGGAGCTTGAAGCAAAAGCCAAAGAACTTTTGTCTAAAGCCGAAGATGCCTTATCTCAAAAAAGACTTAATGAAGCTCTTAATTTTGCCCAGGAATTAAGGGAATTGCCCGGTTATGAAAGGGCTGCCGAAAGTATGGATTTCTGGCGCAGACTATCTATGGTTTGTGAAAAGACAGGTGTCAAATCAGCATGGTACGTAAGAACCATGGAAGGACATAAAGATGGTGTATCATCAGTAGTTATTACCGATGACGGAAAATATATAATTTCAGGTAGTATGGACGATACAATTAAGTTATGGGAAACGGAAACTGGTGAATGTCTTAAAATTTTTGAAGGTCATACCATGGACGTTCGGGCCATATCCATTAACTCCAACGGTAGATTCATCCTTTCTGGTGGAAGAGATAACACCATGAGATTGTGGAACGTTGAGTCCGGTGAGTGTCTCAGAGTATTTGATGATGGTGTTGGAAGTGTCTCATCAATTGATTTGAGTAAAGACGGGCGATTTGCCATATCCACAGGTGTTTCCAGTGAAGATAATAAGTCTGAAAATCTTATAAAACTGTGGAATACACTTACAGGTGAATGTCTGAAAATATTTGCCGGTCATACTAAATGGGTAAATTCTATATGTCTTAGTGAAGATGAAAGGTATATTCTTTCAGGCAGCTATGATTCTGATCTGAGACTCTGGGAAATGTCAACAGGAAGGTGTATTAAGATACTTGAAGGTCATGAAAGCTCTGTAAGTTCCGTATCATTCAGTCCTGATGGAGCTTACGCCCTTTCTGGTGGACATGACGGAACAATCAGATACTGGGATGTAACATCAGGGGAGTGTCTGAAGATATTGGAAGGTCATAATGATTGGGTCAATTCTGTAAAGTTTACTAAAGATGGTGTTTATGCCTTATCGGGTAGCAAAGATAAATCTGTCAGGTTATGGAATATAAAAACGGGTAATTGTCTGCATATTTTTGAAGGACATACCCACTGGGTTAATTCTGTATGTATAAGCTTTGATGGTCAATACGCAGTATCTGCAAGTGAGGACGAATCAATAAGGTTGTATGAACTCGATTGGGAACTGGAAGCAAAACAGTTGGCCAAGGCGTTTAATTATAATAGGAGATAGTATTGCTTGATGTCTATACTGAATAAAAGAGGTAAAAGCATGAAAATTCTGAAAGACATGTTCAATCGGAGAACATCTAAAGTCAAAGACATCGCATACTATGGAATAACGGATACGGGTAAACAAAGGGATAAAAACGAAGATAGCTATCTCCTTATGCCTGAAGCTGGGATATATGTTGTCGCTGATGGTATGGGCGGCCACAACGCCGGAGAGATTGCTAGTGTAAATACTATTAAAGTTATAAAAGATTACTTTAATAATGGTATTATTTCCAGTATGCGTCAGAACAGGAACACAGTCTCGGAAAATTTGAAAAGAGCTGTTCTTATGGCCCATAATGAAATTATAGATTTAAGCCAGCAGGAAATCGGTCATAACGGCATGGGAAGCACTATTGCTCTGTCTTTCATATATAACAACATCCTTCACACCTGTCATGTAGGCGACTCCCGGGTTTACGTTATCAATGATACAGGAATAACCCAGATAACCAGTGACCATTCCACAGTAGCAGAATTAGTGCAATCGGGGAAAATGACCTCAGAGGAAGCCCGTCTAAGCCCCTTAAAGAATCAGATTACCCAGGCAGTTGGCACACCCCTTATTATCGAACCCGAATATAACCATACCTACAGGTTAAAAAAGGATGATATGATTCTCCTGTGTTCTGACGGTCTATGGGATATGCTCTCGGATAACCAGATATACATAATCGTTAATCGGGGAAAAACACTGGAAAAGATATGCAAGGATCTGGTTTACATGGCAAATGACGCCGGGGGTGACGATAACATTACAATAGTGCTTCTAAAAATAAAAACCAATTAATCCTACCAATGACATTTCCACCTTCACTTATACATTGCTCCTGTTACGAAAACATGCAAGACTTATTCGTATCAGCGAATAATCTATTTTACCATTAAGAAACTCAAATATAGGTTTCAATCTTTCCATACCCACCTCTTCAGCAGCTTCAAGTATTTTTTCGTCAGTCTCTGCATCAACCCAGGGTGATGGATCGTCTATACCTTCGTTTTTTATATATTCTTCAAGATAATTTGATACTGTTGATAGTGCTCGATCTACCGATTCAGCAACTTCCGGGATGGATATATCCTGTTCAAATAATTCAAATGCTTTTAACTTGGCAGTATTTACTTTGCGGCGTTTCCTTTTTAGCTGTATATTAGTTTCAATGTCGTTATTATCGCAGTAGTCGGATATGGCTTTGACAAAATCTTTACCGTAAGTTGCGCATTTTTTCTGACCTACTCCGGTAATCTTCAGGAAACCTTTAAGTGTGGTAGGTCTTTTTCGGGCCATATCTCTTAACGAAGCATCGCTAAACACTACAAAAGCTGGAACACCCTGTTCATCGGCCTTTTCCCGACGTAAAGACTTTAGTATATCGAAAAGGTTAATGTCCACACCATCCCATGCTTTAGCGTCTTTTCTGGACTGCTTGTCGGCTTTTTCAACAGTTTTCAGCAGGTTTGGGGTTTCCTCACCTTTGAATACCAGCCAGCCTTTTTCTGTCAGGCTGATTGCGTTATATTCTCCCGTTCTCTGAAGGTATCTCTGGGCTATAAGCTGTTCGATCCAGCTGCGGATGGATTTCCTGCTTTCGTGTGAAAGTAAACCCCATGTGCTCTGTTTATCGTGTCCGAATTTAAGTATACGTTTTTCTTTAGAGCCAGCAAGTACCCTGACCACATGGACAGCCCCGAATCTGCCCTTTAACCTGGCCACACAGGACAGGATTTTTTGTGATACTATAAGGGAATCCTCAAGCTGTTCCACCTCGTTAAGACAGATGTCGCAAGCTTCACAGGATTCTTTGTCGAACTCCTGACCAAAGTATGTTACTATGGCCTTATGCCTGCACATGCTGTTTATGCAGAAATTATACATATCGCTGAGTTTTTTAAGACCGGCGTTTGTAACATCCGCATCCGAATTGCTCAGGATAAATTTCCATATGGCAAAATCACTTCCGGAAAAAAACAGATGACAATCGGCTTTCAGACCATCCCTGCCAGCCCGGCCTGTCTCCTGCTGGTAATTCTCCAAGGATTTAGGCATACCAGCATGGATTATATAGCGTATATTGGACTTATCAATACCCATCCCAAAGGCGATGGTAGCTACTATGATGTCAGCTTCGTCCCTTATAAATGCATCCTGGTTGCTTTTACGCTCTGTATCAGACAAACCCGCATGATATGGCAGGGCTTTATAACCCTTTTCAAGTAGCTCTTCACACAATTCATCCACATCTGCCCGGCGTATGCAGTAGATAATACCTGATTCGTTTTTATGTTCGTCAATAATGGAACAAACCTGTTTTAATCTGTCATCCCTGGGAACTACGCTGTAAGAAAGGTTGGAACGATCAAACGAACCTATAATAACTTCCGGATCATCCAGCTTTAATCCCTGAACTATATCATCCTGAACTTGCTTTGTTGCCGTTGCGGTAAAGGCATGTATGCTGGTTCCGGGAAAAGCGCTTTTTAGAATACTCAGTTTGCGATATTCCGGTCGGAAGTCGTGCCCCCACATGCTGATACAGTGGGCTTCGTCTATGGCAAAAAAAGAAATCTGGACTTGTTTCAGAAAGGTCATGAAGCTATCAAGGATAAGTCTTTCAGGAGCAACATATAACAGCTTTATCCTTCCCTGAAAAACAGCATTTGCCACTACCCGTTTTTCCTCAACAGAAAGACTGCTGTTGATAAACGCCGCCGGAACTCCGCAGTTATTCAAAGTGTCAACCTGATCCTTCATAAGGGATATTAATGGTGATACCACCACAGCCATCCCCTCCATACACATAGCCGGAGACTGAAAACAAAGGGATTTTCCCCCGCCTGTAGGTAATACAACTACTGAATCCCGGTTATTAAGAACACATTCTATAGCCTCCTTCTGAAGAGGTAAAAAGTTGTCGTATCCCCAGTATTTTTTTAATATTTCATATAACTTAATCATCATGTTAATATCTTAGTTTGCTTTATTTAGCCCTCTCAATGAAATTGTATACGATTTTATTAAACCATCTACAATATATCAGAATAGGATTTTTCAGTCAACTTATAATATCTGAACTTCAGATATGAGTTCGGACAGAAACCCATGAGAGTTTTTATTGGTTCTTCCGGGTTCAGTATGGTAATAATTTGAAAATGCTCTCAGCTTGTCATTCCTGCAAAACTCTTATTCCTTTTTGCTTAAGCTTTTTCAAAAAGCTTGAAGCAGGAATGACAGTATAAAAAAGTTTCTTATCTTTACCCCACTCAAGCCGGAAGAGCCAATTATTTCATCGAAAA
>WJIO01000209.1 GCA_014730235.1 Candidatus Poribacteria bacterium
GTATTTCCTCTATACCAGAAGATACCAGTTGCTTAATGGGATTATAGATCATTGGCTCTTTACCAACAGGAAGAAGATGCTTATTAGTAACTTTGGTTAATGGATAAAGTCTGGTTCCCTTTCCTCCGGCTAATATAATTCCTTTCATCTTTAAATCCTTTATGATATATTATTTCATCCCGAATAAAAATCAAAGGCTTGCTTCATAGCTTCTAATGTTTGTCTAGCTGTCTTTTCCCATGAAAATTCTTTCGCTCTTAATTTACCTTTAGATACTAAACGCTTCCTGTATTTTTCGTCCATAAGTATTCTTTCCATAGCATCTGCCGTTTCCTTAACATCATCAGGATCAACCAAAACTCCGGCATCTCCCACAATTTCTGGCAATGAAGAAAGATTTGAACAAACAACCGGGCATCCGCTTTGCATAGCTTCCAATACAGGCATGCCAAAAGACTCACAACGTGAAAGCAAAACAAAAAGGTTTGCTTTTTGGTAAATTAAAGGAAGCTTTTCGTATGGTATATATCCCGAAAAAACCACCACATCCGAAATGCCTAATTCATCTGCTAAAGAACGCAGTTTAGGTTTATATTCATAATAATCCGGTCCAACTATATTAACTTTACAGGTTAATAAATTGCGGTTCTTCAACTCCGAAACAGCAAATAATATAGATTCAATGTTTTTATATGGCAGCAATGCACCAACATAAAGTATATATCCATCTATGTTTTCAGTTTCATCATGAATATTTCTGAAATGCTTTCCTATTCCGTGATAGGCTACAGATACTTTTGAATCATCAATCCTAAAATAATCTATTATTTCCCGTTTAGCATTTTCAGATACGGTTATTATTTTATCCGCCCTTAGAGCCGAACGTAAGGTTATTTGTTTATAATACCAGAACCGAACTTTGCTATGAAATCGCCGTTTTCCAATATGTTTAGCAGGATTCAATTCATCATGAAAATAAAGCAGGTTCTGTATTACCATAACCGAAGCGCAGGGAGTCCAGATCGGTATAGAATCTATAGGACAAAATAAAACATCCAGTTCATATTTTAACGCTATAAAGGATATAAATAAAAGGTCAATTAAAACCCTAAAAGCCACCGAAAATCTGGCTGGCATAAATATTTTTACTATAATGAAATTTGTGCTATATGAATTGAAGTGATGAGCACTGTCTTTCCTTATGAATATTATATATTTATTTTCACTGTCAATTTTAGAGAGTTGATTTATCAGTTCCAGTATATAAGTAGTACCACCTCCGGTAGAATCCGGTGTTATAGAAAGCGCATTTATGCCTATTACCATAAGCTAATTCCGCCCGGATTGAGATTTTATTATTGCCTGTTCAATAATTTCATTTTCCAGTAAAAATCTTTCTCTCCAAGAATTCTTTTCTGATATATCTATTCTTTCTTTAACAAGTCTTTCATCTTCCTGCAAAGCAAGTTCAATTTCTGGTATTATTTCTTCCCGGGAATTAGCTATCCTTACAACATTATCAAACTTGCGCGCCTCCGGCATATCTACGGAAACGATAGGCTTGCCCGTCGCCAGGTATTCGTAAAGCTTAAGGGGGCTGCAACCTTCTGCCACTCCATCCAGTATATAGGGATTTAAACACACATCAAAGGCCTTAAGATAATTAGGAACCAACTTATAGTCTTTCCTGCCTGTAAAATAAACGTTTGGCATGGAAGATACAGGGCTTACATCGGTTCTAATAGGCCCAACCATCACTATAGACCAATCCGGACGTGATTCAGCTATATATTTAATTAAGTCAATATCTATCCAGTATGATATTGAACCTAAAAAACCAACAATTGGGCGTTTTAATCCGGCCATATCTTCAGGTATTGGCAGATTTTCATTCAGAGCCTTCCGAAAATGCTCTATCTCAGCAGCATTAGGGACCAGGCGTATTTCTCTAGCCATATCTTTTTTTGAATCATAAAGAGATTGGGCCGTTACAATAACCACATCTGATTTCTTCAGCAGGGATTCTTCCATTTCTTTTACCACATTTCCTTTTACCAATCCCTTGCTGGCGGAAAACTCATCCACACACTCATATACGACAAGTTTTTCTCCAACGTTTCCTACAAGTTTTTCTGAATAAGGTGCGTAAGTCCATAGTATAGGTGCTTTGAAATCCAGGGAATCTATCTGGCTTTGTAAATTCCTCGTTATACTCCAGTAATTAAGTCCGTTTATACCCGAATACATCTGGTAAAATGGCAGCAAAATCGGCAGTGTATAAACATATAGGTTATCTTCAATTTTCCTTGGTCCTTTAGTCCAAAGTCCTATCCGACGCCATTGTTTTTTGAAATGTTTGGCATAACCGAGCCAGTGCATTTGCTGTTCAACATAGATTACCCTGTTACCCTGACGGGCAAACCATGTCATAAAACGCTGTTTCCTGGTCCATAAATCGTCCCAGTCCTGAGTGGATATACATAAAATCTCATGTCCAGAAAGCATTTTATCTACCTTGACTTTGATTCTGAAGCTTAATGTGTTCAGTGTTTACAGTCTTATCACGATTAATCTGCATATTTATGGAATTTACCAGGGCCATAGACATTCCAATAAAAAGCCAATCGGGTATCATCAATCTTGCTCCCCAGAAGAAATAATGAAATATAAAACCCGTAAAGCAAGCCGTAAAACCTATTATATAAGGCTCCCAGTAGGTATCCCGTACCTTACCAAGGGTCTTAATCATAATCCTGTAATAAGTAAACACCATCCAGCAGAAAGCTCCTAAGCCTATAATGCCTGTCTCAGCTAGCATGTTTCCCCATATTCCTACTGGACTATAAAGCATTCTGCTTCGTAAAATAGCTGAAGCATGAAGGGGGAAGTTACCTAAGCCAACTCCCAATATAGGATAGCGAGAAAACATCTGAGGGATTAAATAAAAGTTTACGATAAATCTTTGACTGCTGATAAGTTTACCAAATTCACTCCTGTATCCCTTAATACCGGCTTCCATCGCCATGTTAAAATTTTCTATGTCAAAGGCTTCTACTATATTCCCGAACCTCAGCATCTTAAGAATATTTGCATTTACACCTAAAAATCTAATCGCTAAAAGATAAAATATCATCACAACAATTAGAGATGCAAACATATAGCCAGCAAATCTGACGAAATTTTTCCTGCGTAAAAGCACAAGTATTAACATTAAAGTAAAAACAAAACTGACTAAAGCACCTCTAGATCTTGTAAAAAACATGCAAACAAAGAATATTGCTATGAATATCATGAGTTTTTTTGCAGATATCCATTTTCGATTATTTAAATCTATATAATCTCTTGTAATAACAGCAAATGGCAAGACAAGGGGAATTACTGATAACAGATAATGCCCAAACCCAAGGGGTTCCATAAATACTGAATAAACGCGGAAATACTTAAAGCTTGTATTGGCCAATGGATTACCATAACCCCTGCCGCCGGTATTCAATGTATTGGTTATATCTCTAAAAGGAAGTCGGAAATATACAGCGATTATTTGGTATAAACCGTATATCGAAAGTATAATAGCCAGGGTAAGGTAGGTTTTTATCAAGATATCAAGTCTTTTCCTGTTTTTGCTGCATAAATGAACCGTAAAGAAGTAAACCAGTGAAAAGAAAAATAGCAGCATAAACTGTATAACGCTTCTAAACCACATACCCCTATATCGCATAGTTTCTGCCAGATTAAGCCTGGGTGGAGGGATGCGCACCGATTGAACTAAAGACAGGGCACACACAGCCAGAAATATAAATACAGATAAATCCATCGGAGATTTTGTGTACCAGAAATCTTTTGTAACAACCATGATAAAAATCAAAAGAAGCAAAAGCAGATAAGCCGGTATTATCCTGAATCCTATCTCTATTGACATGGTAGAACCCAAAGGAATAGAAATTACCAGGGCCAGAAGTGTCCTAAAGGGAGAGCCTGTTAATAAGAATATAGCAAACATAACAGCAAGCATAGAAATAAAAGCTATATTAATGCGTTCTGCTCCCAGTATTTGTATTGATACAAACATACATCCCAAGATGCCAAGCAGAAAAAGCATTATCGTTATCGGTTGCCGAATTTTCATTGTTAGATTTTGCATTTTATTAAACTCGAATAAATCTGTCTAGATCTTCCTTTATTTCCTCAACATCTATCTCCGGCAAATTCCCACTAAAAGGATAAAAAATGAATTCGAAACTCAAAGGCAATTTGCCGGATTTTTCATAACATATAATAGGGCTTGGTATTTTTTCTCCATATCTCAAAGAAAGCCAGCCTTGCTCAACAGAAAAATCCATCTCATCATTTCCCAATGAATGTATTATAATTCCTGTATTATCCGAACTCGTTGCGATCAAAAATAATGGATTATTCGGATCATTATCTATATTCATTGGTGCAAAATGTAGATAAAACCGACCTTTATGCTCTTTTTCAAAGCTATTTTCCCTCATATCAGGATTTACTAATAAATCTTGAATTAGCCAATAATCCCGTTTTTTATGAAAGAATATTTTACGATTATGTATAACAGGATCACTTAAACGAGTATAACCGTTATGTTGAACATCAAGAAAATCGTATTCAGCTTTTGTTTCCCATTTAATTACTTTCACTTCAGAAACACTGTTAAGCAAAAAGAGGTTAATATCATCCAGAGCGCTTTGCTCATATCCATCTAGCTCTATTGTGTTATGATAGCTTGTTGATCTGAAAGTATTGCGCCATTTTGCATCGGCTGTATAAAGATAAGACCCGGGATCTACCAATAAGTTTTTACCATAGGCGAATATCTCAAAACTTAACCTGCTGTTATGCTTATGACCGGATGGAGATTTATTATCAACTGAGCTGCAATCAACGACCATATACATATCTGAATTTCGCATCAGATAGATTCCACCCCTGGTAAACCCCCTACTCTCTATTTTATTTTCTTTTATTTCTATATCCTCATAATGATTGAACCCCGCTAAACTCAATAACCATATAGATTCTTCATGGAATTCAGCCGCTTTTGCCTTAAAGTCACTCCGGCTAAAAATTGCAGCACCAGCAGAAAGCAAATAGCTGTGATTTAATCTGTTCCATTTACTATAATTGCTGAGTATATGAAGACGACCATCATCGCTGTCGCCTATTTGAGGAGCGTTACCGTCTGTTTTTGTATAGTATAACACAAAGTATATCATATTTTCAAGACGGTGCATATACCATTCAGGAAATTTATATTTATTGCTTTGTAGAACAAGAAGTGTGGCTGATAAAAACAATTCTGTTACAAGGCGATGATAGGAGATAGAACCTTCATAATCCACTCCATCGGGATAAACCTGCTTTTCCATTTCCCGGATCAGTTCATTAACGGCAAAATTACCCCATTCCTTACACTTTTTAAACTCCGGAAAACTTATGCTAAGATAAATAAGACCTACCAGATCAGATAAATAGTGGTTGGTATTAAATTCATATTCATCTTCAAGATTATTGATTATGTGTTCTCCATGCGCTAGTAGAGACTTGAGAAAAATAATTATAAAATTATCATCTATATGCGGAGAACCTTTGAAAAAATGATAACCCCAAATCCAGTTTACCAACCTTATAGCCACATCCATAATTCCTGCCCAGTTGATACCTATCTTTGGCGGATTAGATTTAATCCAGTCTAAAATCTGACAGACGAATTCCTTCGCATATTTTTCGTCATTGGTATACCAGTATGCTTTACCAAGGGTCACAAAATGTTGACATCGGCTTAACTCCCAGGGAATTTTTATATCATAAGGTTTGCTGTAATTGGTGTGTTTATATAGTTTAAAATATTTTTTCTTCCATGTCCAACCAACCTTAAAATCCGTATGCCAGTCTATTTTATCACCCAGGTTAACCGGACCGGAACCAAGTATATCAAAAACATGATCGCATATTCTGTCTGCATCATTAATTGTACTTTCTATTGATTCAGGGTAGAGCTTTTTAATCAAGCTGACAGTATCATCTTTTGATATTATACTGGGGAAAAAGCAGAAAGATTCTTTTTTTCTGAAATATTTAGATAAATTATCAAGGTTGTTAAATGATATATTCAGAGATTCTGTTAGCTCTTTATCAGATATATGATCTGAACTAAGGTGAGAAAATAGAGAAGTGATTATTATTCTCAAACGGTTAATAAACTTACTTGAAATTTTATAAGCAATGACATAAGGTGGGTACTTTCGTAGCTTTTCTAAATAATAATTTAATCTCATCAACCTGATCCGTAAAAATCAGCCCAATCTGCATCAATCCTTGTGCTGTTTTTCATTCATAATATTCCTTGATTAAAAATTTCGAAACGGCTTTACCTTCATGAAATTTCATCGCACTTTTATGACAACGAAGAGTTTCCCTAGCAAGCAGTTCTCTATCTTTTATCAATCTTCTCAAAGTGCCAAAAAGTTCATCTTTATTGAAAATAGAATAAACAGGAAGGTTATTCCGCATATTTTCAGGAATAAATCTGAGCAAATCAGAATCAATATAAGCTATCGGCAGTGTTCCCAATAGTGCCGCTTCAACGCTGATTCCGCCGTACCAGCCATACAAAA
The DNA here is from genome assembly GCA_014730235.1 of Candidatus Poribacteria bacterium. Taxonomy (GTDB): domain Bacteria; phylum Poribacteria; class DTPJ01; order DTPJ01; family WJIO01; genus WJIO01. Next base: position 6,636 of record WJIO01000209.1, read on the forward strand.
TCTGATCTACAACAATATCACAATCTGATAAAACCTTCTGGCATTCTTTCCATGAAAGCCCGGATATAGAAACATACTCTACTGTATTTGGATATTCTTTAACAAGTTTACATATTTCTTCCTCTATTTTATCTGTGCCTTTTATCTGGGGTTTTGGAGGGTGGGCGATAAATATTTTACCGTCTTTCTTTTTGTTTTTTTTAAGATTTTGCTGAACTAACTTGGCGTGTGGTGTGTATTTTACACCTTCAACACGACACAAATCCGGTGTAATACCCAAAACTGCATCGGCATAACGCAACCAGATATTTAAACGTCTCCGCTTTATTCTGTCAAAATCAGCGTAGCTGTATTGAGGTGGACAATTAACACATTTTTCATTACTTGATAACGAATCACGGATAGGGCAATCTCTGCACATACGAACGTCGCAGCCTTGATATGTAACTATTATCTTTTTACCAAGAAATTTATATATACGAATATCCAGAAGATCCAGATGAAATCTGGAAAAATCCAGCAGGCTTGCCCCGTTGTTTGCCATTATAACATCAGCTTTAAGAGTACTGATAAAAGCCTTTAAAAGCTTCCAGAAAAATACTAATTTATTTGATGATTGTAAAGGTTTTACCCAGGCCGAATCATGTACCCCTCTCCGGCGAACGATCATCTGGCTATCCAGACTCAATACTTTTTCAGACCTGCTAAGGCTGTATGCCCTCATCCCCATATCATCAGGCAGATGAAATATTTTCAATACATTCTTTTTTTTCATCTAAATGCTGTTATTCTATTTAATGCCCTCAATCCACCTTTCATACCAGAGGGCAAAATTCAGAACATACCAGAGCTTTGCTCCTCTCTGCCTTGCAAGCATCATTTCTATATATTCTGGATTAAAATAGTCTGTCCTGCGTGTAAAATTATTCAGTTTCTGCTTTGCATAATCACCTAGTTTGTCAAAGAACCATTCCATCACAGGAACGCTAAATCCCTGTTTTTTTCTATAAATAATATCATCTGGTAGCTTGTTTTCCAGTGATTTTTTTAGTATATATTTAAGTTCACCATTTTTCATCTTCACGTTTTCAGGTATAGACATAGACAGCTCAACAAATTCATGATCCAGGAATGGAACCCGTGTTTCTAGTGATGTGGCCATACTCATCTTGTCTGTGCGCGTCAACAAAAGCTCAGGTAATCTGAAGCGAAGATCTATATAACTCATAAAATGTAAATAATCTTTTATAGGACTTCTTTCCAAAAACTTTTCATAAAGCATTGCAACAACTTCGTATGAACTCTTATTCTTATATTTCTCCCGAAGTCTTAAAGATAAAACTTGCTGCTTTTCATTTTCGCCAAAGGCCTCGGCTCCACCCCAGAAAATAGATTCACCATTATGAACACGACAGAATTTCTCATATTTACCTGTATCGCTCTTTCCTGCTATCTCCAGAGATTTAAGACCGAACTTTCTGATAAAAGAGGGTATAACTCGAAGATATGGAGTAAGACTGTTAAGTTTCAAAGTCTCCCGCCAGCCTGGATATCCACAGAAAAGTTCATCGCTGCCTTCTCCAACCTGACATACTATAACGCCGTTATCTCGCGCCAGCTTGGAAACATAATACATCGGAACACAAACAGGATCAGCAATAGGTTCATCCTGATGATATACAAGCTGAGGTAAAAAATCCACCAGATCATCTACGCCAATCCATAGCTCATGATGATCAGTCCCAAACATTTCAGCTACTTTTCGGGCATATTTAAATTCGTTATATGAATCCTGGCCTCTAAAGCCTATAGAGAATGTCTTTACCTGTTCTTCTGAAAATTCTGAAAATAAAGCCGTATTGGTAGAGGAATCCAAACCGCCAGATAAAAAAACGCCCACAGGAACATCACTTACCATCCTGTATCTAACAGATTCCCGAAGTGTGTCCAGCAACATTTCCGTATAAAATGAATCCGGCTTATCATATAAAGGTTGAACATTGTCAAATACATCCCAGTATTCTTCCACCTTTATTTCTATATTCTCATTAACCGTAAGTATATATCCGGCAGCGAGTTTTTTTATATTTTTAAAAAGTGTATCTGGGGTTGGGGCTGTAAGGAATGAAAGGTAATGATAAAACGCATCTTCGTCTACCTCCCGTTTAACTCCCGGGTGCTCTAGAATAGCTTTAATTTCTGATGCAAATATGAATTGACCATTAAAATAGGTATAATAAAGAGGTTTTATTCCCATCCGATCCCTTATAAGGATGAGATTTTTTTTATCTGAATCCCATATACCAAGGGCAAACATGCCTCTCAATTTATGAACAAAACTTATTCCATATTCTTTGTATAGATAAATTATCACTTCCGTATCAGTTTGAGTCCGGAATTTATATCCTTTATCTATCAACTCTTTCTTGAGTTCTTTAAAGTTATAAACTTCACCGTTGTAGACAATCCATATCTTTCCTAATTCGTCATTCATAGGTTGTCTTCCAGCAGTTGAAAGATCAAGAATAGAAAGCCGTCGTTGACCTAATCCCAGCTTTTTATCATTAGATATATATAGTCCAGCATCATCAGGTCCCCGATGTATCATTGTATCTCGCATACGGATTAAAAGATCGGTATCTACAAATTTGGATAAGTTATATATGCCTACTATACCACACATATTTTTTCCTGGTTAATTCCCGGTTTTCTCTATCTCTACAGTTAAAAACCAGCCAATCTTGTTATAACCCAAAAGACAGGCAAGGAGATAAGCAATAAATCTGGCAAATGGAGATTTATCTGGTAAAAGATCATAATAATTAACTCTAGCGGCTATATCAATAATGCGAACAGGATATTTAGTCAAAATCCGCTTCATCTCATTTATTGTAAAGGCTTTTGTACCAATACTTTCCATATAATGATAAAGTATCCAGGAAATGCTCTTAAAAGGTCTTCCGCGCATTAAACCATATTTGATATATTGGTAAAAGGCATTTAAAGACTTTTTATTGTATACCATTATCTTGGCAGTACCACCGATACGCGTTACACGGATAATTTCTTCCAATGCTTTTATGGTATCAGGAGAATGATGTATAACACCCCATGAATACACCAGATCAAAACGGTTGTCTGGATAAGGTAAATCTTCTGCGTCTGCAACCCTTATATCCTCAGCTATAAGCCCATATATTTCAAGTCGGTGTCTTACATGTTCAACAGCCTCTTCTGTAAGATCCACGCCATAGGCTCTGGCCCCTGCTCTCACCCACTGTAAGAAATCTGTTCCTGAACCAACGCCTACTTCCAGTATATCTTTATCCCGAAATCTGGTAAATTGTGCAAATGAAAATACTTCTGGCTCTACTTTATATCGGTAATCTTCAATTTCATCAAAATATTGCCGGGTAAACTTCCGGGATAGAGCCACACCTGTTCCACAGGATTCCCGGTTCCAGAATTCCTTAACTTTATTCTTAATATTTTCCTTTAGCAAAACCAAAGATCTCCTGGATAATTTTAAATAAGTTTCAATAATTATTTGGTTCTTCCGGGTTTAGTGTGGTAATGAAGAAAAATCATAAATTATATAGAAAAAATCCACTTTGCTTGTCATTATTCAAAAAATTCATAAAGACTTACTTTATATAAAAAGATGTGAAAGTATAGTTAAATATTAGGAGAACTCTTTTTCTTAAAATAACCTGGTAGTTTAATTAAAACCTTCATGCCCTTAAATACGATTTCAAAAAAACGAACAAAGTAAAATAAATATACTAAGCTAGGTCGCTTGAGGGAATAATGCCTTATCATCTGTTCTTTAACAGGAAACATCCTTCTGAAAAGATAATATATTTTATCCTTAAATGAAGGAAATTTTGGCATATCGGATAAAGAGGATATAACAGAACCTAGTTCGTTGTTATATCTTGTTTTATCTGGCACATGAAGAAGATTTCCTGTAAAAATCCTGGTGTTATCATCCTTAAGTTGAGACAACACATAATCGGGAGTATGCTGGTTAAACCATTCGTTGGTTGCTGTTAAAACTCTTTTAATAGAACCTTCAAAATTGTATTCTTTTGATAAATTAATAATATAGTCCCAATTAATTCCCTCCCGATAATGTCTTAACAATTCAGCAACGTCATACCACCAGATAAGTCTTGTAAATCCATCTTCAAAGAAGTGGCGATCCAGATGAAGGCATATATGCACAAGAAAATTTTCAGAACCCAATACAAAAGCATCTGCGGAACCCAATTTTACAGGTTTTGCATTTATCCAGGGATCAAGTTCTGGAAGTTCATAAAGCTTTGGATTAATATCAATCTCCATAAAATTGCTTTTGTTTATGTGCGGTAATCGTTGTGCCTGGTGTTCGGATAAAGCATCTGATTCATATCCTAAAGGAGCAAGTATTTCATCAATACGCCATGCGTCATGGCTTTTTACAAGTATGTCAACATCATTCATTGGCCTTAAAGCTATATTTTGATATATCAGTTCCGCTAAGGCTGCGCCTTTCAAAACTATAACTGGAATATTCGCATCCTTTGCGGCGTTAAGCGCTTTAGAAAGTTCATTATATATTTTTATGTTTTCACGAACAATGCTAAAGTATATCCTGTGTAATTCCTTCATTATCTCGTTGGGAATTTTTAAATCTGTCTTATTAGTATTTAGACGTTGATATAAAAGCGGCGTAACCCTGTGTTTAAGCGACTCCTTGAATACCTCGTCCCAGTCTAAAACCGATAGTTCTTCCAGTTCAGATACACTTATATTATTCGTGCCTATACCAAGACAATAAAATAAAATATTGCTTTTCGTTTCCTGGTTCATCCCCATAAATACCTTAATAAAATTACCAAAACCCTTAAGCATTTTCAGAAAAGAACCTCAAGTCTCTCCCTTTTCATGAAAATTCAAAATTTAATTGGGTAACCACCTGGGTTCATTTTTGTTATTCTGAGTTTTTCTTTTTTGCTCAAGCTTTTTTGAAAAAGCTTGAGACAGGAAGCCAGAAGCTTAACATGATGACTGGATTTCTGCCTTCGCAGGAATGACAGAAACTAATCCTTACTTTTTTAGAATTATTTGCGGAAAAACAGTGAATACTAATTAATTTTTTCTCAAAATTTCCTTAAGTCAGATCATTCGGCTTAATGTGTTTTCTCAAAAATATTTGAAGGTTTATCCATTATGAAATGTTAATTTCAA